>JANLQI010000345.1:0-3953 GCA_031367705.1 Saprospiraceae bacterium | reverse complement strand
AACTTTTCACATTTTTTTTAGATTTTTTTTGATGAGAGATGAGCAGGTATATTAAACACAAAATTGATACATTTTTTATTTTTTTTGCAAAAAAAATAAAAAATGAATCAATTTTCTGTTTACTATACCTGCTCATCTCTCATCAAAAAAAATCTAAAAAACATGTCAACAGTTACAGAATTCAACGAATACCGCAAGCGGATGAATGACCGCATTTTGAGTGTGGACAACAAAGTCCTCAAACGGTTTTGGTCACTCGACAACCAAACCTATCAAGAAGGTGCGCTCGATGTAAAAACAAAGGAATTGTTGGGACTTGTCGCTTCCATGGTTTTGCGTTGCGACGATTGTATCAAATACCATATCGGTACATGCAACGAATTGGGTGTAACGGAAGCCGAAATTTTTGAAGTTTTTTCTATTGCCAATTTGGTGGGTGGCTCCATTTGTATTCCGCACACACGCCGTGCTGTTGAATATTGGGATGCTTTGGAAAGTGAAAAGGTGTAAGTACCCTCAGTAAAATGGGGCTATTTGAAAAAGATGGAATAAAAAAACCATACTTACCTATTACTCAAAGTAAAACAAGGCTACTTACTGACACTTAGTTTCACTATTTTAAGCGTTCATTTCTGCCTCTGGTTTAGCATCAAACTTGTTAAGTAGATTATTAAACAGTCGAAACAGAAAATCTTTTAGTTTCAACATCTGTTCTTCTGTTGGTTCTTGGTCATACACATTTAGCAACTTGTTTTGAAAAGGCGTAAGTTCGGTACGTTTTACAGCTAATTTCTTTTTAGGCTGTAAATCCTCTTGTTTCGGTTCTAAATCGTAATTATCATCAGAAAAAAGATAAAACAGAAAAACGTCTAATTGTTTATGCTGTTTTTCAGTCGGTTCTTGGACATAGAGATATAATAACTCTGTTTGTAAAGCGGTCAATAGCGGTTGCTGTTTTTTACTGTTTTTTTGATATAATGCCATTCTATCAAACATTAAATTTGCCAATGCCGTTTTTCTCGGAAATGAGTTCGGATGATTTTTAGCATCTTCGTCTAATTTTGGATTGTATTTAACGTTTTCGTCAAAGAGAGATTTTTTTTTCATAATTAGCTGTTTTACGACTGATTAAAAAAGCAGAATAATTAACGTTTTTTTCATAAGGCAACCATTTCATGTCTATAACTCCTTTAATATCAAAGGTTTTAGACAGTTCTGCAAAATATTTACCGATTGCCATTTGGTACAAACGTGTTCTTGCTGCGGTACTGCCTTCTATATAAATTTGTGCTTTCGGATGTCGTTTTATAAAAATAATTACTGTATTTGCTACTGTTGCTAATACTTTTTCACGGTCTCGGTTATCGGTTACAATGCTGTCATCAATATCATCCGTATCTATCAATTTGTCGCCAAAAGCAAGATTGTACAGACTTTTATAGCCTTTGACTTTTAGTTTTGAATAGTAAACACCTTTCAAAATCCTGCCTTTGGGTCCTTCACTTATGAATGTAAAAGCGGTTTTGGCAGAGTTAGATTTTACATTATATTTCTCTAATCTCATAGATGCTCGTTTTTAGTTGGTTGTTTTAAGTTTACAAAAATACCCATTTTTACAAAAAACAGTGATTTTTTCTTGAAAAATATCAAACCTGAATGTGACTATTGAATAATGGACGGAAAAGTGAAAATTTAAAAAATGCGTTTTTTTAGAACAAATACTGTTGAGGAGCGAAATCCCGACAACATCGGGAGGGGGGGAACTTACGCCGCAGCTATTGCCATGGCAGTCGTTGTTTTTCTCTTGAAATTCACACCACACGTCCTCAATCCGACGCATTACGATTGGTTGATGAGTTATGCCGATTGTCCGACGGAGTATGTTTCGTGGCAGTTTTATCGCAATACGCCTTGGCATTTTCCCATCATTGGCACATTGGAAGGTTATGATTATCCAACAGTGACGGGCATCGGTTTGACAGGAGCTATTCCGTTATTAGCCATTCCTTTTAAAGTTTTATCGCCTTTATTACCGCTTGATTTTCAATACTTTGGCTTTTGGTTTTTGGCTTGTTACATCTTACAAGCTGTTTTTTCGGTTCGTTTACTGAGGGGCCTATCCAACCTCTATAACTTAAATATAACGCCCCTTGCAGTGGTTTTAGGGGCCACTTTTTCCATCCTCTCCCCTGCCCTTTTGACCCGCACTGGTCACATGAATTTGTGCGCCCAATGGCTCATTTTATGGTCTTTTTGTATCTATTTTGAACCCCAAACGGCAAAGCAGAAGTTTTTTAGTTTCCTGAAAATCATAGCCATAACGGCACTCATTCATCAATATTTGCTCTTGATGGTCTTTGGTTTGGCGTTTGCCACGTATTGGAAATCGGAAAAAATAGGGCGTTTTTCGTGGGTTTTGAAGGGATTAATGAGTGTCGCTGGCTTGGCTTTGGCAATGCTGTTATGGTATTTTGTGGGTAATTTCAATACATCCACAACTACGATGGCGCAAATTGGTTTTGGCAAATTTTCAGCCAACCTCAACACATTTTTCAATGGGCAAGGCGAACAGTTTTTGATGCCTACGCTACCTGTTAATACAGGTCAATATGAAGGACAAGGCTATCTTGGCGGTGGCGTATTACTCATGGGTTTGATTGTTTTTATGTTTTATGTTTCCCATATAAAAAACATAAAAATCGTCAAAAAATCGTTCTCTCCGCTTGGTTTTGTCGCTGTTTTGTTCACTTTATTTGCGTTTAGTCATATTTTCACTCTGGGAAATAAGACCATTTTTGAGGCTAATTTCCTGTTGAAAAATACTTATTTCGACTTTTTATCTCAAGCCTTTCGTTCTTCTGGTCGTTTTATTTGGACTTTACATTATCTCCTAATGGCGTTTTTTATCGTCGGTTTTTTAAAGTTAAAATTGCCTAAGACATGGATAATCAGCCTATTATCCATACTTATTTTTATTCAAATCATAGACGTTGCCCCTATGGTAACACGTGAGCAAAAGTATTATGATTTTGATGGCTACGAACCGTCAGTCATGACTTCAAAAACATGGCAACACATCACAAGTGAAGCCCAGCGGGTGGTCATGTTGCCGCCTTTTACATTGCATTACAAAACATACGAGGACTATATTCATTTTGCCCGCATCGCGGCTTTGAATCATCAAAGTATAACGACAGGTTATTTGGCACGTCCCGATTGGCAAGCACATGAACGGTATGAGAAAAAGACCTTTGCCGCACTCGATAAAGGTGAATTGGGCGATGAACAAAATTCAATATTCATAGCCACGCAACACTCGGTTAGAAAATTAAAAAAAATCGTAGAAAGCGGTCAGGTAAAAGCGTTTATGTATGAAGATTATATCGTTGGTGTACCTTTAAAGTTTGAAAAAACGATAAAATTCCTTTCCGAATTGCCCAATTGTACCGTTGCAAATGTCAATACTGAGGGGTTAGCCGAGTTCCTTGCAGCGAATGATAAAGAGACGATTTTAGTTGTTGTGAGAGACGATGGTGCGTGGAAATTGTGCGAAGAAGCCAAAACACAACTCCGCAAAATGGGTTGTGATATATCGAAATTGACCTTACGCAGCGGTCTGGCGGGTGTGATTCACAAGGGAAAATTTGTCTTTGAAAAAATAACGCCCGACTCGGTTGCCATTATCCAAAAGTTCAAAAAAGGGGATAATATCAATGGTTTTGTTACCCAAAGCAGCTTTGAATTACATTCCGCAGGTGGAACGGCAGGTAATTTTGGTAAAATTATTTTCAATAAAATTGACCACAGTATGAGCCAACGCGGCTTCAATTTTGTGGTTTTGGACAGCGATTTTAAGGTGCTGAAAACCGCTTATTTTGATACTTTTGATGATTGTTATTCAGGGGAAGTGATAGATAAATAGGCTTTTAACAAGGTATAGTAAACTAAAATTG
>JANLQI010000342.1:0-3054 GCA_031367705.1 Saprospiraceae bacterium | reverse complement strand
TTTGAGTTGAAAAACTCAAAACTCAAAACCTAAAACTCAAAACTTAATGGCTATCTTTGTGTTTAATATGTCTAAATAACAATTGCAGAAATGGTAATAGGAGATAAAAGTCATTTGATAGAAAGAGTAAACGTAGCACTCAATGAAATCCGTCCTTTTTTAGAAGTGGACGGCGGCAACGTTGAAGTGGTAGATATAACAGACGATATGACGGTTCAAGTCCGTTGGTTGGGCAATTGTCAAAACTGTTCCATGTCTCGTATGACGATGAAAGCAGGGATTGAGCAAGCGATTAAATCTAAAATGCCTGAAATTCAACATGTCGTCGCTATGAATGGATTGTCGTAAAATATTGTTTTTCAATGTTTTGACTCTGAATACATGCCTTATGTATTCAGAGTTTTTATTTTACCCCCCTCAGTAAGTAGGCAAAGGGCAAGAAGCAAAAGACAAGGCGTTCATAATTTATTTAAATTCAATGACTTATAAAAAAAGTTTTCCCGATTATTTAAGGCGAACTACTTATTTTACTCTTTTTGCCATTGATTGGTATTTAAAAACCCCTATTAAATCTGTCTGAAACAACTGAGATTTTAGCACTAATTTTCAAAAGGAGTGCTTAAAAAACCGTTTTTATTTCGTAAAATTGCGAAAATTAACAATAATAATAGATGTTTTTTGTGGGGAAGATAAAAGGAGACCCCCTCAGTATTTTGTCGTTTTATTTAAAAATATCCTACAAAAAAACCTTTTAACATCATCGAACAGTAACACTTATGAGTGGAAAAGAAAATATCGTAAAGTTTATAAAAGAAATCCCCAATAATATTTTTGCGGGTTTTGTTGTGTCTTTAGTCGCCATGCCTTTGAGTTTAGGTTTGGCATTGGCATCGGGCGCACCGCCTATGTCAGGTATTATCGCAGGCGTTGTCGGTGGTATCGTCGTGTCTATTCTCGGCGGTTCTCATATCAGTATTACGGGACCGGGTAATGGTCTTGTCGTAGCGGTTTTGGCAGCGATTACAACTTTGGGAGCAGGTGATATGTATCAAGGTTACCTGTTGACATTGGCTGCCATCGTTTGTTCTGGAGCGATTATTCTCGTTTTGGCGTTTATGAAATTAGGTAAACTATCCAATTTTTTCCCCTCATCAGCCATTCAAGGCTTATTGGCAGCCATTGGTATCATCATTTTGAGTAAACAATTTCATATCATGGTCGGTGATATGGAGGCGCAAGGCACGACAATTGAGTTGTTATTATCTATTCCAACAGCCATTTACAAGGGTTTAACAAATGCCTATATCGCACCTGCTGCTATTGCAGGTTTGATTAGTTTGTTTATCATGGTTTATTATGCCAAAATACGCAATAAATATTTCCAACTCATTCCTGCACCGATGTGGATAGTCGTCATTTCTGTGGGTTTGGCTTATATTTTCGAAAATCATATTGGTGTCGAACATCCCATTCCCCAAGAATTTTTTCTGAAAATTCCTGCTGATGTTTTTTCAAGTTTTGCAAGCCCGGATTTTTCTAAAGCCTTTACCCTTGATTTTGTTGTAGCCACTTTCACCATCACCATGATTGCCAGCATCGAATCATTGTTGTCCATCAAAGCTATTGACAAATTAGACCCACAACGCAGACGGTCGAAGGTCAATAAAGACTTGAAAGCCATTGGTCTTGCCACCATGATTTCAGGTTTTTTAGGTGGCTTGAATGTCGTAACGGTCATTGCACGTAGTTCGGTCAATGTGAATAATAATGCTACAAACAGAAGCTCAAATTTTTTCCAATCAGCTTTTTTAGTCGCATTTATTCTCTTGTTTACCAAGCAGTTACAACATATTCCGTTCCCTGCACTCGCAGCGATATTGGTCTATACAGGTTACAAATTAGCATCGCCAGCGATTGTTAAAAAGATATTAGAAATTGGAAAAGAACAGGTCGTCATATTTTTGGTCACTTTGATAGCCACGCTCTTAACGAGTATCGTGATGGGTATTGTGATAGGTATTTTAATTACGTTATTGATACACATCTATTTGACACAGAGTTTTACACTTTTCTTTAATAACCTAAGAACCAGTAACGTCGAAATGGTGAACAATGGCGATGGCAAAATTCATTTGACAGTAAAGCATTTTTGCTCCTTTTTGAACTTTTTTAGACTGAAAAAAACATTAGACACTGTAAAAACCAACCAAACAGTCGTTGTCGATTTTCTGCAAAGCCGCTTTGTTGACCATACAGTTATGGAAAATATGAGAGAATATCAACAGACTTTTGATAAAAATGGGGGTTCGTTTGAATTGATTGGACTTGACCTACACAAAGCTGAAAGCGAGCATCCGTCCGCTTTGCGTCGGGCATTAGAATATGTGCATTTTATGCCAGATGAAAGGAAAATGACCCAACGCCAAATATTAATGGCGCAATATTTCACCGATATTGGTTGGGCGTTTACTTACAGCCGACAGTATCAATTGTTCTTTTTGTCACGCTTCAACTATTTTAGAACTCGACAAGTCGATCACCTTTATAACATTGGTCAAGACAAAAAAGATGTCTTTAAATTCTTTGATATAGAATATTCGGAAGGTGCTTTCATTGCAGAAGAAGCCCTGCACGCGAGTATGGTTTACATCAATTGCGATAAAGAGATACCTGCATTTACTTTAAGTAAGGTTGATTTGTATGAGAAATTACATTATTTAAGCAACTATAAAGAAGTACATTTACAATCATTTAGAGACTTTGCAGAACGTTTTTCACTGAGGGGTAACAATATCATGGCAATCAGACGTTTCTTCAACGACGAACTCATCTTGTATTTTGAAAGTAATAATTATTACCATATTGAATCAAATGGGCAAGGTGGTCTCCTCATCATGGATAAGGAAAGACAAAGTGGCGTGGGTGAAATTAAGGCAATGGTTGATTTTGCGATTCGGCTTGAAGCGGTGATTAGCAAAGAAGTGAAAAGTGAAAAGTGAAAAGTGAAAAGCGAAAAGTGAAAAGTGAAAAGTGAAAAGTGAAAAGTGAAAAGTG
>JANLQI010000324.1:0-25472 GCA_031367705.1 Saprospiraceae bacterium | reverse complement strand
AAAGTCAATCTGTTTTTATCGCAGTTCAATGAACATTCTGAGGATTTATTAAACTATACTGGCTTGAAAAATCCTCTAACTAAATACGGAAAAATATTGTCAAATAATGTAGATTAATTAATTGAAACTCATTAGATGGAGGCAATTGATACAAGCATAATATAAAGCGACAAGCTAACTATGCACAATTATATTGACTGAATACTGAGGGGCTACTACCCTTTTTTCACTGGCAATACTTTCGTTGTCAACGTGCCAAAACCGACCCTTATCCCCTCTTTCTCACAATAACCCCGCATGATAACAGTATCGTTGTCTTCAATAAAAGTCCTTTGAGAGCCATTTTTTAAATGAAGCGGTTTTGTGCCCGACCAACTGAGTTCCAACATTGACCCCAAAGACGTGTCGTCTTTGCCACTGATTGTTCCCGAACCCATTAAATCGCCGATGCGTACATTGCAGCCGTTGACAGTATGGTGCGCGAGTTGTTGCGCCATATTCCAATACATGTATTTAAAATTGGAACGTGAAACGACCGTCTCCTCCCCTTTTTCAGGCAATATGCTGACTTCCAATTGAATATCTATGTTTTTATCACCTGAATATTGCAGATAAGGTAATACTGAGGGGTCTTGCTGTGGTCCTTTCACTCTGAACGGTGCTAAGGCTTCCATCGTCACGACCCATGGCGACATGGAAGAGGCAAAATTTTTACCTAAAAAAGGACCCAACGGCACGTATTCCCATGCTTGAATATCACGTGCTGACCAATCGTTGAACAACACTTTGCCAAAAATATATTCCTCTGCTTGGTCAATCGGAATGGACTCACCTAATGCGGTTTCTTTGCCAATGATAAAACCTGTTTCTAATTCAAAATCAAGGCGAGCCGTTGGTTGAAAAACAGGAAAAAGCGCATCTTTCGGCTTGACTTGTCCTTGTGGACGATGAATCGGCACACCACTCACGACAATTGACGAACTGCGCCCATGATAACCAACAGGTATATGTCGCCAGTTTGGCAATAAAGCATTTTCAGGGTCTCTGAACATTTTTCCAACATTGGTGGCATGTTCGATACTGGAATAAAAATCGGTGTAGTCACCAATTTGAATGGGTAAATGCAGTTTTACGCTGTTTTCATGGTAAAATACTGAGGGGGGTACTTTTTTAAAATTTATTAAAATCTCTTGCAAACGTAAGCGAACTGCATTGGTTTTAGCTTTGCCCAAAGCAATAAAATCATTCAAATAGTATTTTTTAAAAACCGCTTTTTTGATTTTTAAATCATCAAAATAACCCAATTCTGCTAAGGCATATAAATCCACAACTTGGTCGCCGATGATAGTTGCCAAGCATTTTGGCTTGTTTTTTATTGAAAAAATGCCAAAAGGGATGTTGTGGATGGTGAAATCTGAATTATTAGACATGGTTTTTAGTTACAAGTTTCAAATACTGTGGGGTATTAAAAATCTTTAATAAAACCTCTATCATAAAGTGATTCAAAAATTAAATGAACATCCGTGTAAGGATTCAATACCCAATTTGGGCTATCAGGACAATTAGAATCATTACTGCCGCTCAAAATTGAATCAGGTCGAGTGGCATATTGCCTTTGATTGTCAGCAAGTTGTTGAGCGTGTTTTATTGCATGAGGGATTTTATCTTTTAATCTCATATAATGGTCATTTGCTTTACCATATTCTTTATCATGGTTTTTATGAATATAACTGATGATTTCATCACAACTCAGAAAGGCTCTTGGTTTATTTTCATAATGCAGGAGAATCCAGTATTCAAAACAGATATTTGAAAAGGCAATGCCAATTGGTGTACCGCATAACCAATCAATCGCTTCGGGAATACCTGCATGACCGTCTCTATCGAAAATAGCCCAAATGAAAATCTTATCTTCTGGGATTTTCAACACTTTTTTTGCATAGTTATACGCCTCTTTAGCGGCTTTTGCCACGCCTTTGGGGTCATGGTTTTTGGGTTTAGAAGCCATATTTGGTTGGTGAAAACCTTTGGCTTTAAAATAAGGAATGAAATAGTTAGGTTCTGTTTTAGACCCTTCACAGAATAAACGGATATAAGGAGGTATTTCTGCCATTGGTTGTTAATTCATTTCAATTTGATAGTCATTAATTGCAGGAACGGCATTGAACATACCTGCCATATACCATTTTTCGAGTTGTTTTACCCGTGAAATTCCTGTAAATTCCGAAAGCCTTTTAACAGAAGAATTGCCCTGTACATCTTTATCAATGAGCATTATTTGGTCCCGTCTAAATAAAGTATTGTCTATAAGACTAATATCATGGGATGATAAAATAAGTTGAGCATTTTTTCGATTAAAATCAGGATTATGAAATAAACCAATAATCATACGAGTCAATAGAGGATGCAAGTTTTTATCTAATTCATCCATAATAATTACAGAACCATCATCTAAGGCTTGAGCAACAATACCTGCCAAACCAACTAACTTCATTGTACCCGTTGATTCTTCTCTTAAATCAAAATCTGTTTTGCCAACTTCTAAGCCATTTTCATAAACTGGATGAACTGTTTTCATCCGTTTTGTTAAATTTTTGATATTTGTATTTTTATCTTCTTCTGTCATTTCTTCAGAAGACTGTTCTAATCTTGATGTATAAATATCTTTTATACCTGTATCTGCTGCTTGAATAATTGAGACAATCAGTCTTTTTAGCTTGTCATTTTCAGATGTTTTGTCACTCAAAATTAGTTCGGTTATTCCCAACATGCCTGCATCAAATATTGAGTGGGCGGCAGCATAGAATAAGTATGTTGCAAAGAAACGATACGCTTCCCTAATAGAAGGAACATCATTTGTACCCGCTTTTGACAAAAGAAGTTGATTCGGAAGTAGAGAAAAATCTTTTCCTTCTTTCCAATCGATGCTTTTTTCTTCGGTACGATTGAAAATTAGCGTAGGAAAAGTCGCTTTTTTATCTAATTCATAAACATCCAATTTCTCATTTAGAATAGTAGTCTTATTGAAATGTACCTCATAGCGATAGCGTTTTTTATCTTTCGCAATGAATTCAATTTCAAAAATAGTTGGCGCATTTAGGCTGGATTTGTCTAATTTGAAAGGTTCATAAGTCTGAATGGGTTTGTCTAATTTAAACGAGTCTGAACTAGTGACCATAAATTCTAAAGCGTATATTGCTTTGAGGAAATTACTTTTTCCAGAAGCATTAGCACCATAAATTGCCATCGTTTTCACTAAACTATTGCCATGACTTCTATCTTTAGGCAAGGCAATATTATCAACCATGTGTTTGTTAGCAATCTGACCATCAGTTCTGAAATCCATAACTTGACGATCTTTAATAGAGCGAAAATTTGTAACAGCAAATTCGATTATCATGATTTTTTGATTTAGAATGGAAAGATTTTACATTTTAATGCAAATATAAGCATTTTAAATTAAAAAATTTAGGAAAATTTACTCCACCCACGATTTATAATACTTACCATC
The DNA here is from genome assembly GCA_031367705.1 of Saprospiraceae bacterium. Classification (GTDB taxonomy): domain Bacteria; phylum Bacteroidota; class Bacteroidia; order Chitinophagales; family Saprospiraceae; genus JAAFJT01. Next base: position 21,961 of record JANLQI010000324.1, on the reverse strand, counting down.
ATCAATCCCCAAAGCCGCCGCCGTTATACTTAGGGGTCTAAAAGTATCAATCATTACCGCCAATTCTTCTGTTTTTGTTTGTCCAATGCTGCGCTCATACGCACCTGGCGCAGGACCGTGCGGAATACCGCTTGGGTGTAGCGTGATATGCCCTTGCTCGATATTGTTGCGGCTCATAAAATCACCGTCCACATAGTACAACATTTCGTCGCTGTCAATATTCGAATGGTTGTAAGGGGCGGGAATACTGAGGGGGTGGTAATCGTACAAACGCGGACAAAACGAACAAACCACAAACGCTTTCGTCTCAAAAGTCTGATGCACAGGCGGCGGTTGATGAACACGTCCTGTTATCGGCTCAAAATTATGGATTGAAAAACCATACGGATAGTTGTAACCGTCCCAACCAATGACATCAAAAGGGTGTGTGAGATAAAGTATTTCGTACAAAACGCCTTGTTTTTTGATTTTCATAATGAAATCGCCTTTCTCGTCGTGTGTTTCAAGGTCTTGTGGTAGTTTGTAATCACGTTCACAAAAGGGCGAATGTTCTAAGAGTTGTCCAAACCAATTGCGATAGCGTTTGGGCGTATAAATGGGATGAAAAGATTCGGCATAAAGCAAGCGATTGTCTGCGGTATCGAAGTCAATTTGATAAATCATACCCCTTGGAATGATTAAATAATCGCCATATTCAAAGGGAATATTGCCCAATTGTGTCCGCAAAGTACCTGTACCACGATGCACAAACAACATTTCATCGGCATCTGCATTTTTATAAAAATACTGCGTCAAAGACTTTCTCGGAGCTACCAAACCGATATGAATATCCGCATTGACCAAAAGCGGTGTGCGGCTGTCCAAAAAATCGTCTTGGGGCGGCACATCAAAACCTTTGAGCAAACGGGCTTTGATGTTTTTTTGTACCGCAATTTTAGGCGCAACGTCGGTTTCTGATAAAACTTCCTTCACCATTGTCGGACGATGCACTTGATAAAGCAACGACGACATGCCGTCAAAACCGATTGTCCCAAAAAGTTGCTCGTAGTAAAGTCCGCCGTCGGTCTTTCTAAACTGCGTATGGCGTTTAGGCGGAATTTTTCCAAGTTTATGATAGATAGGCATTTATAATTGAGTTTTATTTGATTATGCAATATTACTTAGCTGACACAAATTACACGAATTACACGAATAATTTTTAATCACTTTTTGTATGTCCTTAAAATCAATTATAAAAACCTAACTGTAATTCGTGTAATTTGTGAAATTCGTGTCCAATATAAGTATTTTCGATTGTACAATATTTACGGCTTGATGCTGAGGGGAGGCTATTTGCTTTATAAAAATGTGTATTTATACACAGTATTGTACATAAATACACATTTTAATACACTTTTTCTCTTTCAAAAATCGGCTTAGTTTTTTTGCAAATAATGTACATCCGACACCGACCGCAATAAAAGTGGATATGCAAATGCCATTATACATAGTCTCTGTCATTGTAGATATACTTCCGCACACGTCTTCCCCCACAACATTTCTTTTTCAGTCTCCGACAAATCCCGTGTATTCTGTTCCACTATCTCCACTACCCTATCGTACGATGCCGCTACTTGACAAACGGGCCAATCACTACCAAACATAACCCTTTGAGTGCCAAAACACGCTAAAACATGGTCAATGTATTTTGTAAAAACGGCTGGTTCAGGTTTTGACCAATCCGCTTCTGTTACCATACCCGAAATTTTGCAATAGACATTTGGATAGGCAGCCAGTGCTTTGAAGTCTTTTTCCCAAGCCGCTGTATCGCCGTTTTTAATATCGGGTTTGGCAATATGGTCAAGCACAAAAGTCTGTTCTGGAAAAAGGGCGACCAACTTGCAGGCATTGGACAATTGCTTAGGAAAAATGAGGATATCATACACATAATTGTGTATTTTCAAGGCAGTGATGCCACGTAAAAACGCTGGTTGGAGCATAAAATCCAAGTCGGCTTCGCCTTGTAAAACATGCCGAAAACCTTTCACGACCTCGAACTGTGCATAGTGATTGAGCCTTTCTGCTATATTTTCATCCCGCAGGTCAATCCAACCCACAACACCTTTGATAAAAGGATTTTTTTGCGCCAACTCAATAAGGAAATCGGTTTCTTCCTCCGTTTGGCGCGCTTGAACGGCAATACAGCCATCAAAAGTGTTATTTTGCAACAACGGTGCTAAATCGGACGGTAAAAAATCCTTCGCAATAACCTGCATACTGTCGTCAATCCAATCATAAACGATTGGGTCGTAATGCCAAAAATGCTGATGTGCATCTAATTTCATAATAGATATTTTTAGATTTCTTATGGTTTTTCGACCCCTCAGTATCAATCATAACTAATTAACAATCAATCTTTTAAGGTGCAAAAATAAAATTGCCTCGGAACACACAAGTATCCGAAGGCTTAAAGGTAGATACAAACGAAGGAACAGATGCTGCACGAAATAAACAAAAGCATGTACAATATTAACTTCGCAAAAGTTTACACAAAAGCATCTGGTCGCAATGTTTTGATGGTATTAAAAAAGGCAGCTTTGAAGGCATTGTTTTGAAGGTTTTCATCTAATGTCTTTTTTACATCGTAAGTGCCGCTGAACATAGAATAATGTATTTTTTCAAGGGCTTCTTCAACTAATGGCGTATCGTTTTCTATCAATTTTAGGATAATAGCCTCTTCTTTTCTAAATTTTTGGGCTTGTGCTTCTTGTTTTTTAAGTTTTTGCTCTTTTTCGGCATCCAACTGCTTATCTATTTTCGATTTATCTATACTTTTTTTCACCGATTGTTGCTCAAAACTGTCGGTATAACCTTCTTGAACCGCTTTTACAAAAAAACCAGCCACGTTGTCTTTCACTTTTCCCGCCTGCAAAGCCCTTTCCGTTACTCTAACGGCTTGCCGAATCTCAGCTTCTTTGTGTTTTTCAGCCAAAGACATCAGAACTTTAAGGCTCACTTTCCATTTCACAACAACGATTGGGTAAAGTTCTGTGAACATTTCTTCTATCGGATCTTCGGTTGGATGCTCTGAAAGGACGGCTGAGGTAGGTAATACTGAGGGGGGGGTAACTGGAGGTGTTTCTTCAAAAAGTATGGTCGAATTATTGTCTAAAATATGGAATTTTATAGCAACGACTTTACGAGAAGCTTTGATTTCGTCATACGTAAATTTTATATCCGTTGTTTTGCCCAAACGTTTTTGTGCTTCATCTAACACCTTGACTTTGAATCGGTTATAAGATTCGTACTTATCCCCTACCCCAAGCATTTCTTTGAGTACATCTAAATTAATGCTGACATGGCGTTGTTTTTTCCCTATATATTGTTTCAATATTTGATAAATACGAATGCTCGATCCTGTGTGCAAAAACTTATAATTTGTCACATCTAATTTTGTAAAATCTCTTGAAAGTTCTAACAAAAACGGCTTCAATTTTGGGTGAAAAGTAAGGTTTACCACCAATTTATCGTTGGACTCTCTTTTGGTGTATCGTTCCACACTGGAAACCAAATGCGTTTCCAATTCTTTTTGCTCACCTTTATCGTCTTTGAAATAAATAACGACTTTTCTGTCCAATAAACGCTGTGCCGCATCCATGACATATTCATAAATGCGCCCACTGCGCTGCAAACCCAGATACTCAATCAAGTCTTTGATATGAATTTCATATTCTTTAAATTCCTTATCATACGGGTCAATCATTGAGCACATTCTACCAAACAAAACGATTTCCCAAAAGGTCACTTTGTCTTTATACCGAGCTTGTATAAAATCGTTTGAATGGACAACAAGGTTCTCCGAATTCGCTAATTGAACATCTCTTTGGTTCTCCATTGCGTTATTTTTTCACAAACATAACGAATACCTTTTAGTCATAGAAGTAGTTTTTACTTTTTATTAAAAACTACTAAATGTACACGAGTGCATAGCACATTTTAAAAACTACCAAATGTACACGTCAATATATGTTAATGGCTATGAAAATGGGTGAAAAGCAAGGTAATATGCCAAAAATAATAGGAGAAAACAGGGAAATGACAAAGAATGTACATTTTCAAAGGGGCTGTGTACATTTAGTAGTGGGCAAATGTGTATTTAGTAGCAACATGGTGTACATTTAGTAGCTTGGGGCTGTGTATTTGGTAGCATTAGCGTGTACATTTGGTAGCTTTTACGTGTGTATTTGGTAGCTTTGGATGGTCTTAAATCATTGATTATCAAGAAGTTGTGGAGGTGACAAACAATTAAACATTTAAACAAATAAGAAACAGACAAACAGCAAATCCATTTGTTTGTGTTTTTAATTTCAATAATGTTTTTTATTGTTTTTCTAAATATTCGCGGGCGGCGAGGCACAAGAGACCTTTTAGCGTTTGCCCCGAAACATCAATATGGTCTTTGATGTCCAAATACAAGTCCATTGGTATTTCTATGTTGAAACGATGCACTTCGCGGGTTGCTTTTGGCGCACGAGATTTAGTTGCCTTGTCCTCTGTGTTTTCCAACGGCTGAACGATGGGTTCTTCGGCAATGATAGATTGTATCGGTTTCACAACCTCTACCACCCTTTTCTGTTCGAGGGCTTCTAATGCCGCTTCTTTTTCTGCGACGCTAACGAGTTTCCTTGTGAGTAATTTTTTAGCCATTGGACATGAATTTATTGCCTATTATGTGTATTTACATGTATTTATGTGTAGTAGTGGGTATTTGTTTACAAAAATACAGATTAATTTACAATTATGTGTAAAAATGTGTATTTTAGTGTAATAAATCCCTTTTTTACTGAGGGGGCATTTACATCGCTTTCAATATTTTTTCAATCTCATCTGTAAAACGATTAAATTCATCTTGTGCTTTTTTGTCTTTATGTTCCGTAACGCCTAAACCTTGTACAATGGTTTCGCGGTAGGCAACTCTATCACCGATGCTGCTTTCAAGGCAAGGTAATTCAAATTCTCCGAGAGCTGCTTTTACTTCTTTGTCCACGTTGTAGTTCTTGGTGAACTTGTTTAACAACAAATACGCTTGCAAACCTTCTTTAAACTCTTTCGCTTGATTGTAGCGTTCTAAAAATGACTCAAAAGACCAATAGTCGTAGCCACTTGGTGAAATGGGGACAATTATCAAATCACTTGACAAAAGCGTACTGCTGGCTAATTTCGATAGCTGAGGAGTCCCATCTAAAATGACGATGTCATAGTTTTTACTGATGGCATCCACTTCTCGTATGAGTTTTTCGCCACTCACCGTGACGACAGGAACGTGCAACATAGTATCTTCTCGTTGTTCTGACCATTTGACAGATGAACGTTGTTGCTCGTCGGTGTCAACGATGCAGACGCTATAACCTCTTTGTGCAAGAGCGACACCCAAGTTTGTTGAGATGGTTGTTTTTCCAACACCCCCTTTTAGATTTGTAACAGCAATGACCATTTATGTGTATTTTTGTGCAAAGGTATATATTTATGTGTATTTGTTTACACTATTGTGCATTGATTTGTCTTTTTTTCGATTTTTTCCATAGTTTAAATTGATGTGTTTATGTGTAAAAATGTGTATTATTGTACATAATTGTATTTATTTGTGCATACAGGTGCGGCGAAATCGAATTCTACATTCGTTTTCCAAAAAAAACTTAGAGCGGGAAGCCCCTTTTTCTAAGTTTTTTTTCTTTTTCAGGTGTATGGATTAAAAAGTTGTACATGGTTTAGAATGAGGTGCGAAATGGGCTTAAAATGAAATTGTGCCATCCATTATTTTGAATAAAAAATTAAAATAGGGGTGAGTCGAAGCCTTTTGGTTAATAACTAAGATGTATAAATGTGTATTTTAGTGTAGTTTTGTGTATTTATATAAATAGTTGTGTAATAATGTGCAGATGTAATTGAAGATTAGATGCGGGTAGAGGTTTTTTGGAGCTGAATCCAAGCCGTCACCCTTGCTTGGAAGCATTCAAATACTGAGGGGGGCAACACAAAAATAGGGGAATGAATTATTTGGTTCTTCGTGACTGTAAATTGGTCAACTGAAACCGCAAAGCGATTGAATATGAATAGTAAAGTCTTTACAGGAATCGTCATTGCGAGGTACGAAGCAATCTGTTATTCGTTCGCAGACTTTCAAAAAAATTCTGTGTTAATTGAACAGATTGCTTCGCTCCACTGCGTTACGCTACTAATGACGCACTGTGTTTTTAGTGAGGCGATGATTTTAAATCATCGCCTCACTTGTCCGCGTCATTTCGTTTTAAACGGTTCATTTTTGTGAGTCGTAGTGCCTCGCAATGACGAAGTGGTTTTTAAACTACCAAAGTAGAACAAAGTAACGGTTGGTTAGGAAGCCTATTTCCCAATCTTAATCGGTTTCATGCCTTGTTTAAACCGCGCGCCAAAGCCTGAATTATTAGGATTGTATGGGTCAACAAAATCTGCATTTACGCCCATTTTAGGGATTTTCTTTTCATAGCCCAATGCCCAATAAATGCCATTGAGTGCCAATTTACGCATTGAAACGTCTTTGAAATCATAAGGATGTCCCAAAGTTGTGAAAAATACCCGCGCCGATTTACCGCTTTGCGTAGTGTATGTTTTTGTCCAAGCCACAGGGTTTGTCAATGGGTATTCGTCCAGTTTACCCGCCTTTTCATGATTGGATTTTAAGGCTTTGCCTTCTAAAAATGGTTTGGAATCGCCATTGAGATGCCATTTGCCGCCGTCCACGTGATAAAGCCATGAATAGGCTTGAAAAGGTTGAAAACCATTCAAAATGGGTGTGTTATCGCCTTTTAGATAAACGGATGTCAGTGGTTTATTGCCATCTTCAAAATGTCCATGATGCGTAATCCATTGTTGCCCATAGACTTTGGTAGGCCACTCATCATTGAGATAAAACATCGAACTATCTTTATTGTACTTAAAGGTGTGTGTCGCCGTGCGGAAACCGACTATGGGTTTTCCTGTTTCGGCGTAATCCGTAATCATTTTGGCTTGATGCTTAGGTAATTCGCGCCATCTTGTAAAAACGACCATCAAATCGGCTGTTTTTAAGGCTTCTAAACCGACTATATTGTTGTTTACATTTGGGTTGATATTACCCGCACTGTCCAATGGAAAGCATAAACTGATTTTTGCGCCCAATTCTCGATGCAGTATTTTACCCAACATAGGCATACTTTCTTCGGAACGGTATTCTTCATCGCCTATGACAAAGACGATGTGTGGTTTTTTCTTTATTTGTTCTCTTGTTGCGGAAACGCAGGAGATAAAAAAGACGAGTAAAAAGCTTAGTTTGATTAGATTTTTCATTGAAATTGTTTTGTCAATTGAAGTAAAATAGTATCCTTTTGAATACAAGTCAAATATAGACTTTGGTTAATCAAAAAAACAATAAAATGCTACTTTCTATAAGATTTACAATTCTGTTACATTCTTTTACACACGTTTAGGCAGTGCTTTAAATAAACAGGGTAGTTTTGTTTCATCACATTCATAAAATCAAGCATAAATGACAAACTATAACGTGTCTCAACAACTCTATCCCATATTATTGCTATTCGTCTTTCTAACCTCCTGTAACGGACAAGAAAAACCAAAGCTATCGAACGAACGACTCCCCCCTCCAAGCGTGCAAAGTGTGAAATTGGATTCTGCTTCTCAAATATCTGAGTATGTCGTAGAAATATTTGAGGACACAAAAGGCAATCTGTGGTTTGGAACGATGTCAGATGGTGCAGTGCGTTATGATGGTAAAACGCTTACCTACTTTTCTACAAAAGACGGATTATGTGATAACACAGTTGTGGGTATTGCCGAAGACAAAGAGGGAAATATGTGGTTTGGCACGCATAACGGCATTTCAAGGTATGATGGAAAAATATTTACCACTTTCGCGGAAACTAAGGGTCATATTTCAGGCTGCAAAATTATTATAGATAGAAATGGTCAGATTTGGGCGGGTACGACTGAGGGGGCTTTTCGCTATAACGGCTCTTCTTTTTCTGAATTTAAGATTCCTAAACCTGTTATTGACAATCCGTCCTATAAAGTGGTGACTGGCAAGGTTTGGAGTATTTTAGAGGATAAAAAAGGCAATATATGGTTTGGCAGAGACGGTTTTGGCGCTTGTAAGTATGACGGCACGACATTCACTCATTTCACAAAGAAAGAGGGTCTTTGCAGTAATAATGTGAGTCGTATCGTGGAAGATAACCATGGGAATATTTGGTTCGGGTGTCTCTCATCCGATTTTCCTAAATACATTAATGACGGTGGTGTAAGCCGATATGATGGTAAAACGTTCACTCAATACCCAGAAATAAAAGGGCTTAGCAAAAATGATATTTATACCCTCTATAAAGATAAAACGGGTAATATTTGGATTGGTGCATTGCATCATGGCGCATATCGCTATGATGGAGAAAAATTCACCTTCTTTAAAGAGATAGATAAGAAAGACGACATGACCCGTATTTTTGGTATTCAAAGCATTTTGGAAGATACGCATGGCACGCTTTGGTTCGGTTTTTCGGGCGGCCTTTTTCGTTTTAATGGCACGTCTTTTATTAATGTTACTAAGAATGGTCCTTGGAATTAAGGGATGAAAACGTAAAATCAGCAAAATACTGAGGGGGGTATTTTCTTACAAACAATTGATTTTAAATCAGTTAAAAATATTTATAAATGATAAAATATAACGTGTATCAAAAACTCTATTCTCTGTTATTACTATTCGTTTTTATCACTTCGTCCAGCGGACAAGATAAAACAGCACAAGGATTATCGCAACCAAAGACGAATGCATTTGACAACGACCCCTATTTTATAGAAACCAAAACCATAAACACGTCTTATGGTCCCCGCAGTATCACGCGCAATATGGTGCAGGATAGAAACGGCAATTTTTGGTTCGCCTCTTGGGAAGGCATCATTCGTTATGATGGTAAAACCTTTTCTAATTTCACAAATAAAGACAGTTTGAGGCGTTATCATACTTTTTCTGTTTTAGAGGATAAAGCGGGAAACCTTTGGTTTGGGACGATTGGCGCAGGTGGTTATCGTTATGATGGCAATTCTTTCACCAATTTTACAACGAAAGACGGGCTTGCTAATGATAAGATTGGTTGCATTTTAGAAGATAAAAGGGGTAATATTTGGTTCGGTACTATGGGCGGCATAAGTCGTTATGATGGCAATTCTTTTCACAGTTTTAAAATAAATGATGATCAAAATGATAATGATATTAATTCGATTGTAGAAGATAAAACAGGCAAATTTTGGTTCGGCACTCGGGGCTATGCCTATACCTACGATGGGCAATCATTTACCAAATTTACAAACAAAGAAGGGGTGTCTTTTACAAATGTTCGTTCCATTATCGAAGATAAAAAAGGCAATATTTGGCTCGGCGGTCAGAGTGGGCTAAACCGCTACGATGGAAAATCCGTTACCAATGTCTCAAAGAATTTTGTGGGTTATGTTTTTGAAGATAAAAAAGGGAATATTTGGACGAGTGCATTTGATGGTACGCCCCGAAATATGGCTTTATCCCGTTATGATGTAAAGTATGTACCTAAGGAAATCAGCGCGCTATCCTGACGACGTAGAGTTAAGTTTTGGTATCTTTTCCGCGAACCGTGGTCTGTCATACATACCGACTGGGTCAATTCTTTTATGAATACTTGAAGTTGATTCCCGTTGAACAAATTCAGTGAACTTTTTGACAGTTTCACCCCGTGGTTACTCACTAATCATTTCTTGTTATCCTTAACACAAGAATGAACATTTCAATTTTATCATGATGAAGTATCAAATCGTCCTCTTCTTAACCAAAAGGTTTTGCGTCGTGTAAGCGCCTCCCCCTTAGTCTTTTCTCAAAAATAATAGTTTTGTAACACATGTAATACTTGTAACATAATATTCAAGCTAACTGTTTTTCCCTTTACTAATTGTACGACTTCGCTGTTTTTCGTATTCGACTACTTCCACAGGTCGTTGTTCAATATCGGCATTAATTTTACGCAACAATTCTATCGCTTCATGCAAGGCTTCTTTCTGAGAGTAGTTGATATTGCCTTTGCGTTTTTCAGCATAAACAACATTTTTCAAAAACTCTAAGTCCTCTGGAAAGAACATAACTGTATGCCGAATATAATCTGGTGGCGCAACGACAGAAGGGGCATCTACTACCCTATCTGACGGGTTGGGCGTTTCGACAGGACGAAACAAATTTTGAATTCCTCCACCTGTAAGGTTTTTATTTTGACTTGATAAATTATCGAATTTTTTTGCCATTATTTTTATTTTTAAAATCCTAATGTAATATGTGTAATATCATGTTCAGACAAACCACGTTTTCTTTCTGACTTTGATGTAACATGCGTAATATCATGTTCAAACAAAAGGAAAAATCTGCTGTGATATTATTTGTAACACGGGTAATATTATATTTCAAACAAAAGACCGAATAACTCGCGATTTTGATGTAACATTTGTAATATTATGTTGCACTGGATATTATGAGCTTAAATATGGCGTTCCAAAAGTTCATCCACAATCGCCAGATAGTCCTCAGCCCCATTGCTTTCGGGTGCATAAGTAAAAATATCTTGACCGTTTGCAGGAGCTTCTGCTAAGGCAACATTGACACGCACCGTATTTACGAACAAAACATCGCCAAAATATTGAGACACTTCGTCTCGAATACTCCTTGTTAATATCCGTTGACGATTATATTTTGTCAAAAAAACACCTGAAATAAACAGATTAGGGTTGAAATGCGTCCGCACCGTCTCTATAATACCTACAATCGTATCAATGCCCCGATACGCCAAATATTCGGCTTCTAAGGGAATAAAAACCTCATCGGCAGCGACTAAACCATTTATCGTCAATAGCCCAAGAGAGGGTGGGCAATCAATAACAACATAGTCAAATTGTGTTTTCAAAGGCTCAATCAGTCGGCGCAATATCGTTTCTCGTGCCATGCGCGCCGCAATTTCCAGTTCGAGACCTGCTAAATTGAGCGCAGATGGTACCACGGATAGATTTTCTTTGACAGAAACAATGGGCAAAGGCTTGCCACTGCTCATGGCATCATAAATACTGAGGGGGTGATTTTTCACGCCCATACTTTCCGTAAGATTGGTTTGTGGATCGAGGTCTAAGACCAAAACCCGCTTGCCACGCAATGCTAAACCCGCACCGATGCAAGCCACTGACGTTGTCTTTCCGACACCGCCTTTGTGATTAAGAAGACAAATCGTTTTCATAAATTAATAAGTAAGTAGGCAAAGGGCAATAAGCAAGAGGCAAAGACTTCACAGTTTATTTAAAATCAATGACTTATAAAAATAATTTTCCCGATTATTTAGAGCGAACTACTTATTTAAAATTCAAGGGTAAATGTAATACAGTGTTCTTAATAAACAAAGTATTACAAGTATTACAAGCAATAAATTATTTTTTCAAGACATCTTCAATGAAATTTGTGGCTCTGTCCGTTCGATTAGAGCCCTTAAAATTAAGTTTTAAGCCAAATTTATCAATAATCAGCACCACATTAGCCCCCGAAGCACAAAATGGGCTTAAAAACAAATCCGTGAAAAGTCCAGTGCGTTGCCTAATCTCATGTAATAAAGTAAATAAAATATTACATGTATTACATGTATTACATACTAGAGCACAGCAATACTTTAAAAAGATACTTTCTCCGTTTTAGTTGAAAGTCATTCTTGTACATCTAATCAAAGACACACGATTCCTACTGAATGACAAAAGCCACTTAGCATAAAGCAAGATACTAAAAATACTATAATTTTAAAGTCGCTTGTTTCTATATAATTTTTTTAAAACAGCAGCATAAATATTGTTTTTAAATTGTAATATGGAATTGTATATATTGTAGAAGCTCAAAACTCTTTGTAAATCAATTAGTTAGAGTACCTTACTATAACACTTTACACGGAAATTTCTATTTGAACTATAACACTTTACACGGGTAATTAGACAAACTATAACACTTTACACGGAAGACACTTAGATGAACTATAACACATTACACGGTGATTTAAAAATAAAATAAAAATGATTAACCGAAGTATAACAGACGAAACGCCTTTTGTTATACTTTTGAGAAAGATTATCATTTTACAAGTTAGTCAATTATATGAGCCGAAAAAAGAACGAAAATCCTGTTCGATTGGTCACTAAATCTAATCGGTTGATTGAAGCCCGTCACGACTTCGACATTTGGGAACTGCGTATTTTCACTAAAATGCTGATGCTGATTAGTGAAAATGACCGCAGTTTGGACTATGTTATTCCGATAAAAGATATTATTGCCGATTTCGAATTGTCGGATAGTGAGCGCACTTATCTGGCTTTGCGCGAAGCTGCGGACAAACTTTTAGGGCGAAAAGTTTATATCTACAAGCATATTGAAGCCGAAAAGTGGGAACGACAAGCGACGACACTCATCAAAAAATATGCTGTGCCTGTCATTAAAACCGATACGGGCCAGTTTGTAGAGGTGACGGATAGGACGAATTATATCCGAATCGGCTTTGATGAAGACGTGAGAAACCTCATTGTGGACTATAAAAACAACTTTACGTGGCTTAATCTCAATGTTTTGACAAAGCTCAGTGTCAAATCTTTTCGCATGTATGAATTGCTAAAACAATATGAAGACACAGGTTTTCGGACAATTGGGCTCGATGAATTGCGCGAAATTTTCAATCTGACAGGGCAATACAATCTTTATGGCAGTATCAAACAACGCATTATTGACAAGGCGCAACGAGACCTTGATGAATATGCAGATATTACGTTTACTTATGACGAAATAAAGCGGGGTAGGGCAGTGCATAGACTCAATTTTCATATACATTCCAAAAATCAAATGTCGCTGAAAGCTGCACAAAATTTGGAAAAACGAGACAATATGCCCCCTCAGTATTTGCTGCCCGCAGAACCTATTTTGCCCGATTTTTACGAAGAAATCGCGCGAAGTGCTGTTAATCAATGGCAAGTGAACGCATCTGTCTTGAAAAAATTGATTGCTGAATTTCCACAAGAACGTATTAAACAAGCGCTGGAAGTAACTACACAAGCTGTTGCAGTTGGTAAAATCAAAGGTAAAGTAGCGGGCTTTTTTGTTGAAGCCGTGCGTTCGGGTTATACAATGACACCTGAAACAACAGAAAAAACGATACCAAAAGCGGTTAAACCGCCAAAAGACCCTGCTGTTTCTTTGGCAGAAATAGCCGCAGAATCGGCAAAAAAAAGCCGTGAAGAACAAAAAAAGCAAGCCTATGAAGCCGAACGCCAAACAATTATGACACGGCTTCAAAGCGACGGTGATTTGAAGGAGCGTATTCTTGAAGAAGTTCAGCGCGGCATGTTTAAAGACTTTTATAATGCGGCATTGAGTTTTGAAGACAATTTGGAAAAACCTGCTTTTTATGGCTTAGTTGCGACAATTTTCAAAAAATTAGTAGATAAATAAGGCTTTAGGAAATGATGAATGATAAATTATAAATGATGAATTTGCAAATTTAAATTCGATACTTTATTATTTCTTCGTTCCTTAACATCTAATCAAAACGCGTTCAGGAACGCGCATAAACCGCAGCTATTTAGGAAATTCTAATCCCTGCAAATTTGCAGGGATTAGAATAGATGAATTGAAATCAAAAACGATATTTTTAATTTTAAAACTATGAAACGTGGCAAAGCAGCAAATCATTAAGGTACAAGATACTGAAATTACACTTTTGGCTCACAACGAGACGGATTACATTTCTATCACAGATATTGCGCGGAAATTCAATGAAAAAACCGATACGGTCATTCAAACATGGATGCGTAATATGAGTACGATTGAATATTTAGGTCTGTGGGAAGAGTTGCACAATGTTAATTTCAACCCCATTAATTATGCAACAATCAAGAGTAAAACAGGCTCAAACAGTTACTACATCTCTATCAGTCAATGGATTAAAGAGGTAAATGCCATTGGATTGAAGTCCAGTGCGGGCCGTTATGGTGGAACATTTGCACATAAAGATATTGCCATTCAGTTTTGTTATTGGTTGAGTCCAACATTTCAATTGTATTTGATTAAGGAGTTCCAAAGCCTGAAAGAAATCCAATCAGAGCAGCAAAAAGAAGCATTGGACTGGAATTTGAAACGAACCCTCTCAAAAATCAACTATCATATTCATACAGATGCGGTAAAAATGTATCTTATTCCGCCTAAATTGGAGAATATGAAGCAAGAAGGCATTGTTTACGCAAGTGAGGCAGATATGTTGAATGTCGCCTTGTTTGGCATGTCTGCAAGACAATGGCAAGCAGCAAATCCAACTTTAAAAGGCAATATCAGAGATTATGCAGCCACTGAACAGCTTTTGGTTTTGGCAAATTTGGAAAATCTTAATGCCCATTTGATAAAACAAGGCGCAAAACAAGCAGAGCGTTTGAGACAATTGAACGAAGTCGCCATTTACCAAATGGAATTATTGACAGGTTCAAAAGTGCTGAAAGGGTTGAAACAATTGCCTGATAAAAGGTAAGTATCCGTCTCAAGAAGCAATGAATAAGTATATCTTTGACTCTCAATATGTATCTTATTTAACCGTTAAACTGATATAAGATGATAGTGTAAGTGTTGTTAAACTAAAAATACCACCCGACCGATGAAATACTTTTTTTGCTTGTGCTTTTTGGCAATACCTTTTTTTGTCACGGCACAAAATTACGATTGCCGAGCCCCAGCCCTTCTGACTGAATGTATCGGCGATTCTATAAATGCACGTGGTGGATTGGCAGGTGCAACGGAATTTTGCGAAGGGCAAGAAGTGAGTTTTCTCAATAGTTCAACGGGTACAATTGACAGCACCGCTTATTGTTGGGGCGATGGCAAAGTAACGGTTGTCCGCGGCCCCTTAGGCGCAACGCACACGTATGATTTCGGCGGCGACACCTGTTTGCCTGCCAATCGGCCACGTACTTTAGAGGTCGTTATGGTCGCATTTAGAACCTGTGCTGCTGGTATTACAAGCAGTTATATCAAAACACCCATTCGTATTCTCGTTAAACCAAAAGTTATTTTTGGGTTTCCACAACCCGTTTGTATGGGTACGGACTTCAGTTTTACGAACAGCTCTTGTCCAAATGCACCCGCTACCGAAACGACCTATTTATGGGATTTTGGAGACGGTACAACATCCAATTCAGCTGCCGCAAGCATCACTCATCGTTACAATACGGTTGGTAATTTTACTGTGAGTTTAACGGTTTCAAATCGTTGTGGTCCAAAAACATTGACACAAATCGTTTCCGTTATTGGTTTACCCAAAGCCAAAGCAGAAGTCGTCTCAGGCGCACAAAGCACAACCCAACCGTTTGTTATTTGTGTAGGCAGTTCCGTTGTTCTTACGGGCAATAACTCGCTCAATTCCAGCAGCTATTTATGGACTTCTCTACCTACGGGTGTTAACTTTTTTCCTAAAAATGATACAATAGTGCCAACTGTCGTATTCAATCAGCCTGGCAATTATTCGGTCATTTTGAAAACCAATAATACCTGTAATAAACCCAGTTATGACACATTACGTTTTCGCGTTTTGTCTGTTTCTGATTTAACTTTACAAACGCAAGCCGATGGTTGTCAACCTTTTAACTACAAAATAACAACACCAGTGGCGGGTGCAACGTATGAACGTTTTTTAGACGGTACAACGCAAGGTACATTCGACCCCTCAGTAGGTTTTACGGCAGGTTATGGCACGCATGTCGTCATAGCCCGTTTGCAAAATGAATGTGGCAGCCGAGAGCTGCGTGATACGTTTGACATAGTCACTATCGACCCTGTATTTTTCTTAAATCCAGCGACTGATACGACTGTTTGCCGCAATTCCGCTTTGATTTTTCTTCAAACAACGCCATTAGGTGGCACAATTACCCCATCAACCTACATTATTAAACGTGGCGACAGCTTGTTTTTTAACCCCTCAGTAGCGGGCGTTTATACGCTCAAATACCAACGGGGTTCGGGTGTCTGTCTCCGTGAAACAACGCGTAAAATTACCGTTGAAAATGCAGCTCAATTAACCCTTAATGCTCAAACAGACGAATGTTTACCGTTTCAGTATAAGCCAAACCCTATCGTTACAAGTGCGACTTATACCATCAATGGCACGTCATTCGACCCCAATACAGGTTTTGCACTCAGCCAGAATACGAGTTATATCGTTGAAGCACGTTTACAAACGGCTTGCGGTTTACTGATAAAAAAGGATAGTTTTGATGTGTCTGAAGCGACCTCCGTTTTTTTCCAAAAACCAACGGCGGATACAACGGTTTGCTTGAATAGTGGTCAAATATTCCTTGATATTACGCCCATAGGTGGCAATATCACACCGTCAACATACATCATTAAGCGTGGTGACAGCCTGTTTTTTAACCCCTCAGTAGCGGGTACTTTTCCGCTTATTTATGGGCGGGGTGTGGGTGCTTGTCGCCGTGAAGCGAGTCGAACAATTAAGGTTGAAAATGCCGTTCAATTAACCCTGAATGCCCAAACAGACGAATGTTTACCGTTTCAGTATAAGCCAAATCCTATTGTTGCAGGGGCAACTTATACGATAAATGGCACTTCATTTGACCCAAACACGGGTTTTGCGCTTAGTCAAAATATGAGTTATATCGTTGAAGCACGTTTGCAAAACACCTGCGGTTCGCAGACAAAAAGAGATAGTTTTGATGTCTATGAAGCGGCATCTGTTTTTTTCCAAAAACCAACGGCTGATACGACGATTTGCTTGAATAGTGGTCAAATATTCCTTGATGTCATACCCATCGGTGGCAATATCACACCGTCAACCTACATCATCAAGCGTGGTGACAGCCTGTTTTTTAACCCCTCAGTAGCAGGCACTTTTCCGCTTATTTATGGGCGTGGGGTAGGGGTTTGTCGCCGCGAAGCGAGCCGAACGATAACTGTTTTAGCGGCGGCCCGCTTGTCTCTGAATGTTCAAGCCAATAAATGCCAACCGTTTCTCTACAAACCTAACCCTATTGTTGTTGGGGCAAATTATACATTTGATGGCGTTGTTTTTGACCCAAATGCAGGCGTTCAAGCGACGGTCAGCCCAACGCCTCATGCAGTTGTAGCCGCTTTGACCAATCTTTGCGGCAGCGATACACAGCGCATAAGTTTCAATGTAACGGGTGTTGTGGCTATCCAAATGTCGTCGCGGGATACGGTTATTTGTCGGCAAGCGGGAAAAATCACGCTAAGAGCGACTTCTTCGGCAGGAACGGGCAAATGGACAACGCCTTCGGCAGGACTTTCGGGCATTGTGTTCGACCCCTCAGTAGCGGGTGTTGGTACGCATACTTTGACCTTCTCAGATGGTGTAGGCGAATGTGCCAACAGCCAAAACATCACCGTTAAAGTCGGTGGTTTGGCAAATATTGACGCAGGACGTGACATTGTGTTGTGCAATACCCGCCAAGTTGTGCCTTTTAATTTGCCCAATGGACAACCTTCAGGCGGCGTTTTTAAGTTAAATAACCCTTTTTCGGGTCAAACCATTACTCAAATTGACCCATCCCTATTTCCACCTTCCGCAAAGGTTTTTTATGTTGTCACCGATACTTTATGTGTTAGTTATGACTCTTTGCAAGTGACCATCAACAGTATTTCAACGACCAATTTGAATGCACCGACAGCGGCTTGCGTTGGCATTCCCGTTTCTTTTGGCGCAGCGCAACCAGCCTCAGGTTTGAGTTTTCGCATTTTTGTCAATGACTCTTTGAAAAGCACAACGCAGCCTTTTGACTATACTTTCCGACATGCAGGAACGATGCGGCTCGCCCTCGAAATCCGCAATGCGTTTGGTTGTTTAGATACCGTTCAGCGTGATATTGTAGTCAAATATGCACCAAAACCGATGTTTTCGGTATCACCAAACCCTATTTGTCATGGGCAAAATGCAACGGTTGCACATGATACAACCCGCAACGATGCCACAACAACGTATGCCTGGGTTTTCAGAAATCAATCGTCTTCGCAAACGAAAATACCCCCCCTCAGTATGTCGAACATTGGTTGTTCGGATTCGATTTATAAACTCCAATTGACCGCTACAACAGGCGTTTGCCCTGCTGTTGTGTTTGAAAACAATCTGACTGTTTTACCTAAAATCAAAGCATTTGGAGCTGTTCAAGGGGCAGATACGGTCTGTGCAAATAACCTTGTGCGGTTTGTCAATGCGTCGTGTGGGCATTTGACACGACAAACGTGGCGTATTGATAATCAATCTTTTACAACGAATTTACCGCCAGACCAACGTTTTGAAAACAACACCGATACACTCCGCATTGTCAATGTTCAACTCATCGTCGCAGGTGATTGTGGCAGCGATACAACAGCGTTTCGAGTGTGGGTGTACCCCCTCAGTATCAAAGCCCGTTTTAGTTTCAATCGCCGCGTCAGTTGTCAACCATTTACCGTCAATTTCAGGAGTTTAACACCTTATTCTGCTGGGCAATTATGGGACTTTGGCGATGGCACAACCAGTAACGTCCCCTCAGTATCAAAGACTTATGATTCTGTGGGTGTCTTTCGTGTGCGATTCCGTGTCTTTCATCCTTGCGGTGGGTTTGACGATATTATAGACTCGATTACCGTTTTAGCAACGCCCAAAACAAATGGTTTGACGTATGAAAAACCTGAACGTTGTCGTGAAAACCTCATTCGCATCAAGCCTAATATCCTCAACGGCACACTCGGACGGGTATGGGTTGAGGCATTAAATTTGAGTGATTCGACCCGTAATCCCATTTTGCTGTTTCCTCAAGCGGGTAGTTTTTGGGTGAAATTTGAAGCCATAAACGCCACCACAGGTTGCACAATCATAGACAGCGGACGAGTTATCGTCCAATCGCCATTACAAGTGACGGCAACGGTTTTTTGGGACAGCTGTGGCAACGGTAAAAGTGCCGTTGCGCTCAATGCGACAGGTGGCGCAAGTGGCTATCGTTTTTCAAAAAACGATACTACAACACTACAAAATCGTTTGTTTTTTGACAATTTATTGGGTAAGCGCAACTATGCTTTTTTTGTGCGTGATTCCATCGGTTGTTGGGCGAGTATCAATATGTTTGTACCAGGTCGTGACCCATTTGTTATCAGTGCGGGTGGTGATGAAACGCTTTTTTTAGGTGACAGTGCAAGTCGTCGCATTACGGCTAATTATAAACCAACACAAATATCGTGGCAACCCGTTGAACGCGGTATTCGCACACCGAATGTTATTCAAACCATCATTTTTCCTTTGGAAACAACGGTTTTTACGGTTTCTGCAACAGATTCTCTCACTTGTATGGCTTCTGATTCTTTTGAAATCAAAGTCATCGCCAAACGAGACATCGGTTTACCCAATGTTTTTTCGCCCAATAACGACAAGGTAAATGACATTTTTTTCCCGTCAACAAGTGGTGATGTTTTACAGATAAATTTCCTCCGTGTATTTGACCGTTTAGGCAATCTGATTTTTGAAAACAAAAACTTTAAACCCAATCGCACCGAAGAAGGCTGGGACGGTACTTTCAAAGGAGAACACTTGCTGCCGCAGACATTTACATACAGTATGGAGGTTTTGTTTTTGGATAAGGTGATACAACAATATAAAGGCGACATTACGATTGTTCGATGACCCCCTCAGTATAGGACGAAAAAACGATTAAAAAATCTAAAACCGATAGGCATGATACACCACAAAATCATAATACTTAGTCTCGCCCTATTTGCCTCAAACGTGTCGGCACAGGACAACCATTTTTCGCATTATGAAAATGCCCCTCAGTATATCAATCCTGCAACAACAGGTGTTTTCATAGGTAATAGCCGCTTAATAACCTCGTATCGGGAACAATGGGACAAGGTTTTGGCAGCCCAAAAGTATAAAACAGCCTTTGTGAGTTTTGATAGTAAAATAAATGCCGATTGCAAAAAAGACAACTTTTTCAGTGTTGGTGGGTATATTTTGGCAGACGAGGTGAGTGCTTTGCATTTTAAAAACATCCAAATTTCACCCGCCGTTTCTTATCAAGTCCTGCTACAAAAAACAAATAGAAGCGAGTTATCATTGGTCGCAGGAACATCTTTGAATATTACGAATCAACGATTGGATTATAGCGATGCACGTTGGGGTGAGCAAATTGTAAAAGGTGTATTTAATCCTGCTTTACCTGTCAACGAACCCCAATTTTTAGCCAATGGTAAAAATCAACAAACGGATTTTGACCCCTCAGTAGGCGTTATGTTGTTTAAACTTTTTGATATTTATCGCTTCAATGCGATGTATCTTGGTTTTTCGATGCACCACATCACAAAGCCGTCTCGCTCATTTATCAATGACCCGATGCTGCCGTATTTATCCAGCCGTTATGTGTTACAATTAGGAGGTGAAATTGAATTTAGAAATGCTCGTATAGGCTTGTCGCCCGACTTATTGGCATCTATTCAAGGCAATATTTGGCAAATCAATACAGGTTTTGACCTTAATTACAGATTAGGCGGTAGCCGACGTGACATCAATCATATACGTGTCGGTGGTCATATTCGCAGTGCCTATAAAGGGATAGATGCGTTCATCATTTCAGGGGGTTATGACCATGAAAGTATAGGCATTGGGTTTTCTTATGATATCAATACGTCCATGTTAGCCATTGCATCGCGCGGTCGGGGTGCTTTGGAAATGTCAGTTCGCTACCGTTTTTCATCCAACAATACGAAGTGCAATGTGGGCTGTCCTTCGAAAAAGTTTTAAGTATTTTAGAAGATTCTCCTCGACCAAACGGTTATTGGAATCGTTCCACAAACAATGGACAGCATTGCGTTTCAATCCATCTTCATAATTGGAATGCGTCAAAAGTGCTACTGACACGTTTTGCAAAACGCCTGTTATATTGTTTCAATCCATCTTCATAATTGGAATGCGTCAAAAGTTGAAGGCAACTTGCTTTCAACTACCTTTATGACTGTGTTTCAATCCATCTTCATAATTGGAATGCGTCAAAAGCAGCGAAAAAGAAAGTCCTACCAGCCTTTTATCGGGTTTCAATCCATCTTCATAATTGGAATGCGTCAAAAGTAACTTGCAAGGCTTGACTATTTGCAAGGCTT
Source organism: Saprospiraceae bacterium (assembly GCA_031367705.1). Classification (GTDB taxonomy): domain Bacteria; phylum Bacteroidota; class Bacteroidia; order Chitinophagales; family Saprospiraceae; genus JAAFJT01. The sequence continues at coordinate 726 of JANLQI010000324.1, read as the reverse complement.
AAAAGTTTCAATCCATCTTCATAATTGGAATGCGTCAAAAGCCTTTAGGCGCAAATAAAGAACCCGACGATTTACAACGTTTCAATCCATCTTCATAATTGGAATGCGTCAAAAGATACTTACCGTTTGTACTTGAAGATGATTCCATCATGTTTCAATCCATCTTCATAATTGGAATGCGTCAAAAGTAACTACTTTTTGAGTGAAAAGTGAAAAATGAAAAGAGTTTCAATCCATCTTCATAATTGGAATGCGTCAAAAGGCAACGCTATCTATTACCCAATGGCGGAAGCTGTTGGTTTCAATCCATCTTCATAATTGGAATGCGTCAAAAGTTTAGAAAACGAAAACTATGCTTTAGATAGCCGTTTGTTTCAATCCATCTTCATAATTGGAATGCGTCAAAAGGTATGTTATTTTATATGTTATATGGGAGATTAGGAGTTTCAATCCATCTTCATAATTGGAATGCGTCAAAAGTATTTTGGCATAACCTGAACGTAAAGCCTCTGCAAAGTTTCAATCCATCTTCATAATTGGAATGCGTCAAAAGCGGTCATCGTACAATTGAACTGGGTATTAAACTGGATAAATCAGTGAAGTTGTGCCACCCTCGTCAATCCAAATTGTGCCACGTCCGTCAGTCCAAATTGTGCCACGCAACACCCACCTAAAATAGAGCGAAAATGTCTATTCTTTCTTAACCTTGACGTTGAATCCAGTTGC
>JANLQI010000320.1:0-3569 GCA_031367705.1 Saprospiraceae bacterium | reverse complement strand
TTACAATCACCCTTTTACCTAAAGGGCTTCCGTAACACGACTGGTTTCGAGGTTGTTATTTTAGGAAAAAGTTACAATCACCCTTTTACCTAAAGGGCTTCCGTAACAAAAAAGGTAAACAGCAAGGCAACTGATTTTGTAGGGTTACAATCACCCTTTTACCTAAAGGGCTTCCGTAACCTTTTAGTGGAGGTGTGGAGGCTGAGAATGGAAAATGTTACAATCACCCTTTTACCTAAAGGGCTTCCTTAACGAGATACAGTAGCAGAAAAGGAAGTGCTCGATTTAAGTTACAATCACCCTTTTACCTAAAGGGCTTCCGTAACGTGAAACGACTGAGCGTTATCGCGGTCAAGATATGTTACAATCACCCTTTTACCTAAAGGGCTTCCGTAACGCTTGCGCCAATGCGATTGTTCGTCATATTCCATTGGTTACAATCACCCTTTTACCTAAAGGGCTTCCGTAACGAGAATCGAGCGACGCTTTTAGAGTGAATCGCCCGTGTTACAATCACCCTTTTACCTAAAGGGCTTCCGTAACAATCGCCCGTCAAATGCTTAAATTATTAAATATCAAGTTACAATCACCCTTTTACCTAAAGGGCTTCCGTAACCCTACTTTTTGAGTTAAAAGATTGACAATCAATGCGCTGTAAAGGAATTTTCTCCGCCCAAAATAGCGTAAAAGGCTTGTGATTTTGTTTAAAAACAACATAAACAAGGGTTTTTTAGGTGAAAAATAGCGATTCTCCGCTCCGATAAGACATTGATAGTCAATACATTGCAAGCTCAAAAACAAAGATAGTAAATAAAAACACCATAGTCCCAACTATATGGGATAATTTGAAAGAGGTTTATCCGCGCAAAAACACCAATTATACTGAGGGGGGTATTCGTTTAATGTATTCTTGGATTTTGACAAATTATTTTTTAAAAATAAGATAATCAATGTGTTTATTTTTCAAAAAGTAGGCAAAATGCAATAAGCAAAAGGCAAAGGTTTTATAGCTTATTCAGAATCAATGATTTACTTCTGTTCCGCACAAGATGCGCCATAGGTGCGGATGCGTAACATCCGTTATTTAATAAAAAAATGAGCGTTGACAAGTTAGAGAAACTTGCCAACGCCCAAAAAAAGAGGATTCTTACCGAAAAAAATTAAACCAAGTTACCTATTAGTTATCATCTACAAAGATGAGCCAGTTGTTGTCCATCATAGAAGGTAAAAAAGCCATACCCAATAATGGTTTAGCATGACCATGGATACAAACGGACTCATGTAAATTGTAGTGATTCTTGCTAAATACTTTGACTTGGTCTGTATGGTCTTTGAGAATAATAAAATTATTATTTTCAAAATAAGACGTAAAAGTGACGGTACCGCAAACGCTGACGCAGTTATTCGCTGTGTATTGATGCGGGTTTCTTCTTATTTTGGCAATTTCAGTTGCTTTATCTGAGCAAAAACAAAAAGAAAAGGCGGCTATTGAAATAAGGATTAAATTTTTCATAAGAAATATATTATTTTAATTGATTAGAAAATAAAGGAACGATAATTAAACAACAGCCATTTGATTAGTGACTTGGTCAAACTCCGAAGCATCTGTTAAGTCAAGGTAGTTATCAGAGCCAGCCGTTTTATTTTGACTCCTGTAAACGGCAATCAAAACTTCCTTCGGAAAACCTGAATCTAACAGCTTTTTTGACTGCTCATAATAGGCATTAGCCCGATTAGTAGCCTCGATACAGCTGTTCATCAGTTTTTGTTTGCACCGATTCAAACGCCTAATTGTATAACCCAAAACAAGGCGATTGAAAACATACAGTACAAACATGGAAGTAATGCACTCCAAAAAAGTAATAAAACAAGGATAGAGTGATGTCATGTTCAACTCTATCTCACCATTTGGACGATGAATTGTGACATAAAAAATGGCAATACAAAAAGCAAAAAGCAGGGCAACACCCATTTGAGTATTGTTTTTAGCTTTCTTTTTCATGTCCGCTTCGATTTCTGATTCAATGCGTCTGGCACTGTTGTTTTCGAGTGCTTTATCAAGTTTCACTTGAAATAAGTCACTGCGAGACCAGCTGAGTAGTTCACCAATGCCCATACTAATAATGATTGAAACCACAGATGGTATTCTGTTAAAGTTTGGGAATTCAACCTCAAACACATCTGATAACAGAATATAGTTACAGCCGACCAAAATGACCCAACCCAGACTAAAGAGAAAAGCGATGGGTAAATGGATTTGATCATCCCATTTACGCTTAATACTTTTCAATCTTTCAGAACGGGCATTTTGACCTTTGATTTGAGCAACAAGCTTGTTGGACTCTGTGGCGTACAAAATGCTTTGGTTTTTGTAAGCCTCCGCTTGAGATTCGATTAATTCATTTACTTTTTTCATCTTAAAAAATGTTTAAATGTTTAAAAATAAGGTTGAATAGGCGGGTAAGAATTCTCTTTTTTACAAAGATACCAAAGGTGTAATCAGTTGTCAATCAATGAAAAGTAAACTAAATATGTTTCCAACATGTAATATTCTGACAAAAAGGAATGTATGTTTTGGCTTTTGTGAAGAAAAAAAAACGCTATAACAAATAAAATTTCCCATTATTTGACTTTACTCAAACACATTTCATAAATTTACAACGTAAATTACAAATATTAACAAACAATAAAATGGTGAATCTGGGATATGGCGAAATCAAATTTTTCTTCAAATAATGCAAATAATTATGCTGGTGAGACCTTAGAAAGTAAAGTGAAAAAGATAAATATATTGGGAGAGTACCTGATAAACAACAAACTTGTTCATACATCGGGGCAATGGGCAGAACGAATTGGTATTAAAGCGTCAACACTATCTCGAAATAAAAATGATGAGACAGCCCGTATAAAGGAGGTTGAAAGCATTATCGAAAACACTTGCGATAATTTTAGAATTACAATTACATTGAGCGAGTCAACTTATATAGTTGAAGCATTGGAAGCCTTAAGTGAGGAGCAAGAAAATATTTTTCGATATTGTGGTTTGTACCGAGCTTTCTTTTTACGCTCAACGGACAATGAAATCAGTGAAATGATTTTGATGATAACACCCGATTGTAAAATAAAATATAAGTCCTTTAGAACAAAAAGTACTGAGGGGGTACTAAATGAGAAGTTTTATGATGAATTCAAAATCTTGTTGTTAGAATTTAACCATAAAGATGTCCATATCAATTTCATCATTAAAGCTAATTTTCATATTTATGATAAATCACAATATTTAGAAGGTTTGTATTCAGGTTTCAGCAAGTTATCAGGTTATATGCCTTTAGGAGGACTTATTAGGCTAAAAAAACTCATAGATTGGTCTGAAAATGAACAGGCTATAAGAGAACAATACCATAAAGAAACGCCAAAAAACTACCTAATGGATAAATCAGTGAAGTTGTGCCACCCTCGTCAATCCAAATTGTGCCACGTCCGTCAGTCCAAATTGTGCCACGCAACACCCACCTAAAATAGAGCGAAAATGTCTATTCTTTCTTAACCTTGACGTTGAATCCAGTTGC
>JANLQI010000307.1:0-5899 GCA_031367705.1 Saprospiraceae bacterium | reverse complement strand
GTGACAGCACCCATCAACAAAAAAGCCATGCAAATGGCTGGTTTTACGCACATCGGACACACCGAATACATCACTGAACAATTTGGCGCAACAGAAAGCCTGATGTTGATGGTCAACGACGGGCTACGTGTCGGTTTGGTGACGAATCACCTACCCCTCAGTAAAGTGGCTGAAAATGTGACGCGGGATAAGATTGTAACTAAATTGAACATTTTAAACGATACGTTACGTGTTGATTTCAATATGGAACGCCCAACAATAGCTGTTCTTGCGCTCAATCCTCACGCTGGCGATGAAGGTGCAATTGGTTCGGAAGAAGAAGAAATTATTCGCCCAGCTATTGATATGGCAAAAGAACATGGTATCATGGCTTTTGGTCCGTATCCAGCCGATGGTTTTTTCGGTTCGGGTCAGCATAAAAAATTCGACGGTATTTTAGCGATGTATCACGACCAAGGTTTGGTGGCGTTCAAAGCCTTGTCGTTTGGCGATGGCGTTAATTTTACAGCGGGTCTGACGGGTATTCGCACTTCACCTGACCATGGAACAGCATTTGACATTGCTGGAAAAAATGAAGCAGACCCTTCGAGCTTCCGAAAAGCCCTTTTCCTTGCCATTGATATTGCAAAAAATAGAGCTTTTTATGCCGAAATGACCGCGAATCCTTTGAAATCACGCTCTGCGCGCTACAAACAAGGCGAAGACGAGGTAATTATGGAAGAAGCTTAATAAGTGAAAAGCGAAAAATGAAAAATGCCAAACGTAGAGTTATCCATGTTTGGCATTTTTCACTTTTCACTTTTCACTTTTCACTTTTCATTTTTCACTTATCATTCTTTGTTTGCCAACTGCCCACAGGCGGCATCTATATCCTTTCCGCGCGACTTGCGCACCGTTACAGTGACACCATTATCACTCAAATAACGGGCAAAACGGTCAATATTATCTTCCGCAGATTTCAAAAAAGGCGCATTGTCAATCGGATTGTATTCGATGATATTGACGCGGGCAGGAATACGTTTACAGATTTTTACCAAATTTTTAGCATCTTCAATCGTGTCATTGAAATTTTGAAACGCTATGTATTCAAACGTAATACGATTTCGTGTTTTGTTATAAAAATAATCCAAAGCCGCAACAAGTGCCAAGAGGTTGTTACTTTCATTAATAGGCATGATTTCATTGCGTTTCACATCGTCAGCCGCATGAAGCGAAATGGCGAGGTTAAAACGCACATCGTCATCTGCCAATTTCCGAATCATTTTAGCAATACCTGCCGTCGAAACGGTGATGCGTTTGGGTGAGAAGTTCAAGCCTTCTGAAATCAGCGCAACGCTTTTTAAGGTATTGGCATAGTTCAACAAAGGTTCTCCCATACCCATATAAACCACATTGGTCAACGGGTGTCCAAAAGTCTCAATGGAATGACGGTTGACGATGGCAAATTGGTCATAAATTTCGGCGGGGTCGAGGTTGCGGATACGACCCATACGCCCAGTTGCACAAAATGTACACGTCAAAGAACAGCCCACTTGCGTGGAAACACAGACCGTAAAACGGTTGTCTCGTGGCACAGGAATCAAAACGGCTTCAATCATATGTCCGTCATGCAACCGATAACGACCCTTCAAAGTACCGTCTAAGGAGTGCTGTAACTTGTCTTCAGTTATGGCATTTATCATAAAATTATCAGTCAATTTTTGACGTAAATCCTTAGATAAATTGGTCATTTGCTCAAAATCCGTAGCAGATTTTGTCCAAAGCCATTCATAAATCTGCCCTGCGCGAAATTTTTTCTCGCCCAATGCGATGATAGCGAGCTCCAATTCTACTTGATTGAGTAGGCGGATGTCTTTTTTTATTATTTCTTTAATTTCAGTCATTAGTAGAACATTAAGCGTTGAGAAATGAAAGTTAAGCGTTTTATACAACTTTTATCCTTCTTTCCCAACTTCTATTATTTTTTCCAAAACAAACCCACGCGTCTTTTAATATCTTCTCGAATATTAATGTAAAAAATATTGTAGTCACCTGCATGGAAGTTTTTGCTGCGAATCAACCAACTGCCTCTAAACGAAGGCTTACTAATCCACAAAATACCGTTGTGGATTTGGGCATCATTAAGCCCTACTTCTGTTTTTTTAAAACCTAATAAAACACCGCCTTTGTGTTTTTCAGCAGAAACATAGTCTTTATCGGTTGACATACTGAGGGGGTTGACGACAGCGATGGCATCGCTTGTCGGAAACTTCGGTTCATAGCCTTTTTCAAACGTACGCCATGAGCAGAAACAACCCGTTTGGTTTGGATTATCACAAACAGGAATGGTTTTAAAAGCGTTTTTCGGCACAGGCAAACCAACAATATAAGCGACTACAAGCCTATTTTTCAAGGGTTTATCGTCAAAAAACTCTTTCAACAGTCGTCCCGCGTGTTTTGTTCCTTGCGAATGAGAAGCGATGATAATCGGACGACCATTGTTCCAATTTTTCAAATAATATTCAAAGGCAGCACGTACATCGTCGTAAGCGACTTCAAACGATTGGTCAGCCGAAGCTTTGTCTTTTGTATAAAAAGCATACAAATGCATTTGCCGATAGCGCGGTGCAAAAACCCGAGCCGAACCATTGAACAAACTGGCTTGATATTCAATCGCGCCTTCATCTGTTTTGTCGTTCAGTTTTTTGTCGTTGACATCGCCATTCCACTGGTCATTGCCGCGCTTATTGGTGTATGTTGTTGGATGAATAAAAAAGACATCAACGTCTGCTGTGGCTTGTTCGTCTTTCAAGTTTGTACCCGTAGGTACTAAATCCGCGCGGTCTTTTTTGTCGGGATGTGCTGCCCAATTTTTAAGGTCTGCATACTGAGGGGTAGCTGGAATTTTGTTTTTATCAAATGCCATGGTTGGTTTACGCGAAGCGCAACTTTGCAAAAGGCATATGGATACAACGAAAAAAAGGAAATTATTTTTTTTAAATAAAAACATGATTATCAATGGTTTGTGATAAAAATAAAAATACGGATTAAACGAAATTTTGGATTTTTATCAACGCCGCTTTTATGACGATTATGACAAAATATCCACCATTTCCAACCAAGAAGGATTGATGGTTTGATGATGTTTAATAGACTCTTCAAAAGGTGTGTAAGAAATTTCATTGGCAATCTGACCAATGGCAAAACCGACTTTACCATCACGTAAAGCCCGAACTGCTTCTAATCCTAAGCGGCTTGCCAGCACACGGTCGCCTACCGTCGGGCTTCCGCCCCGTTGCACATGACCCAAAACCGTAATGCGAATATCTTTTGACAACAATTTGTCTTTGATTTGTTTCAAAACTTCAAAGGCATCGCCCGCTTCGTCGCCTTCTGCAACAATGACAATACTCGCTCGTTTTTTGTTCGCATAATTCGTATTCAATGTGTTAACCAACGCTTTGAGGTCTGTAAACGACTCTGGAACAAGCACCGCTTCTGCACCAGTTGCAATGGCTGAACGCAACGCAATGAAACCCGCATCACGCCCCATGACCTCAACAAAAAAGATACGTCCATGAGAGTTGGCGGTATCTTTTATATTGTCAATGGCGTGCATGGCTGTATTAACCGCCGTATCGTAGCCGATTGTGTAGTCCGTACCGTACAAATCGTTGTCAATCGTGCCAGGTGTACCGACAATTTTGATGTCAGGGTGTTCGCCCATAAACACCAAAGCCCCTGTAAATGTGCCATTGCCACCACAAGCAACGATGCCTTCGATACCGAATTTTTGCAAATTGGCGTAGGCTTGATTGCGACCTTCAAGGGTCATAAATCGGGCAGAACGCGCTGTACCGAGTATCGTGCCGCCGAGTTGTAGGATATTTGAAACGTCTTTTGAAGTCATTTCAAACATATCTCCATCAATCATGCCTTCATAACCATTGCGGATGCCCACAACCTCCATACCATAATATACTGCTGTACGCACGACCGCACGAATATTGGCGTTCATGCCTGGCGCATCGCCACCTGATGTAAAAACGGCTATTTTTTTCATAAAATTTTGATTTTCAGTTAATTATAGACCCCTCAGTATTTTTGCTCTTTTCACCACAAAGAAACGACGCAATCTATTGATTTCCATTTTTTTTAGAAAAAAAAACGAGTAACAAAAGTGCTACTCGTTTTTGCGGTATTAAAATTCCGCGCTACCAGGGTAACGTGGAAACGGTATCACATCTCTAATATTGCCCATACCACTTAGGAATTGCACCAAACGCTCGAAGCCTAAGCCGTAACCTGCGTGTGGACATGTGCCATAACGTCTTGTATCCAAAAACCAATACATTTCAGCTTCTGGAATGTGCATTTCAGCCATACGTGTCGTCAATTTTTCCAAACGTTCTTCCCGTTGCGAACCACCGATGATTTCACCGATGCCCGGGAAAAGAATATCCATAGCGGCAACCGTTTTACCGTCGTCATTTTGACGCATATAAAACGCCTTGATTTCTTTCGGATAATTGATGAGAATAACAGGCTTTTTGAAGTGTTTTTCTACCAAATAACGCTCATGTTCTGACTGTAAATCCGTTCCCCAAGCAATTGGGAATTTGAATTTACCTTTTTTGTTGTGGCTTGAATTGACTAAAATATCAACCGCATCGGTATAGTTCAGGCGCTCAAAAGGCTGTGCTAAAACAAATTCCAACTTCTCTATCAAGCCCATTTCAGAGCGTTCTGCTTGTGGTTTTTGTTTTTCTTCATCAAAAAGACGCGTCGCCAAAAATTCCAAATCTTCGCGGCAGTTGTCCAAAGCATATTGAATACAATACTTCAACATTGCTTCGCCCAAGTCCATATTGTCCTCCAAATCAGCAAAAGCCACTTCGGGTTCAATCATCCAAAACTCGGCTAAATGGCGTGAGGTATTGGAGTTTTCAGCCCTAAACGTTGGGCCAAACGTATAAATTTTAGACAAAGCCATAGCTGCTAATTCGCCTTCAAGTTGTCCAGAAACCGTCAAATTGGCTGCTTTTCCAAAGAAATCCTTTGAAAAATCAACTTCCCCCCCCTCAGTAACAGGCGGGTTTTTAGGGTCTAATGTCGTTACGCGGAACATCTCACCCGCACCTTCTGCATCACTTGCGGTAATGATGGGCGAGTGCATATAGAAAAAGCCTTTGTCATTAAAAAACTTATGAATCGCAAAAGCTGTATGGTGGCGCAAGCGCAAAACAGCACTAAACGTATTGGTGCGTGGACGCAAATGAGCGATTTCACGCAAAAATTCAAGGCTGTGTTTCTTCGGTTGAAGTGGATATACTGAGGGGTCGCAATCGCCAAAAATTTCGACGCTTTCTGCAATCACTTCCACTGTTTGACCTTTTCCTTGCGAGGCAACCAATTGACCTTCAATACAAACCGATGCGCCAACCGTTATGCGTTTCAAGGTTTCGGCATCTGTAATATCTTGATTTACAACAATTTGCAAAGGGTTAAGCGATGAGCCATCGTTGAGGGCAATAAATTGCGTATTGCGGAATGAGCGTACCCAACCCATAACCGTTACGTGTGTATCGAGGGTCACTTGACCCTTCAGTATCGAACCAATTTCTGTTCTTTTTTTCATAAATCACTGATTTTGAGCTTAATTGACAGGGTGACTTCGAGTCAATCTGTCAATTATTTATTTTTGAAGGCGCAAAATTAGGGTTTCATCATCGAAAAAACAGATTTTTTTTAAAAACAATGCGTAAAATCATCTTTTTACCTTTGTCGTTTGTTTTAGTTTTGCACCGTTTTTAAAATCTATCATGTCTTATTTAGACCACTGATTGGACTGATGCGACTGATTTTCACTGATTTTCCTTTTGTCATTCTGTAAGAGACTAAGAAAAATCAGTGAAAATCA
>JANLQI010000295.1:0-4715 GCA_031367705.1 Saprospiraceae bacterium | reverse complement strand
TTATCGCAGTTCAATGAACATTCTGAGGATTTATTAAACTATACTGGCTTGAAAAATCCTCTAACTAAATACGGAAAAATATTGTCAAATAATGTAGATTAATTAATTGAAACTCATTAGATGGAGGCAATGGAGACAAGTATAGCAGAATATTAAGTTGTAGAAGTGCTTTAACACCACTTCGCCCTTACTATCGTCGTTTTTTCAACGCTTTTGCAATCGCCTCTTGTGCCAAAGGCTCCATAATTTTAAAACCTGATAAAGTTGGATGAATACCATCCCTTGCCAATTCTTTGCTCAAACCATTGCGGCTGTCTTTCATAACGGTGTGGTAATCGAGATATACGAGTTTGTTTTTATCCGCATACGCTTTCAATTTTTCATTGAGGCGAATTACTTTGTTTGGCACATCTTGAATGGTTTTCCGCCAAGGAAATTCGAAGGCAGGATGAATGGATGCAATGATGACTTTTATTTTATTCGCTTTCGCAATTTCGACCATTGATGCAATATTCCCGATTGTAAAATTGTCGTCGTATGGGCCTGTATTTTCAGCAATATCATTGATGCCCGCGCTGAGAACCAATACTTTAGGTTTTAAATCCAAAACATCTTGGCGAAAACGCAGCAACATTTGCGGTGTCGTTTGCCCACTGATGCCACGTCCAACATAGTTATTGTTTATAAAAAAATTAGAATCGGCTTTCACCCACCCCTCAGTAATGGAGTTGCCGAGAAAGACGACACGGGTTTCTCTTTTTGTCAATACAGGTAATGTTTTGTTTTCTTCTTTATAACGATTCAAAAAGCCGAAATCCGACCGATTACGCATATCGAAGTTACGCCAATAGTCATCGCGGTCGTCAATTCGGGTTGTTACGGCTTTAACCAAACCATGTAAAAACAGCCATTCTTCAAAACGGTCAATCCACCTATCCGTCGGAATATTATTCTTTCTCATGCCAAAACCATGACCGCCTTTTTCAAAAATATGCAATTCAGCAGGTTGTTTAGCGGCTAACCATTCGTTGTAAATATCTGTGCTGTGCGGCGCTAAACCCAATTGGTCATCGCTTGCGGCACAGACAAAAATGGGCGTTTTTACTGAGGGGGGTGTTGAACCGATGATGGCTTTTTTATAGGCATAAATAGGTGCAACAAAATTGGGTCTGTCGGCATCTGTGGCGTTGTAAACGACAGACATTGTCAAAGTGCCACCAGCCGAAAAGCCCATAAAACCGATACGTGTTGGGTCAATATTCATCTCTTTTGCATGAGAACGAACATATTGCATCGCTGTCAAACCATCGTGCATCGCCAAAGCGACAACGGAATCATTCTCTTCATCTAATTTTTTAAAGTCGGTCATTTTGCCCATCAATTCTTTCACTGGGTCGTCTGTGAGGCTTCTGACAACCCGATATTTCAAGACAAAAGCGGCTATACCTTTAGTATTCAACCATTTAGCCACTTCTGTTCCTTCACTTTCGATAGACAATGTATGAAAAGCACCACCAGGCGCAATAATGACCGCCGTCCCATTTGCTACTGAGGGGGCAGGGAGAAAAGCCGTTATTGTTGGATTTGAGACATTATAGACGATATGTGTATTGAACATGTTTTGAGTGCTTTCCCTTTCATCCCAAGTCCATGACTCTGAACCTTGTGGTTTGCCCTCATATAAATTGATGACTTTTTGAGCCTGTGAAAGCGTGCTTGAAATGAGTATAAACAGCGTTAATAGTTTGATTTTCATGATTTTAGAATGTGCTTTTATTTTACAACAATTTCTTTTTTCGCTAAGTGTCGGGGTCAATATCAGTTTACCTTACATTATAAAATCAAAGGTATCATTTTGAATTTTAGGTTTTGAACAAAAATGCTGAAAACCTTAAATATTCGTTAAAAGCATTGCCCTTGAAGCAAATACAAGTGACAAGCCTTTTCAATTGCGTCAAAAGTTCATTATTCACAAATATTAAAATTATTACACTTAAAATTTAAACGACAATGAAAATCAAAACAGTTATTTCTTTCACATTCATGGCATTGTTTTTTGCCACAACAACTTTTGCACAAGTCGCAGAACCGACAACTACAAGCACAACAACCAATATTCCTTCTAAAGGTCAAACACAAAGACCAACTCAAATAGAAGATAAAGGCAAATCGAAAGGTCAAGGCAATGCAGATTGGGGTCATGAAAGAGGTCAAGGCGACCACAAAGGGGATGTAAACAAAGGTCAAGGCGAAGCTAACAGAGGTGGTAATGGTAAAAATAAAGGTCATGACGAAGCCAATAGAGGCGGTAAGGGTAAAAACAAAGATAAAGCCAAACACCAAGACGATGTTAACGAAAACCATGACGGTCACGAAGGTCATAAAGAACACGGTGATAAAGACAAAATGAATAAACCCGAAAATGAACAAAGAGAAGGTCATCCCGAAGCAACCGAGCAAAAGTCTATGAAAGAGCGCAAAACAAAGAAAAAGTCAAATTAATAATCACAAGTATTCAAGGGCTGTATCAACTAAGATGCAGCCCTTTTTTTATGTATTTATCTAATGGATAATGGATAGTTGATAATGGATAATTCAAAGCGTTGGCAGCCCTATTTGTTGCAACAAAACTTTTAGGCAAAACATTCTTAATTGTGTGTACCTTACTTTTTGTTTTGTCAAAATGAAATTCTATATTGCTTCCCCTTTGAGTAAAATTTTTACTTCAAAGAGTATCAATCTGCATCCTTCTCACGTTGCGATAAATAATATAATGAGTTGGCTGAAAATGTTGGCACGGCAAACTGCTTTTAGCATTTTGAATTATCCATTATCAACTATCCATTATCCATTAAGTAAAAACTTTTCAAATCAAAATCTGATAATATGGAAACTCTAACAATGAAATACGCCGAACTCGGCAACTACATCGGCGGCAAAACAAAAGCGGCTACAAGCCACCGTTGGCTTGATGTCGTCTCTCCTACTGACGGGTCGCTTTTAAGTCGTGTCCCGATGTCAAACGCCAATGATTTAGATGCTGCTGTTGCTGCCGCAAAAGCCGCTTTTGAAGGTTGGTCAAAAATGCCAATCAAGGACCGAGTACAAGTGTTTTTTCGCTATAAAACGCTATTGGAGCGTGATATTGAAGAACTAACATATCTTGTACATGAAGAAAATGGTAAAACGCTGGACGAAGCTCGTGCAGAAGTTGAAAAATCCATAGAACTAACAGAATTCGCTTGCGCCATGCCACAACTCGTGCAAGGTGAATTATTGGAGGTTTCCAAAGGCGTTGAATGTCGCACCGAGCGTTTTCCTTTGGGCGTTGTCGCTTCGATTGTACCGTTCAATTTCCCTGCAATGGTACCGAATTGGACAATTCCAAACGCTCTCGTTTTAGGTAATACGATGATTGTCAAACCCTCTGAACAAGTACCCCTCAGTACGATGCGTCTTGCAGCCCTTTTAAAAGAAGCAGGTTTGCCCGATGGCGTTTTAAATATCGTTCATGGCGACCGTGATATTGTGGAAGCAATTTGTGACCACGAAGGCATAGAAGCCGTTTCGTTCGTGGGTTCTACAAAAGTGGCGAAAATCGTTTACAAACGGGCTTCTTCTAACTTAAAACGCTGTTTAGCTCTTGGTGGAGCTAAAAATCACCTCATTGTTTTGCCTGATGCCCACCCTGCTATGACCGCTTCAAATGTCGCTGCATCTATGGCGGGTTGTGCAGGACAACGGTGTATGGCGGCTTCTGCGATGTTGGCTGTCGGTCCAGTTGACCACATTATTGCTTTGTTATGCGAAGAAGCCCGTAAAATTCAAGTGGGTAAAAACCTCGGTGCCGTCATTTCACCCGAAGCGAAAGAACGAATTGAACGCTACATTAATGAAGCTGAAGCTGCTGGCGCAAGGGTTTTGGTGGATGGTCGAAATGCTGTTGTTGAAGGGAAAGAAGGCGGCTTTTATGTTGGCACAACCGTTATTGACCACGTGACACCCGATATGGCGATTGCCAAAGAAGAGGTTTTTGGTCCCGTCATCAGCATCATGCGCACCAATTCCATAGACGAGGCTTTGGCGATTGAAAATGCCAATCCTTACGGCAATGCCGCTTCTGTTTTTACTCAAAATGGTGGTTTTGCTCGTTATATTATGGAACGTGCTTCGGCGGGTATGGTCGGTGTGAATATCGGTGTGCCTGTTCCACGAGAGCCATTTTCTTTTGGAGGTTGGAACGATTCAAGGTTTGGTGTGGGCGATATTACAGGTAAAAGTTCCATCGAGTTTTGGACAAAATTAAAAAAGACGACGACTAAGTGGAATGCGGAGGCGAAGACGAATTGGATGTCTTAACAATGTAATTCAACACATAGTCATATAGGAAACATAGCTTTTCTTTGTCATCCTGTAAGGAACAAAAAGCTATGTATCCTATATGACTATGTGTTGACCAAAATATATTTAATGGCAAAATTAGATGAAATACCTATATTTTATGCGCCCGACAGAGCCACGTGGCGCACATGGCTGTTGGAAAACCACGAAACATCAACAGGCATTTTCTTAGTGTCGTATCGAAAAGGAACAGACACCCCCTCAGTAAAATACGATGAAAGTGTAGAGGAAGCACTTTGTTTTGGATGGATTGACAGTCAAAAACGGAAATTAGATGAGCAACGTTCCATATTGCTTTTCACACCACGAAAACT
>JANLQI010000293.1:0-5525 GCA_031367705.1 Saprospiraceae bacterium | reverse complement strand
TTATCGCAGTTCAATGAACATTCTGAGGATTTATTAAACTATACTGGCTTGAAAAATCCTCTAACTAAATACGGAAAAATATTGTCAAATAATGTAGATTAATTAATTGAAACTCATTAGATGGAGGCAATGGAGACAAGTGTTTATCTATACTACTTTTTTGTAATTAAGTCAAAATTAAAACTTAAAATTATAAGACACCGACGGTATCCACTTAAACAAAGACGTTTGTTCTATTTCCGTTTTCGTTGGGTCAGTCTTACTTTCTTTGAAAGCAATCGTGTAAGCATTTTCACGTCCATAAGCATTATAGATACTAAATGCCAATTCAGACGACCAATATTTTCTCTTTTTCAATTGCCAAGTTGCACTCAAATCGAGGCGATGATAGGCGGGCATACGGTAGCCGTTGCGCTCGGTGTAGTACCACAAAATTTGGTCGCCAACATTGTATTTTCCGCTTGGAAACGTTACGGCATTGCCTGTTTGATATACCCATGTTCCTGCAAATGTCCATTTAGGATTTAGTTGATAAATGCCAACTACTGCGATGTCATGCGTCTTGTCTTGACGTGCTGCGTACCAATTGCCACCGTTTACACCCGCAATTTGGCGTTCTGTTCGAGCCAAAGTGTAGGCAATCCAACCTGTAAACTTGCCTGATTTCTTTTTCAATAACAATTCCAAGCCATACGCCCGTCCTTTGCCAAACAACAACTCCGTTTCGACAACATCGTTGATTCTTAAATTAGCACCATCACGATAATCTACTTGGTTTTGCATGGTTTTGTAGTAGGTTTCGGCACTAAACTCGTATTTATTGTCTAAAAAATTCTGGAAATAACCGATGGACACTTGGTCTGCAATCTCTGGTTTTATGAAATTACTGGACGAAACCCAACGGTCTGTGGGGCTTGATGTCGTCGAATTGCTCAATAAGTGCATATTTTGAGTGTTCCGCGCATAAGCGGCTTTGAGCGATACTGAGGGGTTCAAAATATACGACAAAGACACACGTGGTTCGAGGTTCAAATAGGTTTTAACAACCTCTCCCGAAGCGTACTTTAAGGTGTCTAAGATATTGCCTTTTGCATCAATATTATAGTAGTTGCTACCGCCCAAAACATTGAAAACGGAAAGACGCAAACCGTAGTTCAGACTCCATTTGTCGCCCAATTCCTGCTCATTACCTGCATAAAGTGCGGATTCCAGCGATTTGCGCTTTTGTAAATTGCCAATATTGATGCCTGTGCCGTCCGTACTGGCGTTTGTGACGTTGCCAGGCGTTACGGTATGATGAATGACATTGACCCCAAACCGCCATGAATTAGATGGATTTGGGAAAAATTGAAATTCTTGTTTCAGATTCCAATCTTCAATTTGTGAAGTGATTTTAAAATCTGTTTCACCTGCGGCAATTTTTATTTGGTAGTCGTAATTGCTGTAAATAAGCGAGGTATTGGAGAATGTTTTGGCGTTCCAAACGTGATTCCAACGAGCTGTGCCCGTTGTATTGCCCCAATTGATGCCAAATTGACTGCCAAAACCCAATTTATCACGTCCAAAATAACCCGACAAAAACAAACGGTCATTTTGCGACAGCTTGTAATTGACCTTCGCATTGAGGTCATAGAAATATAAAGTGTTGTTATTGATGGTAGAGTCAGGTGACAATTTCAAAAACAAATCGGCATACGTGCGCCGACCTGTAACGAGGAAAGATGACTTGTCCTTTTGAATCGGTCCTTCGAGATTGAGCTTTGAAGAAATCAAACCAATGCCGCCCGAGCCGCCAAAATTCTGATTATTGCCTTCATTCATCTTGATGTCCAAAACCGACGACAAACGCCCGCCATACTGAGGGGGTGCATTGCCTTTCAAAAGCGTTGCGTCTTTAATCGCATCGGAGTTGAAGGTCGAGAAAAAGCCCAAAAGATGGTTGGCATTGTAAACAGGTGCTTCGTCGAGCAATATCAAGTTTTGGTCAACGGCACCGCCACGGACGAAAAACCCACTTTGACCTTCACCAGCCGACTTAACGCCAGGCAAAAGCTGTATCGTTTTCAAAATATCTTTTTCACCAAAAAGGACGGGGATATTCGCCACGTCTTTGATGTCAATGCGCTCAACACCCATTTGTGCGGTGCGGATATTTTCGTCTGCTTTGCGCGCTGAAATGATGACCGCATCTAATTCTCGCGCTGTTTCGCTAATCGGAACGTCCAATTTTTGGTTTTTATCCAAAATCAAGACCTTTTCTACTTGTGTGTAGCCGATAAAATCAATCAGCAAAGTGTAAGTGCCTTTGTCGAGCGTCAAAGAAAAAAAGCCGTATTCGTTTGTAATCGTACCAACCGACGGTTTTTCTTTCAATCGGATGCTGGCACCGATGAGTTCTTCGCCCGTCCGTGCGTCTTTGACAGAGCCACTGACTGTAAATTTATCTTGAGCTAACAGGAGACTAACAAATAAGGAAAACAGGAGACTTAGAGGAATCTTTTTAATCATAATAATGTGGTTGATTTCTTTTAATGTGTATTAAACAACAGTCCATGAACGTTTAAAACTGCTTTGTTGTTCTACAATTACTACAAAATGGCAGTTTCTGGCTATGAATGAGTGGGTTTTTGAGACGTGGAACTTGGATTCAGTTTAATAAATCGACTTATACTTTTACAGCATTCATAGTACTTTCACGCTTACCGATTACTTTTATGTATAAATAAAACCTTGTTTCGTTGCAACTATAAAAGCATGACTGTACCTTGAACTACTTTTTAAAAATGCTTGTTATTAATCGTCATAAAGCCTAAAATTGTATAAAAACATTTGGCAATAACACAATTTTTACGCATTGCTAAACCATTGTGGCTCGAAGTATGCTTTCTCATTCTTTTCAATCAAATATTATTTCTTAATTTTTTTTAATCATATTAAATATGAAGACAATCGTTCTCGCCCTTGGGGTGACTTTTTTGAGTTTCTTTTCTGTTTCAACTCTTTCGGCACAAAAAGCTTTTGAGTGGGATTACTACAAAATGTCTATCGAATTGCCCGACGATTTCAAAGTCGTGAAAAACACCGACAACGAATTTGAATGTAAAGGCGACGGCATGGACTTGATGATGTACGTCTTCGATGATGGCGATGTCACGCTCGCAGACATGAACAAAGCGACACGCAAATTGGGTCGTGAAATGAAATTTGAACTAAAAGATGAGCATTATGAACTGGATTACAACGGTTTCAAAGGTGAATACATCTTGGGTTTTAAAGACGGGATACAAGTCATGGTTGCAGGATTGATTAATCCTAAAAATTCAACCAATTTTTTCATCGTCATCATCTTTGAAGATGGCGACGACCAAGCTGAAAAAGATGGTATCGCCATTTTGAACAGTTTGGAGAATATTAAATAGAAGAATTTTATCATTTTGGGGATGATACGGAAGGCTGCTTTTGCTAAGGCAGCCTTTTCTGTTTCCTCTTTAAAACCCCAAACTCAACCCCAACCGAACCATCCGCTTCGGATTCGGATAAAAACGAATGACTTGATAATCGGTATTGAAGATATTAGAAACCTGCAACCGTAGCTCGGTTTTCAAACCGAGTCGACCCATAAATCCTCTGTTTACTGAGGGGGTAAAACCCAACGTCGCATCAGCCAAAGTAAACGCATCTGTCCAAGCCGTCTTATCCGAAGTACCAAACCGACGACTTGAAGCCGTTTGCGACCAAGCCAAATAAGCATGACGATACAACAACCAAGCACTCACACCGCCATTGTGAGCAGGCACGAACAACTGCACGCCGCCATTGCCATCTGTGGCGTGTACATATTGGTATTGTGCATTGATTTTGTAGGAAAATGCTTGAATTGTGCCTTGAAAACGCGCCCAAGTTTCAATACCCCGAGACAGAAAACGGTTGATATTCGTCGGTCGCCACCGTCCGTCGGTTTGCGGTTGCCACACAATGCGGTTGGTCATGTCAATCGCAAACGCCGTGAGATGCGCTTGAAAAGAACGCTTTGCGCTGTGACTTTTGTAGCTGATACCAATTTCTTTTGACCACCCTTGTTCTGTCTCTAAATTCGCATTACCCAATTCTGCCCAGTATAAATCGTTAAAGGTCGGCACATTAAAGTTACGAGAGAACGAACCCCTCAGTATTAGTTGATAATGGATAGTTGATAATGGATAATGGGGGGTTGCTGATGGCTCGCTGTTGCCTGTTGCCTGTTGCCTCTTATCTGATTCAAACAGTTTTTTCTCAAAGCCGAATGAAAAAGTGGTGGGTTGCAGTTTGTTGAGATATTCCTGACGAATATTGGCGGTTAAGGTGATAAATTTTGTTGTTATCGCGTCATTGACAAACAAAGCCAAGCGGGTGCGTTGATGATTGTCGTTATAATTACTGTTTTCCGATTGGTCAAAAGTGGTGTTGAAACCTGCGCGAAGGGTGTGTTTCGATGAAAAATCATAGTTCCATTCCGTTTCACCGATGTAAGAACCGATATTGTTTTGACTGTTCTGCACCACATCAGAATTGTAATGATTTTTATCAAACACAAACGCGCCACGTACTTTTAAGTAAGACTTTTGAAAGAAATGCGTCCATTCTGCCACGCCTCGACGGGCGGAATCGCTGTAAACGGCATTGTCATTTCGGGCGGTCATGGTCGGTGTGATGTCTCTTTCGTTGTGGCTTTGCCAAAAATTGACCTTTAAAAAGTCTTTTGAAGTCAATTCAGCGAATACATTGGCGTTGATATTCAACAAATCATAAGCGGCATGTGTGGCACGTTGCAATGGTTGTCCAATTTCAGCGGTATTTCTAAACAAAAAATCATTTTTAGCCGCTTGATGGGCGAAACGCAACGAGCCGCCTATCTTTTTTTTCGTAACTGCAAGCTCCGCTTGGAAGTTTCGGAAGCCATAACTGCCCAAACCGTAGCCGATTTGCCCATGAAAACCTTGTGTTTTTGGCTTTTCATTGTCCAAATACACCACGCCACCGATGGCACCCGACCCAAACAAAGCTGAATTGCCGCCCAACTTCACATCAATCTTTTGCGTCGAGCCGACATCCAACAAAGCCATATCGTTCAAGCCATTCAAAGGGTTTTGAATATTAATGCCATTCCATAAAACCGCTGTGTGATTTGCTGCCATGCCGCGCACTGCAACACTCGCCAAACCCGTTCCGTAGGTTCTTATACTGAGGGGGGTCTCTGCTTGTAAATAATCGGATAAATGTTGATTTTTATACAAATTCAAGGTCAAACTGTCGCTTTGCAACTGCGTTTGACCGATTGAAAAGACATTCAAACGCTGGGCGGTGACTTCTGCGGCGGGCAGTTGTTTGGTGGTGTCGGTTTGCGCTTGTGAGATAACGCTTAGACAGAGGAGGGAAAGGGTGAATGTTCTTTTCATTGCATTTGTATTAGGTTTTTTAGACCACTGATTGGACTGATGCGACTGGTTTTCGCTGAT
Organism: Saprospiraceae bacterium; assembly: GCA_031367705.1. Classification (GTDB taxonomy): domain Bacteria; phylum Bacteroidota; class Bacteroidia; order Chitinophagales; family Saprospiraceae; genus JAAFJT01. The sequence continues at coordinate 30 of JANLQI010000293.1, read as the reverse complement.
TTTTTATCATAAAAAATCAGCGAAAACCAG
>JANLQI010000277.1:0-1525 GCA_031367705.1 Saprospiraceae bacterium | reverse complement strand
GGCTTACCTCGTTCGAGCATAAGGACTTTTAAGCCTTTTTCAGTCAATTCTTTGGCAGCAAAACCGCCACTGACACCTGAGCCGATGACAATGGCATCGTAGGTTCTCTTTTTTATTGCGTCCGTATTTAAATTCGCCATTATTATTGTTTAGATTTTATTGTAATTGTAAAACGCCAAAACTCCATGAACATACTGAGGGGGTCAACTCATGGAATTTTGTAGTCTTGTAATCTTGAAATTTAATTAGCCAACGTAGAAACCCAAGCGTGGATTTTTGACAAATCCCCTTTTGGAACGTTAGGCAATGGTGCCATAGGTGCATATCCAGGCCAATGTGTTGGGTCAGGTTTAGCAACGAGTGCAGCAAATTGTTTAGCAGTGTATTTTTTCTTTGCAACATCAATCCAAGCTGGGCCCACCATTTTTTTATCTGCCTTGTGGCATGTATAGCACGTGTTTTTTTGCAATAAAGCATTGATATCAGCAGGAATTGTTTGTGATTTTGCAGTTGTAAAGATAGCTGCCAAAGCCACAGTAAATAAGACCTTTTTCATTTTTTATTGAATTTTAAATTTACGAATTGAATGAACGTGTGATTGAATATTAGAGATTTAGCGAATTTTAAAATTTACTAAATCAGAGTTCGCTGTTTAAGTTGCCCAAGCTTTGTCGCCTTTTTTGTACGGATAGTCAGGGATATACTTCATCGGAACAGCTTCGTAACGTAAAGCTTGTGTACAACCAATTTCCGATGTGAAATAGCCTGTTACAGTCAAGTCTTTCATCGCTGCAAAGAAAGGACGCTCACTCGGGAGTGTACTGCGATCCCATGATTGGGCTTCTTCTTTGAATTTAGCCGCTTCCGTTTTCGCTTTTTTCTCGTACATTTTCAGAATTTCAGTCCGTTGCTCAACAGATGCATCCACGAAGGATATACTGAATTTTGCTTTTGTATCTGCTTCAACAGCGTCCAATTCCTTCATAAAATAGTCGCTAAAAGGTTGACGATAACAATCCGCCAACATTTTTTTGATGAAATTAGGCACGCCTGCAGCTTTTGCGCCTGGTGTATCCGTTGTAGGCACTATTGTTTCGGCAATTTCTGCTATCAAAGCGTCTTGTAATGCCGTCAATCGAAAGTTTGGATTTTCAATCATTGGATGTGTCCATGCTTTCAAAACATCGGGCATCAAAAGCGAACCGCCAAACATGACTGCGGCTTTTTTTATCGCGTCTCTTCTATTCATTTTTTATTGTTTAGATTATTTTTGTAATTTATCAAGCATTTTACGCAAGTTCTTGTAGGAAACCTTAATATCGTCCATCGGTGATTTTTTATAATCTTCCAATTCAACGATGATTTGACGAATACCACCTTTGCTCAGATTTTTCAAAATCGCCTCGAAATCAACAACACCTTCGCCGATAATAGCCGTCTCCCGTTTGCCTTCTTCGGTCAAATCCTTGAAATGCGCCAATGCAAAGCGTCTTGGATATTTTTGGAAAAGGTCGAGCGCATTGCG
>JANLQI010000254.1:0-6620 GCA_031367705.1 Saprospiraceae bacterium | reverse complement strand
GAAGCCTTGACCTTAAAAACAGCGATTGGCGCATTGTTGATTGTTGCGGGTACGATTGTTTTGATTTTATAGTTTGACCAAAAAGGACAAAAGAAAGCGCACATATTCCACAAACCAATCTCTACTTTTATGCTTTCTATTTATGCCTAATTATCTTTCTAAAAATGAAAAAACAGATACTTTTTCTTCTTGTTTGCCTACCTGTGTACGTTTTCGCACAAAAAGACGTGTATTTATTCGCCTATTTCGTTCAAAACGGTCAAGACGGTTTGCATTTCGCTTACAGTTACGATGGTTTGAAATGGGATTCTTTGAAGAACGGGCAATCCTTTTTGACCCCCTCAGTAGGACCCGACAAATTGATGCGCGACCCGTGTATTGTTCAGGCCGAAGACGGCACTTTCCACATGGTTTGGACAAGCGGTTGGCATGACAAAATAATTGGTTATGCGTCCTCAAAAGACCTGATTAATTGGTCAGAACAACAAGCGATTCCAGTTATGGAGCATGAACCGAAAGCCAAAAACTCGTGGGCGCCTGAATTGTTTTATGACAAAAAGCAAAAAGAATACATCATTTTTTGGGCAACAACAATACCGAACAGGCACAGCGATGTCTCTGATTCTGAAAAAGAAAAAGGCTTGAATCATCGGATGTATGCGACGACAACTAAGGATTTTAAGACATATACGCCTACAAAATTGTGGTTTAATCCAAGTTTTAGCTGCATAGATGCCACTATATTGAAAAAAGGTAAGCGATTTTATATGTTTATCAAAAACGAAAACCCCAATCCGCCAGAGAAAAACATCCGCATCACAAGCACAAAAGACCTCTCAAAAGGTTTTCCAACCGATGTATCACCACCGATTACAGGCAAATATTGGGCTGAAGGGCCGACACCGTTACAAATCGGCAAATACACGTATGTATATTTTGATAAATACCGAGACCACCGCTACGGCGTGATTCGTTCAAAAGATATGAAGACTTGGGAAGATATTTCAGAGCAACTGTCTGTGCCAAATGGCTTGCGGCATGGAACGGTTTTTAAAGTATCAAAAAGTGTATTTGATAAGATGAAAAAAGGTTAAAAACACATAGCCACAGTCGTACACATAGTTTTTATTTTTAAAACTTAAAAGCTATGTGTACGACTGTGGCTATGTGTTAAATAAAACCTTAAAACTTCAAAGTCGCAGGTAAATACTTCTCTAACAAAGCTTTATAGTAAGGTCTCAAAGCCTCTGTATCAGGTGGCACAGGTACTTTAGAGTACAAATCATAAGGGTTGAATTTTTTGACCCATTCAAACATTGCGCGGTCGTGGTCGTCCATGAGGTGCGCATAAGCATCTTCCCGATGTTGTGAATAAAATGAGTGGTAACGAATCATATACAACGCAGGTTCGGGCATATAATCCTTAACCATTTGGTACAAATATTCGTCGTGTCCCCAAGACATCGTGACGTTTTTTAAGCCACAATTCGGCTTATAAATGCCATAAGTTGTATTGAAACGCGGGTCGTGTGCATCTGGATTGGCAGCAAAAAACTCTGGATAAACGATGCTGTCCGCATGTTTGCAACCCACAGGGAATGTGTCGCCCACAACTGCCCATTGAGGCTCACCGAACAAGCACAAAACCTTACCCATGTCGTGCAAAAGACCCGTCAGTACAAACCAATCGGGATGACCATCTGCCCGAATTGCTTCCGACGTTTGGAGCAAATGTTGCCATTGGTCAAGCGACGTATCTGGGTCAGAATCATCTACAAGGGAGTTCAAAAAATCGAAAGCATCCCAAATAGGCATCTCTTTTTTGTCAAATTTCAAGAAATTGGCGCGTTTTTCTTGCACAAATTCATACGTTTGATAGGTATGATTGAGGCGGTAAAACTCCCGCACGGTGTCACGCTGCGGACTGTCGTAATTCCGATATTCCTCTTTTGATTTCGCTTTTGTATCGGGTTCAGGATAGCGCACCAATACATCGGCTTCCCAATCTTCTATGCTCGCCAAAGGAGCTATTTCATTTTGTGTAAAATCCATTTTTTCTTTAATTTTAAATTTAATTTGCAAATTTGTGACCAAGATAAGGACAAAATGGCTTTTTATGTGCAGAAATTGAGTGCAAACGTTTGAAAAACTTGTACCCCTCAGTATAAACCGCAGAAACCAAATGACAAAGTACTGTTTAAAGACATATTGAAATTCAAGAAAGGGATGACGACCTATTTAAAGGGTAGGAATCATTTATAAAGGCATCGAATAGATTATGATCTTTGATATTTTTATTGGGCAATTTGATTATTTTAGATTAGGTTTGCAAAGATATTTGATGAACATCTGTATTTTAATACTCCTTTATGCGATTTTTGGATTTGAGTTGTTAGAAGGGTGCGATACATGCGCGAGATTATGGAAATTTAATGCATTTTCAAAAAGTAGAAAAATTCAAGGTACTTTATTTGATAAAAGAAGCTAAAGATTTTTTCTTATTAAAAAACCTAAAATTTAGAAAAACAATTAACTCCTATTTTTATTTAAACTTTCGAAGCATGAAAAATTTTATAATTTTATTCTTCATTACACTAACTTATCTTAACCCAATTAATGCCCAAAATATCAATTTTGGTATGAAAGGAGGCGGACTTTTTTCAAAATTTAAATTTCAATGGACTGAAAATGTGTTGGATAATTGCCGTACTGACATACGCCCCATTTATAGTATTTTTGGGGAAGGAAAGATTCACAATAACTTTTATTTAGGTGCTGAAATAGGTGTCAGTTCATTCAAGGGATTTATAGACATCAAATACACAGATTTAGGGGGTGTAAACGGCTCTCCAACATATAATGCACAAGTTGCTTATTTTGGTTGGTATCAACAAGAACAATACTATTTTAGTATAAACCCTCAAATTAAACTCGGAAAATCTAAGTGGATATCTGTTGGTGGAGGATTAGGCGTATATAATAATTTCATTAATCGTTTCCATAATGGTTATAATACTTTTCAGTCATCTTCAAGTAATAGTTACTTAAATTTAGAGGGTCTGAATTTGTATTTGCCGAATACAGTGATTGGTGGTTTTTTAAATTTAACACTAAATTCACGAATTACAGAACATTTAGGTTTGATACTTGAGACTGGATATATTATAAATAGCCCCAGTAATGGTCAAATATCAAAAGTCAAACCGTCTTTGAGTTTTAATTCCTTTGCAATTATGACTGGCTTGAGTTTTCATTTGTAACGATGAATACCGGCTGGCATAGGATGTTTCTTTCATTAACTTCCAATATTCCCTCCTCAGTATCAAAGCCTAAATAAACAATCATATAACAACTTTAAAAAATAAAATAAAAAATGACAGACTTAACTTTAATAACAACAAGCACAGCTTTAGAAGGCTATAAAATTACCAAACAATTGGGTTTAGTGCGCGGTATCACCGTCCGTTCAAGAAGCATAATCGGCAATATAGCTGGGGGTTTTATGACCCTTTTTGGCGGCAAAAGCCAAATTTATACCGAATTATGCGAGAACGCGAGAGAAGAAGCCCTTCAATTAATGATAAAACACGGTCGGGAATTGGGTTGTAATGCCATCATCAATATGCGCTATGATGCCAATGATGTGATGGCTGGATTGACCGAAGTTTTGGCGTATGGCACTGCCGTTGTCGTTGAAAAAGTAAAATAAAAGCAAAGGAACACCCCCTCAGTATAAACACCAAAAAGCCTTGAAAACGTTCGATTTTCAAGGCTTTTCAATTTGTTTTAGGATAAATCTACCTCAAAAACGCCGAGGCGTACCACAATATAGGTGTTTGTCCATGATTGTCACCCGTCCCTTGTTTGCGGTCGAGATAGTATTTGGTGGTCGTTTTTCTACCAGCCCCTTCACATACGCTTGAAATATCCCCTCAGTATTTTATCGAAACTATCTCCTTTTTGAAAAAAATGAAAGAAATTATCTGCCTAAAGATACTTGAAATATGAACATTGGGAATCAAAACTCAAATTACAAGTGCAATCCGTTGTTAATCGAAAACAAGCAGAATTTTAGGCAAAAGCACCTGATTTTTGAGTAAAAATGACTATTCTTGTTCGATTTATAAAGCAATAATCAACACTATAATTGTCCATGTAACAACTATTTTCATTTAAAAATCAATAGGCTGCAAAATGAAGAAGTTTAAATATTTGTTCTTAGCTGTACTACTCTTTTCTATGATAGAAACTACTTTTGCCCAAGCACCTAAAGTGGGTGTCTTTGACACAGCCGTGGATGTCGGCAAACCCAAATTGGCGGGTAGCTCCTCCTATGATGCCGCCAAACAAGAATACACCTTGAAAGGTTCGGGCTACAATATTTGGTTCAATCGCGATGAGTTCCATTACGTCGCCAGCCGTATTAAAGGTGATTTCATAGTCACTGCCGACTTTGAGTTTCCAAAATCAGGAACTGACCCACATAGAAAATACGGTTGGATGGTCAGAGAAAACCTCCAAGACGATGCAGCACATTTCACCGCCACGTGGCACGGCGATGGTTTGACCGCAGCGCAATGGCGAGTCATGCGCGGTGCACACATGCGCGACCCGCAAGACGAGGTGTTTTTTCCAAAAAAGAGAGCAAGAACGATTCAGATTGAGCGCAAAGGGAAAACTTATACCATGCGTATAGCAAACCCGGGCGAACCATTGCAGTCTTTTGGCGCACCGATAACGATGGAAAACATAGGCGACAATCCGTATGTCGGCATATTCGTCGGTTCGCACAATGCCGATGTCATTGAAGAAGCTCGAATTTGGAATGTGCGGATAGACAAGCCGTTATCCGCTACTTTTAGCTTCAATGGCGCAGATTCGGTTGGCAGCCGTTTGGAAACATTGGATGTTTTTACAGGCAATCGAAAAGTTATTTATGAAAGTCCAGCACGTTTTGAAGCACCCAATTGGATGCCTGATGGTAAAAAGTTGTTGTTCAACAGCAAAGGTTCAATTTGGACAATACCGATTGATGGCAGCGCTGAACCAACGAAGCTCAATACAGGCACTGTTCAACGCAATAATAACGACCATGTGATTTCTTTTGATGGCAAAATGCTCGGTATCAGTAGCGGTCGGCAGGGTATGTTTGGCGGCGGCTCTACTGTCTATGTATTGCCATTGACTGGCGGCGAACCCAAACTCGTGACTAAAAAAACACCTTCATATTTGCATGGTTGGGCTGCCAATAATAAGGAAGTGTATTATGTCGCACGTCGAGACACGAACAAAAATTCGCTCTATCAAGTCTATAAAGCCAATATTGATAATGGTGCTGAAACGCAGTTGACATTCAATAAATTCGGTCATGTGGACGGTCCAGAAGGCTCGCCCGATGGCAAATGGATTTATTTCAATGGTAGCATGTCGGGTACAATGCAGCTTTGGCGCATGAAAACAGATGGTTCAGGTCAAGAACAATTGACTTTTGACCAAAATAACAATTGGTTTCCTCATGTTTCGCCCGATGGTAAATGGATTGCCTATATCTCTTTCCTTGATGATATTGACCCGTCAGAACATCCAGGCGGTAAAACGGTCAGTCTTAAATTGATGCCTTTCAATGGCGGTTTTCCTAAGACAATCGCTTATCTATATGGTGGGCAAGGCACTATCAATACACCTTCATGGTCACCAGATAGTAAGCAGATTTCATTCGTTAGTTATTCGGGCAGGGTGAAGTAGCAGAAAGTAATAACCCTTACTAAAGTTTGAAACTTTCATAAGGGTTATTACTTTTAGATTTCTAAACGAAGATAATTTTACCAAAATAAAGAACAAATGAGAAGTGCTGTCACTGTCATAATCGGGTTATTTGCCATTGTGAACCTTTGGGCTCAAAACACCATAAGCGGCCATTCTCACAATGATTATGAACAAAAACACCCTTTAAAAACGGCTTTTGACGCTCGAATGGGTTCAATCGAAGCCGATGTTTATTTAGTGAACAACAACCTTTTAGTTGCTCATGAACCCGATGAAATTAATCCATCCAAAATCCTTGATGAGCTGTATCTGAAGCCTTTAGCTGAAGCCGTTATGAAGAAGAAAGCCTATCCAATGATTTTATTGATAGATATAAAAACGCAAGCGGATTCGACTTTAGATGAAGTTGTGCGTCAAATATCGCGGCATCGTGTTTTCTTGAAAGCCAATAGTCCAGTTCAATTCATCATCAGTGGCAATCGTCCACGTCCTGAAAAATGGTCGTCTTATCCTGATTTCATTCTATTCGATGGGCGACCTTCTGAACATTATACGCCTGAACAATGGCAACGCATAGGTATGGTGAGTCAAAGTTTTGGCAGTTATGCCAAATTGGGTCAAAAAGACATACCACAAGAGACTTTTGATAAAATGAAAGTGGTTGTTGATGCCGTTCATGCACATAATAAAAAGGTGCGCTTTTGGGCAACACCTGATACTGAGGGGGTGTGGCAAGTCTTAGCGAAAATGGGTGTTGATTTTATTAATACTGATACGCCGCAGGCTTTGCGGGCTTTTTTGAAAGAAGGTATAGTAGACGGAAAATGAATAGGTTTTTGCTTTTTTTTTGCAAA
>JANLQI010000322.1:0-15598 GCA_031367705.1 Saprospiraceae bacterium | reverse complement strand
GCCCAATCAGTGGTCAAAAAGAAAAGATATAAGAGATGAAAATTAAAGTATGCGGTATGCGCGAAGCCGCCAATATTACAGCAATAGGCGCATTACCCATTCATTTTATGGGTTTTATATTTTATGATAAATCACCCCGTTTCGTGACCGATGCGATTGAAGTCTTGCGCTCATGTCCAGATGATTTAACACGCGTGGGAGTCTTTGTCAATGCCGATATTGATTATGTTTTAGATAAAATTCTTGAATATGAGCTAAATGCAGTACAATTGCATGGTTCTGAAACACCCTTATACGTCCACGATTTGGCTGTTTTTATGTGGAAAAAGCATAAAATTCAACCCAATGTTGAAGTAGAAATCATCAAAGCTTTTTCAGTTGATTACGATTTTGATTTCAACAAAACAAAAGATTACAAAGGTTTGGTTGACTATTTTTTGTTCGATACCAAAACCCCAAATTATGGTGGTGCAGGCATCAAATTTGATTGGTCAATTTTGAAAAAATATCAAGGCGACACACCTTTTTTATTAGCTGGCGGCATTACGGAACATGATGTTGAAGCGGTTTTAGAATTGGAAAAAGAGATGCCGCAACTGTATGGTTTGGATTTAAATTCTAAATTTGAAGTTGAAGCGGCTTTGAAGGATGTTGAGAAATTGCGTGGGTTTATTGAGAAAGTGCATAGTTTTTCCATTTAGAAAAGCAACAAATCCGTTTAGAAAAGCGACAAATCCTTTTGGAAAAGTGACAAATCCTTTTAGAAAAGTGACAAATCCTTTTGGAAAATCGACAAATCCTTTTGGAAAAGTGACAAATCCTTTTGGAAAAGTGGCAAATCTGTTTGGAAAAGTGGCAAATCTGTTTGGAAAAGTGACAAATCCTTTTGGAAAAGTGACAAATCCTTTTGGAAAAGTGACAAACCCTTTTGGAAAAGTGACAAACCCTTTTGGAAAAGTGACAAATCCGTTTGGAAAAGTGACAAATCCGTTTAGCAAAGTGACATTTCCTTTTAGCAAAATGACATTTCCTTTTAGCAAAATGGTTTTAACGTATTGAAAAATAAAAATGTACTGAGGGGGCTGGTTGCCTTTCAAAACAATTGAATATGAAAAACTGGATGTTTACTTTTGGGCTTTTGATATGTTTGGTTTCTTGTAAAAATAACGATAAACAAGTTATTAAATCTGAAAGAGAATCTAAAATAGATTCAACAGGCTTACTTGATTCTTTGAAAATTGTCGAGTTAGAAAAGGCAAACGAAGATACGACTCATTATTTTTCAAAAGAACAAATTGATTCAGTTTGGAAAACAATCGCAAAAAAACTGCCTAAATCTGATTTAAAGAAAGTTTTGAAAAAGCCATTCTACAAGCATTACGTAGGCAAATTTGGAGGAAAAGTTGCTCGATTGGATTTAACTTTAATTCTGGATGAATTTTATCATTCATTTGAATTTAGTGGAGTATTAAATATAGAAAATAAAAAAGAAAAAGTTGAAATGTTCTCAACCTCTGAATATAACGATAGAACGGTTGAAAAAGAATTACAAGGATACGTTGAGTTTTATTCGAGTAATGCAAATTTAGAAAAAGACACACTTTCCCTATCAATAAAAGGTTCATTTAGTGATAATTTGCAAAGTTTTAAAGGATATTGTATAAATAATAAAGATTTGTCGGTTACTTCTTTTGATTTACATGAAGATTATACTGACGGTTCTTCAAAATTGGAAATTTTGTCTTATCAAAAATTTCAAAAATATAAAAACACAACAGTTGGTAATCGGTTAGTTCGTGTTCGTGGGGCTGATTTCGATAGTACTTTAAATTTAAAATTGAGCATACTTGAATCGCTAATTATTGAGGATTACCTAAATGGAAAAAAAATACCTGAGCGTTTTTTTTCAAATTTTGATTCAGCTTGTATTTTCTCTCAAAGAAGTTTTAACAGATTTAAAAATAAAACTGAAAAAGATGAAGGGTTAGTAGGAAGTATTTTTATTGATAGAACAGCGACTATTCGATGGAATTATAAAAACTTATTGGTCATTCAATATAAGCAATGGCAAGGAGGAGGAAGTGGTTATCCTGAATTATCAACTTACGAGAAAATTTATGATGTTGATAGTGGAGTTATCTTAACAGAAAAAGACATATTGAAACCGAATTATAAAGACATAATTCTAAAAGCCAAGAAAGATTATTCTGAATTTGAAGTGGATTATTTTAAAAGAAAGTCAACGGGATATGCTTATATGACTCATCAAGGTTTGACAATGGTTGGAACAGGTGTTCATGGTTGGACTTGCAATTACTTTTTTATTCCACTTTCAGAAATGAAAAATGCTCTAAAACCAAGTTTTGTAGAAAAATATTTAAAAAATTGAGAATCAATTAATTAAAAAGATAAAAATGACAGACGTATTAGAAGCACCAAAATTAAAAACAAGCCAAGCTCAACCCGACGAAAATGGCTATTACGGCGAATTTGGCGGCGCATATATTCCCGAAATGTTGTACCACAATGTTGAGACATTGCGGAAAAACTATTTGAAAATCACCCATTCAAAGAGTTTTAAAAAGGAATACAATGAATTGTTGCGCGATTTTGTCGGCAGACCAACGCCTTTGTATTTTGCAGAAAGGCTGTCGCAACACTTCGGCGCGCAGATATATTTGAAGCGCGAAGACTTGTGTCACACCGGCGCACACAAGGTCAATAATACCGTCGGACAGATTTTGCTGGCGCAACGTTTGGGCAAAAAACGCATTATTGCAGAGACAGGCGCAGGGCAACACGGTGTCGCTACGGCAACCGTTTGCGCTTTGAAAGGCATCGAGTGCATCGTGTATATGGGCGCGGTGGACATCAAACGGCAAGCTCCGAATGTGGCGCGTATGAAAATGTTGGGTGCAGAGGTGCGCCCTGCGACTTCGGGCAGTCAAACTCTGAAAGATGCGACAAATGAAGCGATTCGCGATTGGATTAACAACCCCGAAGATACGCATTATATCATCGGTTCAGCCATTGGCCCACATCCATATCCCGATATGGTGACGCGCTTTCAATCCATTATTTCAGAAGAAATTATGAAGCAATTGAAGGAAAAAACGGGTTCGCCAAATCCTGATTATGTCGTGGCATGTGTCGGCGGCGGCTCGAATGCGGCAGGTGCTTTTTACCACTTTATTGATAACCCCTCAGTAAAATTGATTGCTGTGGAGGCAGCGGGTGAAGGCGTTCACTCTGGCAAATCGGCTGCAACTTCGGTTTTGGGAACACGCGGTGTTATCCACGGTTGCCGCACCATTTTGATGCAAACTGATGATGGTCAAATCGTTGAACCACACTCCATTTCTGCGGGTTTGGACTATCCTGGCATCGGACCAATGCATGCCCATTTGATTATGACAGGTCGCGCACAAGCTATCAGCATTACAGATGCCGAAGCCTTAGAATTTGCCACTTTTGTCTCGCGTACTGAGGGGATTATTCCCGCTTTGGAATCGGCTCATGCGTTTGCGGCTTTGAAGTATATGGATTTGAAGAAAGAGGATGTGGTTGTGGTTAATTTGTCGGGGCGTGGGGATAAGGATTTGGACACTTATATGAAGGCATTGAACATATAAAGCGTTGAAATACTGAGGGGTATTGGATGACCATAAAATATCAAAATCATGGAAAAAACTTATGCTTTTGCCGCTAAGCAAGTCGCTCTTTGGGCGGGCTTATTGTGTTTCATCGTCTTTTTATTTATGATTTATCCAATACTTCAAACACCTAATTTGGGTGAAACAACCTTTGTTTGTGGCAATGCATCATTACCTACTTTTGGGGGAGAAGAAGCTAAAAACGGTAAAATACTTTTTATAGCAAATTGCGCTCAATGCCATGCTAAAAATATGAAAGACCGCTTAACAGGACCTCCACTTGGTGGTTGGCGAAATTATTTTAAAGATGAAAAACAGGTGTATTTGTACTTGCAAAATCCAAAAATTTACAGAAAATCAACGAAAAATAAAGCCTTGAAAGCGGTTCTTAAAGAATATGACCCGACAGAATGTATGGCTTTTCCTTCTTTTTCAGAACAAGAGGTTGTTTCGATTTTTAAGTATGTAGATGTGAATTATCGTTAAATTTTGTATTTTATGGCTTACGCAATATCCATAGAACAAGCAGAACAGCTTGTTCAAAAATTTGAAAACGGTACTCTCCCAAAATCAGAATGGACGCACGAAGCCCACCTCATCGTGGGCTTGAAAATGCTACTAACTTATAAAGAACAAGCGTTTCCGGAAATGAAAAAACGCATCATTCGTTTCAATGAATCCATTGGTACAATCAATTCAGAATCAAGTGGTTATCACGAAACTTTGACTGTATTTTGGTTGTGGGCAATCAAACAATTTTGTGAAGAAAAAGGAATTACGCAGTTTGATGTAGATGCGATTGACGAATTGTTGTTTTATGAACCTTTGGCACAGCGAAAATTGGTGGAAGACTATTATTCAGAAGTCATTTTGTTGTTGCCAGAAGCCCGTCGTCGTTTTATTCGACCAGATGAAAAGCCGATGCGCGGTGTTGATTATTTCTTGAAATACTGAGGGGGTAAAAAACAAAAAGGGTTGTAAATCATTGATTTACAACCCTTTTTGTTTTTATCCGAAAAATTTACCATTGACCATTAAAATATTCACCATTATTTAAATGGGTCTTGAAAAGCAGGATTTTGAGTAAAACTGGTATCTGTCAATGTTTTTAGGAACAAAACGATTTGCTTCTTCTGTTTATCCGACAATCGAATTTGAGCGATTTGCGGAATAAACGGGTCAATATTGTCGGCATAATGACCGCCCGAAGCGTAATGTTCCACGACTTCTTCAAGCGTTTTGAAACGACCATCGTGCATATAAGGAGCTGATAATTCAATATTGCGAAGGGTAGGCACGCGGAATTTACCATTGTCCAATTCTTTTTTTGTAAACCCACCGCGACCTAAATCCTTGAAATTCATTAAGTTAGATACACTGTCTAAACCATTGTTGAAATAATCATTGGAATTATAGAAAGGTGTGGTGTGACAATGTCCACATTGAGCATCGGGCGCACCTGCCGCATTAAAAAACAGCAAATACCCTGAATATTCGTCATTTGTAAATTCGGCTTCTCGTCTGAAAATCTTATCCACTTTGGCATTGCCACTGATGAGCGAACGCTCAAATTGCGCCATCGCTTTGGCTGCCAATTCTTTTGTAATTTCAGCGGCATCTTTGATACCAAAAGCTTTGCGAAATCGGGTAGGGTAGTCGGCATGAACTTTTAGTTTTTCAATGACTTGTGTCCATTTATTATGCAATTCTATGGGGTCTTCAACTGGCAAAAGGGCTTGTTCCTCCAAAGTTTTCACACGTCCATCCCAAAACAAACCTTTGTTGACAAAACCGATGTTTTCTAATGACATCGAACTTCTTTTGCCTCCAATATTGTCAATCCCTGTACTTACTGCCTTACCATCTGTAAAATTCATTGCAGATAAATGACAGCTTGCACAAGACATCGTGCCATTAGCAGAAAGCAGTTTATCATAAAATAAAAAACGCCCCAAAGTGACCCCCTCAGTAGTCATCGGGTTATCGGCAGGAATATCCATTTGAGGGAATTGTGTAGGGATTTTCAAGTCATAAGTCGTCGGATTATAAGGAATATCACCTAAACCATCTCCTTTGTCAGGGCGACAAGAGATGATAAATAAGAAACCGAATAAGACCAATAGAAATTTTTTCATTGTATAACTAATTGACCGATAATCATTAACAAATAACAAATCCCCAAAAACTATTTTAAAGTAATCCCATCTTTCAAATTATTCATAATTTTCAACATCGTTGGTTTATCTCCTGTTTGATGTGTCGAGTTAACGGTTGACAAATCTATGCCCCTCAGTAAAGTATTGATATTGAGGTCAAAATTGAGTGTTGATGTACCTTTGGTATCTACTGTAAAGGTCTTTGGAAACCATATTTGTCTGAAACTCTCATCACCGCCTGTATGCAGCGTGATACCCGTTTCAAAAGTACCGTTGCCGTCCTTGTCCATCAAGCTTTCTATTTTTGTAAATATATAACTTTTCCAATCATCCCAATATAAACCGCCATCAGAAAGTGGATTAGAACTCGCATAATCCTTTGGTTTTGAAGCATTTAAGTTTTTGGCAACGCCCAAACTCATTTGCAAACCCGACATATTGCCTTCTGCCAAATTTGTCAAAGACTGAGTAAAACCTTTTGCAGATTTCGTTGAGTCATCAAGTGTCGTGAGGTCTATCAAATAAGCGTTTGTGCCGCATGAACCTTCAGACGAAAAGACTTTCGGGCAAGTTTCCGTCAACAAAAAACTCAATCTTGTGAACCTTACATTCTTACCATCAATATTGTATATCTTGTTGATAACAAATGGTTTAGCGTTGTAATTAGGTTTGAAATTGATAGACATAGCGCCTTGTTGAACGGGCGGAGTGTCTTGTTTACATTTTGAAGATAGAAATAATATAGGTGATAAAAACAACAGCAATTTTTTCATATTAAAAAAAGGCTTTGGAAGTTATTGAATTGAAAAAGCACTACTTGTGTTATCAACGATTTTTTCTTTAATTTTGTTTACATCATCTGAAAAATTAACGCCCTTAAAAAACTGTAAATAATTGATTGTCAAAGGAATACTGGCATTGAACCCAAGCGGAAATGACAAGGCTTTGACAAATTCCAAATCTTTTGGCATTGTGATATTCAGACGCAAGGTGTCTATAAAATTGACACCTTTGGCAATGACAAATTTGTTGAAAATATATTGACTTTGGCTTGAAATATACATCGAATCGGTCTTTGTACTGAGGGGGTGCGTGGTTGGCATTTTTGAGGGAATGGTCTTCAAAGCCACATCGTCTAAACCGACTCTAAATTTAATTTTTGTAAAATTATCTGCACTATTGAAAGTCCCAATTGTAAAATCAAAACCAACAGATTTACCTACTAAGGCGTAGTTATTCAATACTTTAATCGTATCAGTTGCCCGAGTTAAAGACACACTGTCTAAGGTTCTTATGGATTGATTTTTATCGTTAATTAATTGAAAGTCAGATAGATACATTTGAGCAGAAACAATGCGAAATGAATCACCTATGTCATTTTTATAAGTTGTATTGTAATTGAAATTACTTGTACCACTCACATAATTGGTAGAAATTATTAATGACGGGTATGTGCAACTACAACTCTTATCGCAATCTTTACCAGCCGTTACATCAAAATTTGTTGCCTTCACATCGAGACATCCTTCGGTTGGTTCAAGGCAATTTTGAAAAAATATTATCAGACAAAGGAAAAATATAGATTTGGTAAATTTTGAAAATTTACTAAATCTATGTTGACCAAATTTTAGTGTTTTATTTACTTTTTCTTTCATTTTCATACTCTTTGACCAATTTTTTAACCACTTGTTTGACTTGTGCGGAAAATTCTTTTTCTAAAATCCAATGATAATATTGCTTGTCTTTTGTCAAAACTTCTCCAACGGGTTGCCCTTGATATTTTCCAAAATTAAAAACGATGACATTATTATGATCGTATTTCATTTTTTGGGTTACATCCACTAATTTTAAATCATTTGTGAATTCATGCAGCACTTGCATGTCGTTTTTTATAGGCTCTTCTATTAGCTCATCGTTTTCATTATAAAGGTTTTTGCCTTCATAATACGCCAATTGTCCTTTAAAAACGTCAATTGTTGCCCGTACATCAGCCATCGCATCATGTGCATCTTCAAGGTCTTTTTGACAATAAAACTTTAAAGCCGCCTTCAAAGTACGAGGTTCCATTTTGTAAAAAATGCGTTGAACGTCAATGATACGTCTCTTGTCCATGTCAAATTCAATGCCCACACGTGCAAATTCCTCCATCAACATCGGTATATCGAAACGAGCAGCGTTGTAACCCGATAAATCAGCGTCGCCAATAAAATCAAAAAGTTGTTTTGCCACCAGTGGAAACGTCGGTTTATTTGCCAAATCTTTAGGTGTAATACCATGCACCGCCATCGCATCAGGTGCAATCGGCATAGCAGGATTGATGAGCATTTGCAACTCCTTTGGCTCACCGCCATTTTTTGGATATTTTATGAGTGCAATTTGTAGGATTCTATCGCGTAAAACGTTGAGTCCTGTTGTTTCAACATCAAAAAATATCAGGTCGCGGGTCAGATTGAAAGTCATATTAACAGTTTTGTTCGTTAAATCGTAATCGTAGAATGGGTTTTAACCCGTCCAATTTTGCAAAGTTAGAGAAAAAAATGACCCCTCAGTATTCAGTGGTCGGTATTTCAATTTTGGATGACTGATGATAGGTTTAATGTTACTCATCTAAAATTTTCTTTACCACTTATTGTTAAAAAAATAAGGTCACTCGGAATAATATCCAAAATGACCTCATTTTGTTAGAGCGGAATTTTATTTGGTTATTGAACAACAATTTTTTGAATCATCGCATGTCCATTAACATTGACACGAGCAATATAAATGCCACTGTTCAATCCCAAATAGGGCAGCGTCATATTTTGTACCCCCTCAGTACGAAGCAGTTTTTTAGTAAAAATTGTCTTTCCATGAAGGTCAAACAATTGAAAATCAGCTTGTTGTATATTTTTTCCTAAATCATACACCACTTGAATCTGACCATCCGTAGCAGGATTTGGATTGATGGCTAAAGCTGCCACACCATCATTTGGGTCTTTAACAGAAGTGCCAATGATGTACTGACTTGTGAATACAAAATTGCCATTGGCAGCACCACCAAAGTCTTTGAAAATGAGTTTATAAACTTTTCCAGACGGTGTTTTGACGAAATATTTAGTTGTATCAGACATGACATAGCGGAAATTAGCATAGTCATAATATTTCCAATCACCACCAATAATACCATTTGATGTCTTGAATTGTGCCGTGCTGAAATTGTTGCTTGTCGTATCTGCACCATTGACTTTAGCAACATACGAACCGCTATATCCAGGAACACCACGTGTTATGGAAAGCAACGTGTTACTTAAAACACCCGCTACCACAAAAGGCTCTGCCTTGCCTGTTGCAGGGTTGATGGCAGTCGAATGATAGCGCATAAATGCCAAATGCCAATCGCTTGATTTAGGTTCGAGGTCAAGTACAGCGTTTGTTGCGAGATTGAGATACACGAAGTTTTTACCGATATAACTTTTCTTATTAACTTCAACTGTTTGTGCGTTTGTACCGTCTAAATTGGCATATTTGATGAAATATGAGGTATCAAATTCCAATTTTTGGATATAAAGTTTTTTCCAAGTGCCGTTTGACAACTTAATCAAATAAGCCGAATCCCCTACGACACTATTCGTTACTTGATTGTAAGCACCCCAACCGTAGTCAAAAACACCTGCAGTTGTGGCATTGATTGAACCCAATGTCCATGTCGTATCACTGTTAAATAGTTGGCGTGAAGCCGTTTTTGGTAAAGTATCGGCAGCAGTAACCGTTGCAAAATTGGCAATTGAATTGACTGCACGAAAAAGGGTATCAAAAGGGTTTGTGAAAATAGCCGCTTCAAAACCACGCACTGAAATCGCTAAATCCCAGCCTGTTGCCGCGCCTTTGGTTTCAACACCCGTTTCAAGATTGTACCAAACATTTTGAGCATAGCCCGGACCCATTGAAACCGTTTTTCTGACAGATTGGGCTTGAGTAAAACTTAGAGCTAAAATCGAAAAAAGAACAGTAAATGTAATGTTTTTCATAAAAACGTTAAAATTTTGATTATTAAATTAAATTAGTCGAGTGATGGTATTTATAATTTTTGAAATTCAAACTTTGGATAACCCCGCCGTCCAGCGGCATCGAAAAAGCCGATAAAACGGAGTTTGTAGTAAAGACTTTTTGAGTCCTTAATAATATAGGTGTAGCTGCTGTTGATATTATACGCTTGCGTGTTGAGGCTGAACCCTTTCCAAGTATAGCCAATGGCATCTATTTGGTTTGTTAGTTTCATATTTTGAGCAAAAACACGGTCAATTTTGTCAAAACCTGTTGTGGAATCAACGGCTGCGGTGGTTTGATAGGAATTTAACAATACACCTGTAACAATATAGGGTGTATAAGGGTCGAAAAAAGTGAACATATATTGCGTAAATTCAATATCCCAAGACGTTTTTATAGGCTCAACATTGATTTTTTTATTGGTTGTCAATGAAAAATGGACTTCATTTACTGAGGGGTCTTTCTGGATTTCATAAACTTCGGGGGCATCTAAATTGCCGATTCGGGCAATTTTGAAACGATATTTTTGATTGTCAACAGACTCAAATTGAATTTTTACAAAGGGCATTTGGTCGCCATTTTCGTCATAACCTCTATCAATCCAATACACTTTATTATTGTTTTTGACAGAACCAAACGTAACAGTATCCAATGTATTGATGGCTTCCCAACGCCTTTTTTTGAAAAAACCTTGTGTATCACGCACAGAAGCGAAGTCTTCCGTAGGCATTTGCGACGAAAACATGAATTTTGCGGCATTGACATGCACAACCGACCCTTCGGCTGAGGCATCAAAAGACAAGTCCCAATCCCATTTGAGATTGCGGCTGATAAGGCTGTCTTGTTCCAAATTATAGAAAACTTGATAGCGATACTGAGGGGTCATCTCGATTGTGCGCGTGATGACGCTACCTGATTTGGTGGGTGAAACCGGTTCTTCTTCTTTGATACACCCTACTGAGGTAATAGTGATGACGGTCAAAAAAAAAGCGGCAACGGTAGAAAATTCTACCAATTGCCGCCCAACCTTCAAAACACTAATACTTAAATTATGAAACGACATTCTTTATTCGCATTTAAGTATGAATGTAGGAAGGCATTCGGAAAAAATGAACTGCGGCAAATATAAGCCTCCCAACAAAATTTTACAATTTTTTTATAGTTTAATTTCAATTTTTGTGAAAAAATTTCTACCTGTCGCCAAAGCTGCTACATTTTCACCCGAAGAATGTGCGCCACCAGCCAATTGTGCTGCTACATTGCGGACATTAAAAAGGTTGCGACAACCCAAAGCGAGGTTGATTTTATTTTTCCAAAAACGACGGCTCAATCCTGCATCGGCAAGACTATATGAACCGATGAAAGTAGGTGTCACAGAACCATTTTCATTTTTCACAAAGCCTGGTAGTTTACCTGAATATTTATACCAAATATTAAAATCAATCTGCGATTGAGCGATATTTTTACAAGTGCCAATAGCGCGTCCTTCCCATGTATTTGCGCTTAAAGTTTGGTTATCAAACTTGTTTTCACGTCTTGTCAATGCGCCGCCTAAGGCGACATATAGCTTATTTGTGGTCATTTCTCCTAAGAATTGACCACCTTTTGTCTTGAATTTATCAATATTGATGTATGTAAAAGCGTTTTCGCCCCCCCCCATTATCGCCAACGAAATGAGGTTGCGGATGTCGTTGTAGAAGCCGCTGGCTTCAAATTTGAAGACTTTTTTATTGTCTTTTTTACCACATTGAGTGAAGTTCAAAACAGCGTTGAAGTTATCACTGCTTTCTGCTTTTAGGTTTTGATTGCCTTGAATATTGTGGTTAATATCAACGAAATAGAAATACAATTCTTTTAAACTCGGTGCGCGGAAACCACGACCCCACGATGCCCTTGCAGTCCAATTGTTCGCCATTTTCCAACGGGCATGAAGACTTGGAATCAATGGCGCATTGTAACTTGTGTTGTAACTCGCTCTCAAACCTGGGCGCAAAGTGACCCCCTCAGTAATTTTCCATTCTGCCGATGCAAAAGCGGCATAATCACCGATGTGTTGGTTTTTTCCTTCAATACGCAAGCCATTGCCTGTTTCAACATTCACATCAAAACCTGCTTCGTAGGAAAACTTTCCGTCATTTGATTTGGCAATAGTGCCACGAGCAGCTATGAGGTCAAACCGTGTTGTGTCTTGGTCGCCTGCGTTTTCAGTCATCGTCTGCGTCAAATTAACGAGGTCTCGATAATAAGTGTTTTTGATGCGTTGATAACGATTATAAGACACTAAACCATTGATAATCAATTGATTTTTAGTCGTATAGTTTGCTTTAAGGCTGTTTGATAAACGTCTTGTTTTGTAATTATCGTCAAAAGCTGTTTCATTATAAGGTGCAATAGGTACACCTCGATTGAGGATAAATTCATCAAAAAAGTTGCCTGAATAACCCATTTTTACGCCACCTAATTTGAAACCATATTGCACATCTGCAAAATATTGAATTTTAGGTTTCCATGATTGAAAACGGGAAGTTTCACCATTTTGTGTATCAGACCAACCGCCAAAAAAATTGCGCCCAGCCGTTGCCATCAAACTTTGGTTGTAACCACGCCAACCGAATGAACCGCCCACATTAAGGCTGCCAACCGTTTCGTAATAATTATTAAAAGCTACTTCAATACCTTGTGAAGAACCTTTTTTAGTGATAATATTTATCGTACCCGCCAACGCATTTGTACCATATTGAACTGAAAGTGGTCCTTCAACAATTTCGATGCGCTCAACATTGAGCAAATTGAGTTGCGAAAGGTCAATTCCACCATTTTGACGTCCAATAACAGGCACACCATCTATCAAAACCTTAATATTTTCGCCGCCAACGCCTTGTAATGAGAGACTTGAACCCAAAATAGGGTCTTGCAATAGGCGGAAATTGGCTTGCAATTTCATCACATCAGCGACATTCTGAACGCCAAGGTTGCCTAATTTTTCTATAATAATATTACGTGTCGGAATCACGCATTTGTCTAAACCAATAGCCTTATAATTACCCGTAACCACTAATTCTTGTAGCACTCGTGTTGTATCTCTGCGCAAAAGATTTGGGTAAGCATCGCTGTCAATGGGAGGAGCTTGGGCGTTTAAGACCAAACTAACGAGAGTAAACAAATGTATATATATGATTTTTGACAACATTTTCAGATACTATTAAGGTTTAATGTGCAAGCACTTTTCGCTTTCTTCCAACAAAGGTAGGAACGGAGAGTTGCAAAAGAAAACCTTGAATTGATAATGACTTAAATTTGACAGATGGTGTATTTTTTACGCAATGCACTTTGTTTTGCTTGAATTTTTATTGATTTTACTCATTTTAGGTATTGATTTTTGTCATTAAATAGTATAGCTTTGCAAAGCAAAAGACGCTTAAAGAGATCCCCTCAGTATAAATCGCTTTTTACCTTTTGAATACAGACATTAAAACAAACAAATTCTATGAATAAATTACTTTTCCTCGCGCTTATGCTCCCGCTTTTGGCTGCTCGATGCGGCGGCGAAACTTGGGGTTACGACACTTCTCGCGGTATGAAACCTATCTATTTGCCTACAGAAAATTATGACCTCATCAGTTATCAACCGATGCATCCATTGACAGAATCTGCTAAAATTTATGTGAAAGACAAATTGATTTTTGCCATTGAACAAGGTGAAGGTGTTCATATCATTGACAATTCGAACCCAACACAGCCACAAAAAATCCGCTTTCTTCGCATTTTTGGATGTAATGATATTGCTATAAAAGGCTCAACCATGTATGCCGACAATTTTACGGACTTGGTTGCCATTGATTTTACAAAATTGGATAGCCCGAAAGTGGTTAATCGGGTTAAAAATTTGTACCCAAATAATAATGGCAATGCTGAATATCCTAAAAATTACAATGGTTATTTTGAATGTGTAGATGCGAAAAAAGGTAAAGTCATCGGTTGGAAAGAGTCTATTTTAGATAATCCGCAATGTCGTAGGTAATAGAATTGTACAAAATAAAAAACAAACAATGAAAAGTATTTACTTTATTTCTATTCTCCTTATATTTTTTAGTTGTCAAAAAGATACTCAAATTGGCGATGGTTCAACAACGGGAACGGGCGGCTCACTCGCTCGTTTTACGATTGTGAACGACATGATGTATGTGGTGACAACCGACAGTCTGAAAACATTCAGTGTTTCAGATGTTCTTGACCCACGTTTTGTCAGTGGGCAACGCATCGGCTGGAATGAAGGTGGCGATATAGAAACGATTTTTGCGTTCAACAATCGCCTGTTTATCGGTTCAAGGACAGGTATGTTTTTATACAGCTTTAAATCGGGTGGCATACCTAAATTTGAAGGGCAATTTCAACACAGTTGGGGCTGTGACCCTGTTGTGGCAAATGATACATTGGCTTTTGTGACGTTGCGAAATGGACGGACTTGTGGCTCAGGCTTGGTTGAAGCCAACGAACTACACGTATTAGATGTCAGAGATGTCAATTATCCTAAATTACTCAAAACTTACCCGATGACTTACCCTGCGGGTATGGGTTTGGACGGCAAAACCTTGTTTGTATGCGACGATGGCTTGCGTATTTTCGATATTTCTGACCCCCTCAGTATAAAACAGCTCAATTACCTCCCTAAACTCGATGCGCGCGATGTGATAACTGCAAAGGGCACTCTGATGATTATTGGTGAAAAAAAGTTAACGCAATTGGATTATCGTGACCTCAAAAACATCAAAACAATTTCAGAGTTTGATTTGAGATAATACAACCCAACTTTGCTAATTTTGCGCCATGGAGAACAAAAAAGCCTTTTCGATTATATTCCTTACCGTCTTCATTGACTTGGTAGGTTTCGGACTCATTATCCCTATTTTACCCAATTATGCTAAAGAATTAGGCGCAACTGACGCTGAATTTGGTTTAATTATTAGCGTATATTCGTTATTAAACTTCATTTTCACACCTTTCCTCGGGGCTTACAGCGACCGCATAGGCAGAAGACCGATTATTTTAATCAGTGTTTTTATGAATATGATAGGCTATATCATATTTGCACACGCCGTAGCACTGCCAATATTTATCTTTTCTCGTGTACTCAATGGCATCGGTTCGTCGAATATTTCAGCAGCACAAGCCTATATTGCCGACATATCAAAACCAGAAAATCGGACGAAAATGATGGGTATGATAGGGGCCGCATTCGGTCTCGGTTTCATTTTTGGTCCTCCGATTGGTGGTTTACTCAAAAGTGCTTATGGCATTGAGGGCGTTGGTTATGGGGCAGCAGCCCTGTGTTTGCTCAATCTCATATCCGTTTATTTCTTATTGCCAGAGTCGAATAAAAACCTCAACAAAGACGCACCAATAAAATTTGTACCTGTTGATAGCTATGTTGCGGCCTTCAAAAAGCCCGTTTTACGTGAATTAATGTGGCTTTGGGTCATTTATGTTCTTGCTTTTTCAGCTATGCAAACAGTCAGCGCATTGCTTTGGAAGGAACAATATGGCTTGGACGAAAAACACATTGGTTATCTGTTTGGCATCATTGGCGTGGCTTCTGTCATTGTTCAAGGGGGACTTGTGGGGCGTTTGAACAAGACTTTTGGTGAAAAAAAGCTGCTCATTATCGGTTCTATTTTCATGCTCATCGGTCTTGGCACAGTACCTTATGTGCCACATGAAAACTTTTGGGTATGGGCAGTTGTTAATATTTGTTTTATAGCCTTT
>JANLQI010000029.1:0-11496 GCA_031367705.1 Saprospiraceae bacterium | reverse complement strand
GTTTTTTTTTGCAAAAAAAACAATTCAATTTCCGTCTACTATACCTTGAACAGGCTTAGTTGATTGATTAATAACGAGTTGTGTCGACAACATCAATGTTATATGTGGCCCACTGTTATCTTTTAAAGTTAATTTTTGAATAATGTGATGTGCCGCCATTTTACCTAGATTCAACCCATCATGGTGTAAGTAACTGACTTCAGGGTCAAGTATTTTGGGCAGAAAACCATCACTGATGCCGATGACTGAACATTCATCTGGAATAGTAACTTTCATTTTTTTCAAAGAAGGAATTATACCTGCTAAGATTTCATCACTCATAGCAAAAATACCATCAGGTTTAAAAGTCGGATAAGCCTTATCAACACATGACCACGCCTCGAAAGTACTGCTGACAAAATGACATTCAGAAGCAATATTGAGTTCCTTTTTCGATTGAATCAATTCATTAAACCCTTCCAATCTTTTACTCGTAATCATCAAAGTTCTATTGCCAAATAAACCTAAAATGCGCCGACAGCCCGTTCGTATCAAATACTCGACACATACTTGAGTTGCTTTCGCATCGTTGATAATTATTTCATCAAAATCATTGTTATCCAATACTTTATCTAATAAAACAACAGGAATGCCCGCTTCTTTTAGCTCTTGAAGATGGTCAAGTTTTTCCGTTTGGTTGCTCAACATCATTAATAAACCGTCAACGCCATTTTCGTAACACATTCGGACGTTATCAATTTCTTGTTGAATATCATCGTTTGATTGAAGCACCAAAAGTTTATAGTTAGATTTCTGTATTACCTCCGAAATACCTTTAATGACAGAAGGGAAAAAGAACATATTGGCTTCTGGTATTATCAGGCCTATAATATTACTTTTTTGCTTGCGTAGTTGAACTGCCATCATGTTGGGGTGGTAGTTCATCTCTTCAGCCAATTGATGAATTTTTTCCCTAAGGGCGAGACTGATATCGGGATGGTCTTTCAACGCTCTTGAAACAGTTGAAATACTCACTTCTGCAAGGACAGCTATGTCTTTAATTGTTGTTCGTTTCATGCCGCTAAGGTAATTATTTATCCACATTTTCCAATACTTATCAACCGCAAACGTTTGTGCAAACGTTTGTTGATAGGTTTGCATAAATGAACATAATAGGCAATCAAAATTAAATGTATAAGTTTGTGCTATCAATCAATTACAGAATAAATAACAAGAAAAAAGGAACTTATCCAATTTTCATTTTTATTACAAATTGATGAACGAAATATAGAAGTGAAAGTAGTTTTTTTTGATTCATACGATGGGTGAAGTTTAGTTACCTATTTTAATTCCTTCAAAACAGGTTACTTAGATTGTTCACATTACAAAAGCAACATTGAGTCATCGCGCTTGATGTGGAAAATAATCTGAGTAGCCTGTTCGTAGGATTTTTTTGAGATACAACAATAAAGTAACTGTAGATAAAACAAGCAAACAAATAAAGAATTTAAGCTAAACAACAAGAATGTATGACTTTTAAGGGTGCGGGCTTTGCTCACACCCTTTCTTTATTTCTAAACTTTGGCAAGTTTCGTAGCTTTGTTTTATAAAAGAAAATCTATTTTTGCTCAAAATAAGGAAACATTGGAAGGAAAATTTTTAGATAACATCACAAGTACGTTTGAATTGGAGCTGCCACGCGACCTTCAAACGTTAGAGGAATATGTAAAATACATTGTTCCAAGAGTAAAAAACTGGTCGCATAAGATAGAAGAAGTCAAACTTTGGCAAGAGTGTCGTTGGATGGAAATTCAAGGCACGGAAGCGTGGGACAAATCGTTTATCCATATTTTTATGCCCGACGGCGAGTATCTCGTCTTTGATAACGGCGTGATGACAAAGCGCACTTGGCGTTTTGTAGGCGATTCTTTAGTGCTTGACGAAGGCAGAAATACAATTTTATACGATGTTGAATTTATGAATGATACTTTCCTAATCCTTAAACAGCACGGTAATGGCGAAGACCGCTATCTTGTTTTAGGTGATGAAAAGTTTGTCAATAAGGTCAATTATGATTGGTACGATGCGATGGAGGAACTTTATAATGTCTATCGCCACAATTCGCGGTTTTCATTGTGGTTGTTTGTGCTTATCTTTTTCGTCATCATGTTTTTAGCGTATTTTTATATGTGATTTTGGTTGAAAAAGCGGTTTTTACTGAGGGGGGGCTATGAGTATGTTTTAAGCCCATTCGCCTAAACCGCTTCTAATTCTAATGATTCAATTTCAATACGAAAAAGGATTTTAGCTTTTAGGGCATCAAAAATCTTTGTTATAGTCTGAATTGACACGTTACCTGCATTTTTTTCTAATCTTGAAATTTGAGATTTTCCTACACCAACAATTTGCCCTAATTCCTCCTGTGTCAAATGCCGTTCTAAACGTGTTTGTCGAATCAAGCTGCCAATAATGTCCATTTGTAACTCGTATTCGAATTGTTCACGTCTCGCAGTGCCGCGTTCACCTATGACTTCCGTTACAACCTCATCGAGCGTATATGTTTTTAGATTTGACATTTATACTGTTATTTTAAGTTTGAAAATAGATTTTTCTAATCGCTTCGGCTTTTTCGATTTCTTTTTTAGGCACTTTATCTGTTTTCTTAATAAAGCCATGAGAAGATACGACCAAAGAAGGAGTCTTTTTTTTATCCCAAAAAGCTAAAAAACGATATTGTATGGAATTATATTCCGTTCTCAATTCCCAAATATCAGGGGTTAGTTTTTTAAACAACTTTGGGTCATTGACATATTCAGCTTTTTTAAAATTGAATAAAATCTTTTCTTTTGCCTTTTCATCAAGGCTCAAAAGAAAATCACGGGCTTCCTTCAAAAGCAGTATTTCAAATTTTTTCATTTTAACGATGTTTTATTCATCGCCGAATTGAAGCAAAGTTACAATAAAGTTTACTCCAAACGCAACTTTTTTAGATTAATACAAAACTAAACAGTCGCAAAACTATATTGTTATTTTTTTATTTTTCTAAACTGCTATTCATTTATTTTTATAAAATATTCAAAATCAATAATTTACAAATTGTATTTATATTTTAATATCTGCTTAACACTGACTTTTAGCTTATTTTACTGAGGGGGTACATGATTGCTGAATTCTAATGAAACCGTTATTTGTAAAGGCAAATAAAATTCACTATTTTTGTTTTCTATAAATTAAAAATTGTAAAAAATGAGAGAAGTATTTGTTCAACCAAAGTTTTCAAATGCACAGTTAGAAATTCTAAAACTGTTCAAAGAGGATATTCCTACTGCACAGTTAGAGCAATTACGCCGTATATTGTTTAACTTTTTACTTGATAATGTACTCAAAGAGGCTGAAACAACGGCAAAAGAGCGTCGTTATGATGATGAAATGTTGCAAAAAATAGTTAGAGGATAAAAAACGGCTATCACGTCAAAAAATGATGTGATAGCCGTTTTTTACTGAGGGGGTATCAAAAAAATAATCTCAAAAAATAAACTTTCTCCACCAAACTCCCTAACTTCCACTTTGAAATTCACACCACACGAGGACACGCAATCTATATCAAAACAATTCTTCACAGTCCGTTGATAATCAATTATTTATGATGAAAACACGTCTCATTCTCCTGCGCTTCTGCCTTTTGGGTACGATAGCCCTCTCTTTTGCTGCCTGTAAGCAAAACCTGACCGCTAAGAAAATGACGAAAAGCATGGCGGCTTATATCTATGCTTATACGTCTGGAACGATTGGACGGGAACAACCTGTTCGCGTTCGTTTTACTTCTCAAATTGTCAGCCCTGCCGATGTCGGCAAGTCGGTTGACGGTGGCTTGTTTCAACTGAACCCCTCCGTAGAAGGTAATGCCGTTTGGGAAGACCCACAAACGATTCGGTTTACACCTACAGCAGCGTTTGCGTCGGGTCAAACATATATCGCTTCGGTGCGGCTGAAACGCATTTTTAAAAATGTGCCTGCCGATGCCGAGGAATTTCAATTCGATTTCCACACAAGGGAACTCTATTTTGAAGTCGTCACCGATGGTATTCAACCCGAATCCAATAACGATATGTCTCGCCAAGAACTCGTAGGCGAATTGAATACCTCTGACCATGCCGACGATAAAAATGTCGAATCTGTTTTGCAAGCACAACAAAACGGTAAGTCTTTGAAAATCAATTGGATACATTCGCCAGATGGACAGCATCATGCGTTCAGAGTGAAGGAGGTGATGCGGGGTGCCGCGGCTTCAAAAGTCGCTTTGACGTGGTCGGGTAGCTCTTTGGGTGTAAGTCAAAAAGGCTCATCGGAGGTAGTTATTCCAGCATTAGGTGAATTTACAGCGATGAATGCACGCCTTGTTCAAGATGCAGAACAGTACATAAAAATCAATTTCAGCGACCCCCTCAGTACAACGGGCGATGTCAATGGTTTGATAAAAATAAACGATTGGTTTGGCAATTTGCGGACAGCAATTGACGGAAACAGCATTTTGGTTTATCCAAGCGACCGCATTACAGGCGAACACGCCTTGTATGTGGACGGTGGTATTGCCAATTTTCAAGGCAAAAAAATGGGTCAATCTTCTTCCTTTATGCTCACTTTTTCTGATGTAAAACCTCAAGTTCGGTTGGTTGGAAGGGGCGTTATTATGCCAAGTTCAGACGGTTTGAATTTCCCTTTTGAAGCCATAAATTTAAATTTTGTGGATATTGAAATTGTCAAAATATTCAATAGCAATATACTACAATTTTTACAAACCAATGATTTTGAAGGAGATAACGAGTTGGAACGAGTTGGACGGATTATTATGCAAAAACGGGTGACTTTGAAAGACCTCAATCCGTCTGCCTCGACGATGCAATGGACGCGTTACGGTATTGATTTGGCAGAATTGGTCAAAAAAGACCCAAATGCAATTTACCAAGTCCGCATCGGTTTTAGGCACAGCTACACCAATTATACGTGTACGGGTCGGGACATCAAAGACGATTTGAACGGTATGACGGTGATGCAAGAGCCAAAAGATTTTACAGATACGGAGGAAAATGGCTATTGGGAAGATAAATCTATTTGGCGGTATGATTGGAATGGCGGTTCGGCAACGGGTGAGTACAACTATCAAGAACGCCAAAACCCTTGTACTGACTTTTATTACAACAATGACCATTTTGTACGACGCAATGTTTTTGCTTCGGATTTAGGCATTATTGCTAAAAAAGGGGCAGATAATTCAATTTTTGTAGCGGTTTCGGACTTAAAAAGCACCTATCCACGTGGTTCTGTTAAGCTCGAAGTTTATGATTATCAGCAACAACCTTTGGCATCTGCCATGACAAATTCTGATGGTGTGGCTGTTTTGTCTGACATCAAAGGTAAGCCGTGGGTTGTCGTCGCAACGGTGGGCGACCAAAAGGGCTACCTACCCCTCAGTAATCAGAACGCATTGAACCTCAGTCGTTTCGACGTGGCAGGGGCTGAAATGCAAAAAGGTTTGAAAGGCTTTTTGTACGGCGAACGCGGCGTTTGGCGACCAGGCGACTCTTTGCATTTGAATTTTATATTAGAAGATAAAGACAATAAATTGCCCGATGATTATCCAATAACATTGGAATTGTACGACCCTAAAGGCGTGATGCAATTGCGTCAAACGACGGTTGAAAATGTCAAAAATATCTACCCTTTCCGCATCGCCACAAGACCCGATGCGCCTACTGGCACATGGCGTGCAGACATCAAAGCGGGGGGCGCAACTTTCACACAACCTATTAAGATTGAAACAGTTAAGCCCAATCGTTTGAAAATAAAATTGGAATTTGACAAAAAAGAAATCGCCGCTGGAGAGGAAAATATATCAGGCACTCTGCAAGTTAATTGGCTAATGGGTACGCCTGCACGCAATGTGAAAACACGCATTGAAGCGTCTATGTCAAGCATCAAAACAGAGTTTCCAAAATATAAAGATTTTATTTTTGACGACCCATTACGGAAGTTCAAAAGCGAACCAACCGTCATTTATGACAATAATGTGGACGACAACGGTGCTGCAAAAGTTTATGCCAATTTGCCAAAAGCACAAGGCGCAGCGGGTAAAATGCGTATTGGTTTCAAAATCCGCGCCTTTGAGCCTTCGGGCGATTTTTCATCGGACTACCAAACTTTGTATTATTCACCTTATAAAACGTATGTCGGCGTAAGCGTGCCTAAAAACAAAATGGGTGAAAAACGGTTTGATATTGGCAAAAAGAACATCATAACAGTTGCTATGGTGGATAAAAACGGCTTTCCACTCCGAAATCGCCTTGTTGATGTTTCTGTTTATCGCGTTGAATGGCGTTGGTGGTGGGAAACAGGTTCGGACGACGCAGCGCAATTCACATCTGGTAAAGACATGAAACCCGTTGTACAACAAAAAGTAACGACCGATGGCAACGGCATGGCAGAAGTGCCTGTCACGCCCGACCGTTGGGGACGCTATTTTATCCATGCAGGCGACCCACTTAGTAGTCACTACTCTGGCGACTATTTTTACAGTGGTTATCCGTGGGACGAAGGCGACCAGCAAGCGGGTTTGAGCCGCAACAATGCAGCGATGTTGAGTTTTAATACGTCAAAAGACAATTATGCCGTTGGTGAAACGGTGGAGTTGAATATTCCAACACCTGAAAACGGAAAGGCGTTGATTTCGATTGAAAATGGCTCAAAAGTCCTTGAATCGAAGTGGATTAACACCAAAAACGGCATGACAACGTATAGTTTTAAAGCTACGGCTGCTATGTCGCCAACGGTTTATGCCTTCGTAACGCTCATTCAACCACATAATAATACGAAAAATGACTTGCCTATACGTATGTATGGCGTGTCTGCGGTCAATGTTGAAGACCCTAAAACACGGCTCGAACCCATCGTAAAAATGCCTTCGGACATCAAACCAGAAGAAAAAGTAACGGTAGAAGTCCGTGAGAAAAATGGTCGCCCGATGGCTTATACCATTGCTTTGGTGGACGAAGGTTTGCTTGATTTGACCCGTTTTGAAACACCAAATCCTTGGAAAACATTCTACGCACGTGAGGCTTTGGGTGTTCAAACTTTTGACGTTTATGACCAAGTGTTGGGGGCGTATGGCGGACAATTAGAGCGCATTTTGAACATCGGTGGTGACAAAGCGGGCAGACCTAAAAATGCCCAACGTGCCAATCGTTTCAAGCCTGTTGTTATGTCTTATGGACCTTTTTATTCGTCGGGTTATACAAAAAAACATGAGATTATGATACCGAATTATGTCGGTTCTGTCCGTGCAATGGTTGTTGCAACCGATGGTACAGCCGCTTATGGTTCTGGCGAAGCAACGGCAACGGTGACGAAACCTTTGATGGTTTTAGCCACTTTACCTCGTGTTTTGACGCAAAAAGAGTCTTTAAAATTACCTGTTGATGTTTTTGTAAACGATGCTAAAATTAAAAATGCAACGATTTCAGTAACAGAATCAAGTGGTTTGGTGCAGATAGTTGGTTCAAAATCGAAAACTGTTTCTTTTGACAAACCAACGGACAAAATGGTGGATTTTGACTTACAAGTGCTTGAAAAAGTAGGTATTGCGAAGTTCAAAATCGTCGCAGAAGGTGGTGGCGAACGTTCGACTTCTGAAATAGAAATTGATGTCCGCAACCCAAATCCTGTTGTCACCAATATACAACAAAACGTGGTGCAAGCGGGTCAAAGCGTCCAAATGCCTTATAATGGCATCGGCACTTTCGGTACAAATGCGGCAACTTTGGAGGTTTCGACGATTCCGCCGATAGATTTGGCGGCTCGTTTGGCGTATTTGCTACAATATCCTTATGGCTGTGTGGAACAGACGACGAGTGCGGCATTCCCACAATTGTATGTTGGAAAATTGATGGATCTTGATGATGCGAAACAGAAAGTTGCCTCTGCCAATATCCGCGCAGCTATTGACCGTTTGCGGATGTTCCAAACCGCAGACGGTGGTTTTGGCTATTGGCAAGGCGAGGATTTTGCAGACGCATGGGCAACAAATTACGTCGGACACTTTTTGTTAGAAGCCAAAACCGCAGGTTATGCCTTACCACCAAATATGATTGAACGTTGGATAAAAGCGCAACAATTGGTTGCAAAACGTTGGTCAGCAACGCCTACACCTGCGCCAAATGCCCAAAATACTGAGGGGGGCGGTTGGAACGAAGACAGCCGTGATTTGACACAAGCTTATCGCCTTTACACGTTGGCTGTGGCTCGCTCTCCCGAATCGGCTTCGATGAATGCTTTGCGTGAAAAGAAAAATCTTTCGCTACAAGCGAAATGGCGTTTGGCAGCCGCTTATGCAACGGCTGGCAAGCCCGAAGTAGCAAAGCAATTGATAGCAAACTTAGGAACATCGTTCAATAAATATCGTGAATTGGGTAACACTTATGGCTCTGAATTGCGTGACCAAGCGATGGTTTTAGAGACTTTGATCTTAACCCAAAACCAAAATCAAGCGATTCAAGTGGCACGAGAAGTCGCTCAAAAACTGAGTTCAGGCGATTGGTATGGCACTCAATCCGTTGCGTATGGTTTGTTGGCGATGTCAAAATTTGCGATGGGTAATGGAGCAAGTGGTTCATTCTCATTTAGTTATGATGTCAATGGCAAAACGGGCAATTTCAAAACGGAAAAGTCATTGGCACTTATTGACTTGCCCGCTAATGGTTCAAATAAATTGACGATTCGCAATACGTCCAAAACGCAGCTCTTTGTCCGCCTTATACTGAGGGGTCAACAATCCGTCGGTTCAACGCAACCAGTTGCCGCTTCAAATCTGAATATGAATGTCATATATCGGAATTTGAAAGGTGAGCCGATAAGCCCTCAAAGTATCAAGCAAGGCACTGATTTTATTGCTGAAATAACCGTTGGCAACCCGGGCAGTTTGGGTAAACCGTATAAAGAAATGGCATTGTCGCAAGTTTTTCCATCGGGTTGGGAAATCCTCAATCCACGTATGGATAGGGTACAAGGCTGGACAAATACAAGCGTTCCTCGTTATCAAGACATCAGAGACGACCGTGTAAATACGTTTTTTGACCTCGCCGTAGGCAAAACGCATACTTATCGCATTCAACTCAATGCCGCTTATGCAGGACGTTTTTGGCTGCCGACGCAATTGTGTGAAGCGATGTATGACAACTCAATTTCTGCGAAGCAGTCGGGTATGTGGGTAGATGTTGTGGCGGGGGAGAAGCGAGCGATGTGATTTTATTTTACTTCACTATGAAAAACTTAACTTTAAAGTGAATAAATTTGTAACTTTGAGTCTATATCAGACATATAATAAGGTTAATTTTTATACTTTCCAATTTGAAGGTGACACATTGACCGAAACAGAAAAGTTCTTTACTAAATTTGAAGAGGAAGAACGATTTAGTGAGGATTTGAATAATATGGCAGTTTGGTTATCTATAATTGGTCAAAGATACAGTGCCAAGAAAGAGTTTTTTAGGCATGAAGGTGCTGCATCAGCTTTACCTCCGCCTAATTCTAAGATGATAAAAGAAGTCATTGTCAATGATTTACGTTTATACTGCTTGCGTATCAGTGACAAAGTCGTCATTTTGGCAAATGGTGGCATTAAGTCGTCACAGACCGTACAAGGTTCTCCTGACTTAATGCCCCACTTTCGATTTGTCAATGTGATGTCTAAGCAAGTTGATGAATTTATTAAAGATGGTACTTTTAAAGTAGAAGGGAAAAATATTCTTGAACTCGACAAAATCGAATTTATCTATTAACATGAATGCTTTTGAAAGAATTTTAGCAAGAACACCAGAAACTACGAAGCGCAAAGTCGAAAAAAACCTTGCCATAGCCAATCGTATCATAGAAATACTGAGGGGGCAAGGCAAAACGCAACGTGACCTTGCACGAGCAATGGGCAAATCTGAATCTGAAATCAGCAAGTGGCTAACAGGCTTGCATAACCTTGAATTGCAAACAATTTATAAAATTGAAGCGGTTTTGGGTGAAGATATTATTGAGGTTAAGGAGTCGAAAGTTAAAGTACTAAGCTAACATTAACTAAAATTTTATTCTAAAAAACGGCTATCGTACACACGATAGCCGTTTTTTGTTTTCTACCCCTCCGCGTCATAAACAATGACTTTTGACCACAAATGCTTGCATTTATCAATAAAAGCATGATGAATTGGGTGGACTTGATACACTTCTTCAGCTTCCAAATCATCGAAAACGAGTAGCCATGAAACAGAATAAGAACGCTCAATAACGTCCCGATTTGTGGCAGCAGGGAAGCCAATATGCACCATTTTGATGCCTTCAACGGCTTTTAAAGTTTCTAAACCAGCGACCAATTCGGCTTTGTCGCTTTCACTGTTTGGGTTGTTTAACCAAAAATAAACGTGGTGAATGAACATGATTTTTTTTAATGATAAATGATGAATGATAAATGTTGAATTTTACGAGAAGTCAACTAAAGCATTGATTATCAATTTGTTCAATAGTGAAATTCATTAATTGATGTCTCAAAAGTAAGATAACTTATTGAATCATAGCTATTTTGGTGGACACGAATTTCTCAAATTACACGAATTGTGTTCCTTACAGAATGACAATAATTAGTGAAATGCGTGTCCACCAACTTTTTACAAAATTCACCATTCACCATTCACCATTCACCATTACATTCACTACTTTTGCCGCATGAAAATAGCGATTATTAATTATGATGCGGGCAATATTTGTTCTGTCATTTTTGCTCTTGAACGTTTAGGTGTTCACCCTATTTTGACTTCTGATATTGAGACCATTCAAACGGCAGATAAAGTCATTTTTCCTGGACAGGGTGAAGCGAGTTCTGCGATGCGTAGTCTGCGTGAACGAGGTTTGGACAAAGTTATTCCAACTTTAAAACAACCTTTTTTGGGCGTTTGTGTCGGGATGCAACTGTTATGTGAACATTCAGAGGAAAATGATACGCCTTGTTTGGGTGTGATTCCACAGCGAGTCATTCGTTTTCCGAAAATGAATGGTTTAAAAGTACCTCATGTGGGTTGGAATACTATTTCTTCTGCAAATACTGAGGGGGGCATTTTGTCACCTGATTTTGACGATAATTATTTCTATTTCGTCCACAGCTATTATGTTGAAAAAGGTATTTATACAACAGCAACTTGCGATTATGGCGTGTCATTCGCAGCCTGTTTGCGTAAAGATAATTTTCATGCAGCACAGTTTCACCCTGAAAAGTCGAGTACAGCGGGTGAACAATTATTGAAGAATTTTTTGGATTTCACTGATTAATATTGCTATGATTTTGTCATTCTGAACGCAGTGAAAGAATCGGAATAAAATAACATTTAGGTTCTTTCACTGCGTTCAGAATGACAAAAAAATTGCGTGTTATAATTGCATAGTCGCCAAATTTTATTTGAAAATGAATATTTATTTAAGAATAAAATT
>JANLQI010000186.1:0-14804 GCA_031367705.1 Saprospiraceae bacterium | reverse complement strand
GCGTACATATCCAATCTATCCACAAAAATACATTTTCCAAATAAATAAAAAAACATTGTTGTAAAAATCTGATAATTAATTTGTTAGCCTTTCGTATAAAATACATTTTAATACTAAAACGCATTTATACTGAGGGGGTATTGAGTTGCGGGATACATCCTTCGCATAAAATATGTTTTCATATCAAAGCATAAAAATGAATCTCGCATAAAATGTGTTCATATATTCAAATCATCTAAAGGGCTTCTTGTTTTAGTCAAATCTGTTTTCAAAACATGCAAGTAAATTTGTGTTGTTTTAATAGAAGCATGACCCATCACTTTCCTAACAAAATCTAAATCCGTATGCGCTTTCAGCAATTGCGTTGCAAAAGCATGGCGCAAACTGTGTGTTGATACTTGCTTATCTATCCGTGCTTTTGCAAGTGCTTCACTAAAAAACTGTTGCACACTGCGCTCGGAATAATGCCCACCATCAGGACTTTCAAAGACCCAATCAGTGGCTTTATAGTCGGTTTTGTATTTTTGTAAACACAGAATCGTGTTTTCAGATAAAATGGTATAACTGTCTTTGTAGTTTTTACCATTATGGATAAACACCGTTTTTTCTATAAAATCAATATCCTGCCATTTCAATCTAACAACTTCTCCAACACGTAAACCACTACCATACATCAACATCAACATACATTTATGTTTTACATTACCAACTGCGGTATCAATTTCCCTTCAGATGCCTTTTTCAAAGTGTCATAAATAGGTTGACTGTATGGCACAAGCCACATATATTCTTGCGGATGCCATTTTTGATCTTCTATTTTTTTGATAATTTCACGACTGATATTATCCGTTGATGGCATTGGAATGCCTATATATTTTTGTCCATCTAAAACAATTTTTTCAAGTTGTTAAGGTGTTTTATGCACAAAAAGCGTGTTAATGTCTCCTTTCTGCTCATTAACAGCGTTTTGAATTGTTACTTCCGTCGGCACAATAAAATGATTCGAATAATCTGCTTTTAGTTGCAATTTTGGCTTTTCCTACATCTCTGACGCGGGAATACTGAGGGGGGGCAAATGCTTCTGAACATTCAAAGTAAAATCTTTGAAATGCAGCATAAAGATGTCCCAATTGGCTTGTGTTTTCAAAAAATGCCAACACTGATGCGTCGGACTCCACTGTGCATGAGGTATTTTTTTGATTAAGTCTTTAATGTCTGTTTCATTAGGAATAAAAACAGCAATTCTGTTTTCGCTTTTCAATAAAGCAGGTCTGACAGGAATGACAAGATTCATAGTTCGGTTTTTGTTTTAAGTTTTATCAAATAATGTTTAGCCTCAAATTTATAAACTCTTAGTTAAACGAGATACATATATTTTCAAACAAAAACGAAATTCAAGTCAGTTCACAAAACTATTTTGTCAATTCAAAAAAGGTCTATGTTAATTAATAAAACTATTTTTTCAATCCACAAAAGGTCTATGTCAAACGACAAAACAATTTTGTTAATCTACAAAAGGTTTATGTCAATTCGCAAAACTATTTTGTTAATCTACAAAAGGTTTATGTCAATTGACAAAACTATTTTGTTAATCTACACAGAGTTCATGTCTGTGACAAAACATTTTTGTTAATGCACAAAATGTTTTTGTCAATTAACATAGTGTCCATGTCAATTGACAAAATGTCTATGTCAAACGACAAAATGTTCTTGTAATGCCGCTCAATGTCGTAATCAGCAAATAGCATCGTTTTTTCAATAAAAAAGAGACAAATAACCTATCAAACTCCACTCGTGCCAAGTATTCCTAACACCTTCTAACTAAATCAACCTACGACAACTAAGTTGCTGATGAAAAAATGCAGCCTGTTTTTAACGGAATCTTGAAACATTGAATTCGCCTTATATTGAGGTGTTTGTAAACAATAAAAGTGTGTAAATGACACATAAGATATATGAACATATATTTTGTGAGTTATACATTATTGTACATAATTATTTTGAAGAATAGATATTTGATAAAATAAAATTTCTTTTTGCAAAAATATTTTAAAATTTAAAACTATTATTACTTTTACCTCAATAACGAGTAAAAACTGAATGGAAGCATTCATGTTTCTTCTTTGAAATACTTAGAACTGTTCCTTTTTTACTTGTTTTTTCGCTAAACATTTACTAAACAATTTAAATGGAATTATTTGCTATGAAAAAAAATGTACTGAATCAATTGAAACAATCTTTATGGGCTATGATATGTCTGATATCATTTTCTGCTACAGCCCAAACGATTCAAGGAAAGGTCACAGATGAAAAAAACGAACCACTTGTTGGTGCAAGTGTCGTCATTGAAGGCACTTCAAAAGGCACTCTGACCGATTTCAATGGTAACTACAAATTAGAATTATCAGGGTCTGACAAAGGCAATACGCTTGTATTCAGCTTTGTTGGCTTTGAAAATCAAAATGTGACGATTGGAAATGTCAATATTATTGATGTTGCTTTAAAACCCGGTTCAAGTTTGAGCGAACTCGTCGTGACGGCTTTAGGCATCAAAAAAGATGCAAAAAAACTGGGCTATGCGACCACAACTGTTGCTGCTGAGCAATTGACTGAAAATCGTACACCCAATTTCATCAATGCCTTATCAGGCAAAATTGCGGGTGTGAATATTTCAGGCTTGGGAACAGGCCCTGCGGGAACTTCTAAAATAAGAATTAGAGGTCAATCTTCTATTTCTGGTCAAAACAACCCATTGATAGTCGTCAATGGTGTGCCGATTGATAATACCAACTTCGGTACAAACCCAGGTAATGCGGCGGCTGATAACTCAATCGGTGTCAGAGGTGGCGGTAATACTTCGGACGGTGGTGACGGTTTATCTTCTATCAATCCTGATGATATTGAAAGTCTGACGGTATTGAAAGGAGCAACGGCTGCTGCCCTTTACGGCTCAAGGGCAAAAGACGGTGTCATTATGATTACAACCAAAACTAAAGGCGATAGTAAAGGTATTGGTGTAACTTATAACACCAATTTTACGAATGAAACGCCTTTAGATTTTACGGATTATCAATACGAATATGGACAAGGTGAAAACGGTGTAAGACCGACAGCCGCCAATCCAACATCTGGTCAATGGTCGTTTGGTGAGCGATTCCAACCGGGTATGACACAAGTTTTATTTGATGGCGTTACTTTGCCTTATGTTCCTGTCAGAGATAGGGTTCGAACGTTTTTCCGTGATGGTCAAAACTTTACGAATACGATTTCTTTGGCCACTTCGGGTGAAAAAGGTGGCATGAACTTGTCTTTTTCTAATATGGACAATAAAGGTATTGTGCCTAATAATACGTTCAATCGGAAAACCTTGAATTTTGGCTTTTCTTATGATTTATCAAGTAAACTCAGCTTTGCAGGTAATGTCAATTATTCAAACGAGTTCAACAAAAACCCGCCGAATATTGCCAATCAAGACAACTCTATTCCAACGGCACTTTACAATTTGGCGAACTCCATGCCTTTGAGTTTGATGGATGAAAAAAAGTACAATGCGGCAGGAAATGAGTTCATTTACTCACGGTTTATGAACCGTACTAATCCGTATTTTACTTTAGCGGAGCAATTTCAGAGAATCCGTAGAGATAGGGTTTTTGGCAATATTTCAGTGAAATACGACATTTTGCCTTGGCTTTATGTTCAAGGACGTGTTGGACAAGACTATTGGTCACGTGACCAAGATTATAATAACTTCCCAACTGGACAAGCTTCTTTAGCAGCTGCGCCAGCCGGTTTTGTCAACGGTACTTATACACAAGACTCAAGACGTTTCAGAGAAACCAATGCCGATATTTTGGTTTCAGCGACTAAAACCTTTGGTGATTTTGGCGTTGATTTGACGGCAGGTGGCAACCAAATGTATCGCCGTTCAGATTTGAATTCTGTTCAAGTTCAGGATTTTGTTGTCCGTGGTTTATATACCGTTATGAACGGACGTGTAAAAGACCCACTGTATAACTTGTCTGAAAGAGCTGTTAATTCCGTTTATGGTTCAGCTGAATTTTCATACAAAAACTATTTGTATGTAAATGCGACTGTCAGAAACGATTGGTTTTCAACACTTTCACCTGAAAATCGGAGCATTATGTACCCCTCAGTATCTTTGAGTTATGTGTTCTCTGAATCCTTTAAAAATCTTCCAGAATGGTTGAGATTTGGAAAATTGAGAGCGGCTTATGCTGAAGTGGGTAGCGATACAGATGTTGGACCTTACTCCAACAACTTATTTTATGGCATCAATGCCAACCTTTTTGCAAATCCTGCGGGTGCATTACAACCTGTTGGCGGTTCTTTAGGTACGACTTTGCCAAATCCTAATTTGAGGCCAATGCGCGCTTCTGAAAAGGAACTTGGTTTGGAATTGAAGTTGTTCAAAAGTCGCGTCAATCTTGATTTTGCTGTTTATCAAAAACTGACAACTGACCAAATCGTATCGGCTCAAATTTCTGATGCTTCTGGTTTTGTTACGACATTAATAAACAGTGGTAAAAGTCAAACCAATGGTGTTGAGATGTTATTGAATTTAGTGCCTATCAAAAGAGCTGGTTTTCAATGGGATTTTACCGTAAATGGTTCTTATAACATCTCTAAAGTATTGAGTTTGTTGACAGATAAAGAGGGTGAACGTATCACCGTTGGTACACACGTTTTCAATGGCGAATTGCGGCAGGTCGTTGGACAAGAAATGGGTCAAATCTATGGTTTTGGCTTTAGACGCGATGCTCAAGGTCGTATGATGTTTGGAGGCAATGGTATTCCGTTGCGGACAACTGATTTGATTTCTTACGGCAGTGCTTTGCCAAAATGGGTCGGTGGCTTCACCAACACTTTCAATTATAAAGGTATCAACCTTTCCTTCTTGATTGACTTCAAATTAGGTAACAAGATGTTGTCGGGTACGAATTTCAATGCTGTACGTCATGGTTTACACAAAATGACTTTAGATGGTCGTGACGGCGGTGTTTTAGGCGTAGGTGTTAACGACAAAGGCGAAACGAATGCCGTCAAAGCTCCTGTTCAAGACTATTGGTCAGTGGTGCGTTCTTTGGCATTGATTGAACCTATTGTCTATGATGGTGGCTTTTGGAAATTGCGTCAAATTTCGCTTGGCTATGATGTTATGCGTTTTTTGCCTAAAACCCTTCCTATTAAAGGCGCAAAACTCAGTTTGGTTGCCAATAATGTTCTGTTACTTAAAAAATGGATTGACAATATTGACCCAGAAACTTTTGGTTATTCGTCTGACAACCTTGTAGGTATGGAGTCAACGGGCTTGCCTTCAACGCGTAGCTTTGGCTTCAATTTGAATTTGAAGTTTTAGGTTTTTTTGACCACTGATTGGGCTGATGCGACTGATTTACAATGATTTTCTTTTAAAATCTAAGTCTAAGCACCCCCTCAGTATTTTGAACATTTTAAAGTTATTTCAATTAAAAATCTAAATCATTTATTGATATGAAAAAGATATCGTTTTTATTTTTTAATAAAATGCCTTTCATGGCAATATTGTTTTTGACAAGTTTGATCTCTTGCGACAAAGGTTTTGATGACCTTAATATCAACAAAACCGCAGCAACCGCTGTCAATCCAGTCTTTATTTTAAACAATGCGACCATCAACTCCTCATTTGTCACCAGCACTGTGCTTTACGAAATGGGTATTGTTCAGCAAATGGTGTCGCCCAATTCAGGGGTTTTGACAGGCGCAAATTTCAATCAAGATAACCGCGACAACACGGTGCAGCATTGGCAGCGCTATTACCGTTCTGTCATCAGACATGCGCAAGATGTTATCAATCAAACAAAAACACTACCTGCACGAACCAATTTGTCTAATATGGCACGCATCATCAAAGCCAATGCTTATATAGTGCTGACCGATTCGTATGGTGATGTGCCTTATGTCGATGCCGCCAAAGGTTATACAGACCAAGTTTTTTTGCCAAAATACGACACTCAGCAATCCATTTACACGGATATTATCAAAGAACTCACTGAAGCAACTGCCGCTCTTGATGCAACAAAAACGATTGAAACGGCCGATGTTTTATACGGTGGGAATATCGCTTTATGGAAAAAATTTGGCAATTCACTTTTGCTGCGTGCGGGCATGCGTTTAACAAAAGCGGATGCAACACTTGCACAACAAACCGTCACTAAAGCTTTGGCAGGCGGTGTTATGGAGGTCAATACAGACAATGCTTTTATTAAGCATGATGCCAACTATGTCAATGGTATAGGCAATATGTTGAACTCAACCGAAGCCGCCAATATCTATTTAGCTGCGCCTTTTGCCAATTATCTTAAATCAACAAAAGACCCACGCTTGAAATCAATCGCTGTTCGGTATGTTGGCGCAAAATCAGGCCCCGAACAAACAGCAGCAAAAGCCTCTACGGACACAGCTGTTCAAATAGGTATGCCTTTTGGCTTCGACAACAGTTCCATCAGTGCAGAAGTGACGAAAAATGGATTAGCCAGTTTTTACGATTTTAGCCAAGTGGATAGAACGCGCATGACTAAAAATACAGCACCATTATTTTTAGTAACGGCTGGTCAAACACAATTGCTATTGGCTGAAGCGGCGCAAAGAGGTTGGGTATCAGCATCAACTGCTGCCCTTTATTTTGCCAAAGGTATTCGGTTACATATGGAGCAGTTGGTGTCTTATGATGCTAATTCAGCCGTTCCAGCGGCTTCGATTGATGCCTATTTATTAGCCAATCCACTTGTTGCAACAACGGCGTTGCAACAAATCAATACGCAATATTGGGTCGCTTCTTTCCTGAATGGTCCAGAAGCATTTGCCAATTTCCGTAGAAGTGGTTTTCCTGTTTTGACACCCAATCCTTTCCCAGGTAAAGGTATCAAAGGCACATTCATTAACCGTTTGACCTATCCAAACTCTGAAATATCTGTCAATAAAACCAATGTTGACGCTGCCATCAGCCGTCAAGGTGCGGATGACTTGGATTCTAAGGTTTGGTGGAATAAATAAGCTATACTGAATGAAAAATGAAAAGCGTAAAATGAAAAATATAAAACGTTGTTTTACAGATGTTTATAGCGTTTATTTTATG
Source organism: Saprospiraceae bacterium (assembly GCA_031367705.1). Taxonomy (GTDB): domain Bacteria; phylum Bacteroidota; class Bacteroidia; order Chitinophagales; family Saprospiraceae; genus JAAFJT01. The sequence continues at coordinate 7,669 of JANLQI010000186.1, read as the reverse complement.
TAGATCATTTTCTATCGAGTATAAATGAGCGGATGAAAACAGGGGTTTCAAAAAGTAAGAATTGACTGTTTCTGCCAAATATTATTTTATTGAAGGACATTTATGTTCGGGGAACTTTCAAAGTTCCCCGAACATGGTGTCCAAATCGAAATAATGTTCTGAACCTAAAGGTAGCCGTTGCTGCCTTTTGAACAATCGTTTTGACATATAGCACCCCCCCTCAGTATTTTTGCATAAAAACCACACTTTTCTCTATAAAAACAAACCACTTAATGAAAAATCTACTTGTTTTATTTTTGTTAGTCTTTGGATTAACCTCTTCTCTTATGGGTCAACATGTCACCTTATCTCCCGACCAAATTAAAGCTTTGACACCTAATTGGACAGGAGAACGCTCTGACGATGGCAGACCTAAAGTTTCCGACAAATGGTTTGACCGGCTCAAAGGCATTCACCTTGAAGAAGCTTGGGGTGTTTTGAGGAATAATGGTTATCAAAACCAATTTGAAGGCGATTGGATGGTCATTCACCCTGATTCTGCGATGGTTGGCAGAGTCGTTACGGCTCAATATTGGCCTTTGCGACCTGATTATGATAAGGTGATTAAAGACAAAGGCAAAGCAGAAAACCGCATCGGTGCGACCAATTCATGGCCTATTGATGTCTTGAAAGACGGTGATATTTATGTTGCCGACAGCTACGGTAAAGTCGTTGATGGCACTTTGATAGGCGACAATTTAGGAAATGCCATTTATGCCAAATCTCACAGAGGCGTTATCTTTTATGGCTCCGTCCGTGACGTTGAGGGTTTAGAAGACATTAAGGGTTTTAATGGCTGGATAAAAGGCTACGACCCTTCTTATATCCAACAAATGATGTTAGGCGGCATCAATATCCCGATTCGTATAGGCAGAGCGACCGTTTTGCCAGGTGATATTGCTTTGGCAAAAAAGGGCGGTATTATTTTCATTCCTGCACATTTAGTCGAAACAGTTGTATTGAATTCTGAATTCATCGCCTTACGTGATGTGTTTGGTCATCAAAGGCTGCGCGAAGGGAAATACACACCTGGTCAAATTGATACTCAATGGACAGATGTCATCAAAGCCGATTTCTTGAAATGGGTTGACGAAAACCCAAGCCGCTTGCCTATGACGAGAAAAGAATTAGACGATTTTATGAAAAGTAGAACTTGGTGACAGTGGATTTTACCCCTCAGTATTCTGACCACAAAGTTTTTTGAATTAATTTAACACATAGTATCATAGAACACATAGCTTTAACTAATTGATTTTCAATTCTTTCTATGTGCACTATATGGCTATGTGTTGAATGATAAAATAAAAAAACTTATTAGTTAGAATTCTCAGTATTTGTTGTAAAATATTGATATTTAAGCGTTTAGATTCTTTCACTGCGTTCAGAATGACAAAAACGGATTGTTATTTTCCAAAGCGAAAATTGCTGACCGTTATAAAATTTATTTCATCAACTAATAAAACAAATGATAATGATGACACCATCTGAAAAATTCCTCGCCAAATTTGGCATCAAAGAAAACGACGATAAAGTCGTTGATATTAAACAACCAAAACAAGAAAACAGCCGCCGTTCTTTTTTTAAAAATACGGCTTTGGGCGGACTGTCATTAGCCGCTTTTATGAATTCTCCTTTAGAAGAGTCGCTTGAACACAGCACGTCAAAGGTGAGACGCAGTTCCGCACCTTCTGATTTAAAAATAACAGATATGCGCTATGCAACGGTTATGAACCCTGGTCGTTGCAGTATCATACGTATTGACACAAATCAAGGCATTTCTGGCTATGGTGAAGTCAGAGATGGCGCAGATTGGCGGTATGCTTTGTTCCTAAAAAGCCGCATTTTAGGTATGAATCCTTGCAGTGTCGAGCAAATTTTCAAGCGGATTAAGCAATTTGGCTTTCATGGCAGACAAGGTGGTGGCGTGTGTGCCGTCGAAATGGCTTTATGGGATTTGGCTGGTAAAGCTTACAATGTACCTGCTTATCAATTGTTAGGAGGTAAATATCGAGACAAAGTTAGGTTGTATGCAGATACACCTCAGGTCAAAGACCCCGATTTGTTCGCTGCAAAAATGAAAGACCGATTGGTCGGAAAAGGCTTTACTTTCTTGAAAATGGATTTTGGGATTGAGTTAGTCAAAGACATTACGGGCACTATTGTCAATTCTAATTTTTGGGAAGTTGGTCGCCAATGGACAAATGAACCAATGACTTATGGTGCGGCTTTACACCCTCTCACTCAAGTGCAAATTACAGATAAAGGGCTTGACGAATTAGCCAAATATGTCTCCAAAGTTCGAGACGCCGTCGGTTATGAAATACCGCTTGCTTCTGACCATTATGGACATTTTGACCATAATAATGCCATAAGATTAGGAAAAGCTGTTGAAAAATACCGTTTGGCTTGGCTTGAAGACCTCGTACCATGGCATTTGACAGAACATTGGAAAGACATCAGTAGAGCTATAGAAACGCCGACATGTACAGGTGAAGACATATATCTGAAGGAAGGATTTATCAAACTTATTGATGAAAGAGCGGTGGATATTGTCCACCCCGATTTAGCGACTTCTGGCGGTTTAATGGAAACCAAAAAGATTGGCGATTATGCAGAGGAAAGAGGTGTCGCAATGGCTATGCACTTTGCAGGGACACCCGTTTCCTTCATGGCAAATGTACATTGTGCTGCTGCAACTCAAAATTTCGTAGCTTTGGAACACCACTCTGTAGATTTGGATTGGTGGGAGAAATTGGTGAAAACAAAAGACGGCAAACCGATTGCTGAAAAAGGATTTGCAAATGTGCCAAATACACCAGGTTTAGGTATCGAATTGAATGAAGATGAAATAAAAAAACATCTCGACCCTGAAAACAAAACCTATTTCGAGCCAACGCCTGATTGGGATAAAGTGCGGTCTTGGGATAGGTTGTGGAGTTAAAAAACGTTTCTACGTATCGGATACTTTAAAAGTGTCGGATACGTGTAATTACTTAATTTATAAACATTTATTCACATTTTTAAACACCTTTTGATTTATGTTCAAGCTTAAGTCCTCATTCGCTATTTATAGTTTGGCGGGCATTATTTTATCTATTTATATCCTTTTAGCAATCAATCAAAGACATGATTTGGGCGGTATTCTGCTCATGTTGTTTTTTTTAACCCTTGCTGTGGCATTCAGAAACCATACGTTTTTGAAGACAATAACATTTACCGTTATCATTTTCGCCGTAGTATCTATGGCATTGTATTACCCACAATATTTTCTGGAATGGGGCGGCTATAAATTAAGCGGATTGATTGTACCATTGATACAAATCATCATGTTTGGCATGGGTACGTCTATGAGTTTAGCGGATTTTGCAGCAGTTGTCAAAACACCCAAAGGGGTTATCATCGGCGTTTTGAGTCAGTTTATCATCATGCCTGTGCTCGGTTATACGCTCGCTACTTTGAGCAATTTCCCTCCTGAAATAGCGGCAGGTATTGTGTTAATCGGCTGTTCGCCAAGCGGTTTGGCATCAAATGTCATGTCTTATTTAGCAAAGGCAAACTTGGCTTTATCATTGACGATTACAGCCATAACAACCTTAATTGCGCCCTTTGTCACACCTATTTTGATGAAACAATTAGCAGGTGCTTTGGTGGAAATCGAAGTTTATAAAATGATGTGGGATATTTTCAAAATGATCATCATTCCCATTGGTGCAGGACTTGTTTTCAATAAAGTTTTAAGCGGTAAATCCAAATGGCTCGACGATGCTATGCCACTTGTTTCTATGACTGCAATTGCCATCATATTGGTCATCATTACTGCTGCAGGACAAGAAAACCTACTGAAGATTGGCCCTGCTTTGGTTGGTCTTGTTTTGATTCATAATTTATTCGGATACACGCTCGGTTATTGGTCAGGTCGTTTGTTCAAATTGCCAGAAAGTGACTGTCGCACCATTGCTTTAGAAGTGGGGATGCAAAATGGTGGATTGGCTTCTGGCATTGCAAAAGAAATGGGTAAAATTGCCACTTTAGGCTTAGCGGCTGCTGTATTCGGACCTGTTATGAATATCACAGGTTCTATTCTTGCCAGTTGGTGGCACAGTCGTTTACCTGAAACAATCGAAAAGGAACTCGTAGAAACCGCTTATATTAAATGAAAAATGAAAAGAGTAAAATGAAAAATATAAAATGCTGACTTGCAAGTATTTATAGCGTTCATTTTAGACAAACCATTTTTTATCGAGTAAAATACTGAGGGGGTCACTTTTTAACCTATTCCGTTGTGTGACAATTTTTGTGGTCGACGTAAAAAGGTGAAATACTTAAATGCCCTTAAATTCCTTAAATTTCTTAAACGGTGAAAGGAAATAACTATGCTTTTTTAAACCGTATAAGGTATGTAAGGAATTTAAGGGCATTTAAGTATTTCATTTGACTATTTTTTAATGCCACAATTTTAAGTGAAAGGTGTGTTAAAAAGCTTCTCGAACTTTAGACTTTAAGCAACACACCACAAAAATTGTCACAGAACCATTTATTCACTACAATAAATTCTTTACTCAATGTCAAAGCTAAAATATGGGTTGATAATTTTAAGCATTATGGCTTTTTGTTTACAAGCAAGCAGTCAACAAATATCAAAAGATGAGTTGATTTTTCTAACACCTGAGTGGAAAGGTGAACGTTTTGCTGATGGTCGTCCAAAAGTATCCGACAATCTACTTGACCGTTTAAAATTAGTCACACATGAAGAGGCTTGGGCGGTGCTTAGAAATGAGAATTTTAAACACCAATACGAAGATGGTTGGCAAATGATAAACCCAGACAGTGTTCTGGTTGGCAGAGCTGTAACGGCTATCTTCATGCCAGGCAGACCAGATATTCATCGGGTTCTTGACAAAAAAGGGCATGAAAAAGACGGTCGTGTGAAATCGCAAAACGCCTGGCCCATTGATTTGCTCGTCAAGCGAGATGTCTATGTCGTTGACCAATTTGGTGCACATGAAGATGGTCCCACGATTGGCGACAATTTGGGCAATTCCATTTATGCCAAAACAGGAAACGGCATAGTCTATGACGGTGCCGTGCGAGACATCAGTGGTTTAAAAGACATCGGTTCTTTTACTTCTTTTTTCCGCAGTTATCATCCTTCACATCACTTGAATAATCCAGATGGGCAATTGAATACCACTTTAATCGGCATCAATCAACCCACAAGGATTGGCAAAGCAACGGTTATGCCCGGCGATGCCATTTTGGGCAGAGATGGCGGCGTGATATTTATTCCACCTCATTTACTTGAAAAAGTGGTCAAAACGTCTGAAATTGTTCGTTTGCGCGACATGTTCGGTCACGAGCGTTTGCGGGAACAGAAATATACGCCTGGGCAAATTGATACAAAATGGAGCGATGAGATTGAGATAGATTTTTCAAAATGGCTCAATGCGCATATTGATAAACTGCCTGTACCAAAAGAGCAAATTCAGGAATATTTAAAAACACGTACTTGGTAATCTTTAAAAAACAATCAAAAATGGCAAATACAACATCCCGAAGGTCATTCTTTAAAAAAGCAGCGATAGCAACGGCATTGACAAACCTTGCGCCTTTAACCACTTTTGGAAAAGGATATGAAACAGCAATAGACAAAACGCCTAAACTGTCGGCACCGACGGATTTAAAAATTACAGAAATCAAATGTGGTTATGTCAAAGGCAGTCTTTTTGTCAAAGTACATTCCAATCAAGGCATTTGGGGCTGTGGCGAAGGCGTAGATGCCATTCCAGGCACTTATCACTTGGTCAAAAACTTTGAGCAACGGCTGAAAGGGAAAAACCCTTTGAATGTAAATCGGCTTTTTGAAGACATCAGAAGGTCGGGCTTCTTTCAAGGCGCACAATCGGGCATGTACATAGCCGTTTTGTCTGCTATCGAAACGGCATTATGGGATTTGGCGGGAAAAGCCTTGAATCTGCCTGTTTATCAATTGTTGGGTGGTAAATTTAGAGATAAAGTGCGGGTTTATTGCGATACGGCTTTGTACCAGAGAACTCTCCCAACGCCTAAAGACTTTGCTGATGCGGCATTAAATTCTACAAAAATGGGTTTCAATGCCCTCAAATTCGACTTAGATCAAGCCAATGACCCCAATAAATACGATGCTTACAATTGGACAGCAAGCCCGATGGAATTGCAACGCATGTATGACCAAATTGCGGCAGCCCGTCAAGCCGTCGGACCCAATATTGACATTTGCGTGGATATGCACGGACGTTATGATGCGCCCACAGCACAAGCCGTTGCCAAACTTTTAGAGCCACTAAAACTGATGTGGTTGGAAGAACCGATTCCTGCTGAAAACGTGGAAGCCTATAAACTCATTACAGAATCCACCAGTACGCCTATTTGTGCGGGTGAAAATCATTATCTCGCTCATGGTTTCAGAAGAATGTTAGAGATTGGTGCCGTTGATATCATCATGCCCGACTTGCAAAAAACAGGTGGATTGGGCGAAGGACAACGCATTGCCAATCTCGCCAATCTTTATTACGTACCGTTTGCGCCACACATGGTTGCCTCATTTTTGGGGGCGATGGCTTCGGCACATGTATGCGCTTCCGTCCCCAATTTTTTGATTTTAGAATGGCAATCCTACTTCCATACTGACCCGATGTTCAAGGATATTGTAACATATGAAGGAGAATGGGTCAATAAAAGCTTTATCACTGTTTCCGAAAAACCTGGTATTGGCGTAGAAATCAATGAAGAAGGCATGAAGAAATATGCAATTAAAGGGATGCCGTTTTTTGAATGAGATGAAATTTGTAGCTGATACCGCTTTAAATTTCCTTAAAATACTGAGGGGGTAGGGCATTGCGCTTTATTTTTAAATATCATCAAATAACCTTATTTACAATCGCAAACCGTATCAAACCCGCCACGCCATGAACATTTAGTTTTTGAATCAAATTATTGCGATGTGTATCTACCGTGCGTGGACTGATGAACAATAGTTTGCCAATTTCTGTACTCGAATAACCTTCGGCAACCAATTTTAGGATTTCAATTTCGCGGTCAGTTAAAATGTCAAGCGATTGTGATTGATTTTTAGTGGTTTTGCTCAATAAAGTCAAAGCGACATCGCCTGAAAAGTAAGATTCGCCTTTAGCAACTTTCATTATGGCATCTGATAATTCATTGGAAGAAGCATTTTTATATAAAAAACCTTTTGCGCCTTTGTCCACGCTTTTCTGAATCACTTCTTTGTTGTTGAGCATGGTGAGCATGATGACTTTTACGCCGAAAAACGTTTTTGTTATTTCTTCCAATGTTTCCAAACCACCCATAACGGGCATATCGACATCCATGATGACCACGTCTGCGTGATTACCATTTTTCAATAATTGTAAAACTTGTTTGCCATCCGATGCTTCGCCAATAACCTCCACAAAATCAAGGTCTTCGAGCAAAGATTTGAAGCCTTGTCTGACCAAATGATGGTCGTCGGCGATGATGACTTTTATTTTTTGTTCCATTTTACCCCCCTCAGTATTTTAGAAGGTATAGTAAACAGAAAAAAAGATTGATGACATTTTTTTTGCAAAAAAAATGTCATCAATCTTTTTTTCTG
>JANLQI010000180.1:0-16280 GCA_031367705.1 Saprospiraceae bacterium | reverse complement strand
CAGAAAAAACGATTGTTCAAACCACAGAAAATCAACGGGTTATGAAGAATCGCTATCAAGCACAAGTATCAACAATCGGTGAACTTTTAGATGCAGATGCGCTGGTTTTACAATCTAAAATCAACCTTGAAATAGCAAAAGCTGACCTTGTCGCAGCTTATTATAAGTTGCAAAAATCTGTTGGTAAGTAAACCTGACACCCCCTCAGTATTTATCCTAAATAATTGAATTTTAAAGATTTATAAAAATAAAAATAATGGCAATCGAAAATAAAAAAGTCATTCGTTTCATCGTCATAGGTACAGTTTTATCTGCCGCAGCCTTTTTTGGATTCAAAAAAGCGAGCTTTATGCTCAATAACGAAGACACCGAAAATTCACAAATCGAAACCAATATCGTCCCCGTTTTACCTAAAATAAGTGGTTGGGTGACAGAGGTTTTGGTGAAAGACAATCAACAAGTGAAAACAGGTGATACGCTCGTGAAAATTGACGACCGTGACCTCAAACTGCGCGTTCTTCAAGCAGAAGTCGCCTTGAAAAATGCGGAATCAAACGTGTCGTTGATTGCAGCCAATGCTGGTACGGTCAATGCGAATGTTATGACTTCCGATGCAACTATTCAAGTGCAAAATACAGGCATCGCTGCGGGTGAAGCGGCTGTCGGCACAGCAACAGCGAACATAGAAATCGCAAAAATTCGCGTGCGCAAAGCCACACAAGACTTCAACCGTGCCGATCAATTATTGAAAGAAAAATCAGGTACACAAGCGGCTTATGACAATGCAAAAGCGGAAAAAGAATCCGCCGAAGCCGCTGTTGTCGTCGCTGAAAAACAAGTCGCTTCCGCACAAGTACAAGTAGAAGCGGCTCGTCGTCAAACGAGTATTGGCAACAGCCAAAAAAATGCCGCACAAACACAAGTGGCTTCTGCTCAACAACAAATAAACGTTGCTCGTACTCAAATTGAACAACGCAAAGCGGAATTAGAATTGGCAAAATTGCAGTTGAGTTTTGCCGTTGTAACTTCTCCGATGTCGGGACAGGTCTCTCGTAAAAATGTACAATTGGGCCAATTGGTCAATGCAGGACAACCGTTGATGAGCCTTGTGGATGATACCAATGTTTGGGTCATTGCCAATTTCAAAGAAACACAAATTGGTAAAATGAAAGTCGGTCAAAAAGTAACAATCCATGTGGATGCTTACGCAGGAAAGGGTTTTGAAGGCACTATTGAGTCATTTGCAGGGGCAACAGGCGCAAAATTCAGCCTTTTACCGCCCGACAACTCAACAGGTAACTTCGTAAAAGTTGTGCAACGTGTACCGACAAAAATATTGATTACCGACAAAGCAACCGCGGAAATGCCTTTGCGTGCGGGTATGAGCGTTGGTGTAGTCGTGCCAGTGAAGTAAATACTGAGGGGTCAAATTCCTAATTATCCATTATCAACTATCCATTATACACTAAATAACATGGTATATCCTACTGGCTTTGCCAAATTCATCATCGTTCTCACGACGATTACGGCGGCGATAATGGAGCTGCTCGATACCTCGATAGTGAACGTTGCCTTGTTCAATATGGCGGGCAGTCTCGGGGTCAATGTCGAGGACGTGGCATGGGTCATCACCTCTTATGCCATTGCCAACGTCATTATTATTCCCTTAACAGGGTTTTTGGGCGAATATTTTGGGCGAAAAAACTACTATTTGGTCTCGATGATTATTTTCGTTTTCGCTTCCTATATGTGTGGTGCTTCCACAAGCCTGCCTATGTTGGTGTTTTGGCGATTCGTTCAAGGCATCGGTGGCGGTGCATTGTTGTCAACCTCACAAGCGATTTTGTTCGATGCTTTTCCGCCAAAAGACCGCGCCATTGCGAGTGGTTTGTTTGGCATGGGTATCATTATGGGACCGACATTAGGACCCACACTGGGTGGTTGGGTCATGGAACATTTGGACTGGCCTTGGATTTTTTATATCAACTTGCCCGTCGGTCTTGTCGCTTGCGTTTTAGCTTATAATTTTATTGAAAAAAGAGATAAAGAGGGCAAAACCAAATCTGAAATTGAAATTGATTATCTCGGTATTATCCTGTTAGCTGTCGGTGTTGGCTCGTTACAATACGTTTTAGAGCGTGGTGAGTCCGAAGATTGGTTCGCTTCTGTCAATATTCAATGGTTGAGCGTTGCAGCACTTATTGGTGTTGTGGGTTTTATATGGCGGGAATTGGTTATTCCAAACCCTGCTGTTCGGTTGTCTATTTTAAAGAATCGGACGTTGGCGATGACCAATGTATTCACTTTTGTTGTTGGTATTGGTTTGTTCACTTCGGTTTATGTTTTCCCCGTCATGGTGCAGCGCATCAATGGTTTTACGCCTTATGAAACGGGTTTAGCGATACTTTTACCGACTTTAATCGGTGCATTCATTTTTCCAGTCGTTGGCAAATTGATGGCAAAAGGTTCGCCACCAATGCCTTTTATTGTCGTTGGCTGCATCATGTTCATCATTTTTGGCTTTTATGGCGGCTCAATGAACGGTGATGCAGATAGATGGGATTTCTTTTACGTCTTGATATTGCGAACTTTCGGCATTTCGCTGATGCAGTTACCGCTTATTAATCAAGCCGTTGCGGGTTTGCCGCAAAAGGATTATGCGCCAGCGATTGCGATTAACAATATGATTCGGCAATTGGGCGGTGCATTTGGCATTGCGTTAGCGAATAATTATGTGTCCACCCATTTCGCTCAACACCGTGCGGATTTGATTTCTCACGTCTATCTAACCAATCCCGTAACAGCAGAACGTTTAACCGCATTGACCAACGGGATGATTGCCAAAACAGGTGATGCGACCACAGCCGCACAACAAGCCTTAACCATTTTGAATTTTTCTGTTGATAAACAAGCGTATTTAATGAGTTATTTAGATACTTATCGCTTGATTTCGCTCTTTTTCATTGCCATATTGCCTTTTATCTTTTTTGTAAAACCTAAGAAGAAAAAAACAGAAGAAGCGGCGGCAGCGGCTAAAGCAGCGATGGAAGCGCATTAGATGTTAAGTACAAAGGTTTTAGGATTTTAACGACGGTCGTGGAGCTTCAAAAGCTCCACGACCGTTTTCGTTACCCCCTCAGTATCAACATTTAAAAACAATCAAAGCCATCATTTTCCTAAAAAAAATGCCATTCAAAAAGCATAAACTACCTACTAATCCCTTAAAAGATTAATTTTGTTTGTCAATCAATCACGCTCCTTATCGGGTTGGACAATTAATTGCAACAACTTTTATCTTAAAATCTTCAAACTATATCGCAACATGGCAAATCTTTATTCCAACTACCTCGGCATACAATCGCCCAATCCTTTTTGGCTCGCCAGTGCGCCGCCAACTGATAAAAAAATCAATGTACTTCGCGCTTTTGAAGCAGGTTGGGGCGGTGTTGTTTGGAAAACGCTTGGTTCGCAGGTCAAAAACACGTCTTCACGTTATTCAGCCGTCAGTTATGGCGGTAAAAAAGTGATGGGTTTCAACAATATCGAATTGATTTCAGACCGACCCCTCAGTATAAACCTCAAAGAAATACGTGAAGTCCTCAAAGAGTTTCCAGATAGGGCGATGGTCATTTCACTTATGGCAGATAACGACAAAGAGTCGTGGCGTGAATTGATAAAACAAGTTGAAGACACAGGCGCACATGGGCTTGAACTCAATTTCGGTTGTCCACATGGCATGACCGAACGGGGCATGGGCGCATCCGTCGGTCAAGACCCCGCTATTGCCAAAATGGTTGTTGAATGGGTGATGGAATACGCCACGATTCCCGTTATTACAAAACTGACACCGAATGTTCATTCCGTTGTACCAACCGCTTCTGCATGTGCGCAAGCAGGAACGCATGGTTTGTCGCTCATCAATACGATTCAAAGTATTACAGGTGTGGATTTAGATACTTTTGATGTGCGCCCCAATGTCGGCGGTCAATCCGCTTATGGTGGCTATTGTGGTCCAGCCGTGAAGCCAATTGCCTTGAAAATGCTGCATACATTGAGTAAAAACCCTAAGTTTAAGGATATTCCTTTGTCAGGCATCGGTGGCGTTTCGACGTGGCAAGATGCCGTAGAGTTTATGCTTTTAGGTGCTGCCAATGTGCAAGTTTGTACGGCTGTGATGAAATACGGTTTCCGCATCATCGAGGATTTGACAAGCGGTATGTCCCATTGGATGGACGAAAAAGGCTTTAACAGCACCAACGATTTTGTCGGTTTATCCGTCAAAAAGCTCACAGAATGGGAGAAATTGGACTTAAACTACCATATTATTGCCGATATTGACCAATCAAAATGTATTCATTGCGGCTTGTGTCACATCACTTGTGAAGATGCGAGCCACCAAGCGATAGATTTACTGAGGGGTCAACCTTACAATACTTACACCGTCAAAGATGCTGATTGTGTTGGCTGCAATCTTTGTCAAATCGTTTGCCCTGTTGAGGATTGTATTACGATGGTTGAACATCGGGTGGGTGAGGAATATTTGAATTGGGGGGAGTTTCAGAAGCGGGGAATGGCTTTAAATGACCATTAAAATGATGTAAAAGCAGTTGTTTTATTTACAATTTCCATAAAAACTGTATTTTTGTAAAAACTAAAAATCATGGCTACCAACCTTTTAGCATACGAAGAAGTTGCAGATTTCATTGCGGAACTTGACCCACAAAAACTGTTAACTTTAAAACCTTCAACAACTGTTCAAGAAAGAGTTGAAGCATTGTTATTTAAGAAAAGAGAATCGGCTTTAACAGATGAAGAACAATACGAACTTGACCGTTATTTGGCTTTGGAACATTTGATTTCATTGGCAAAGATTCATGCACGTAAACTATTGAAAGCCGCATGAGTCGTTATATTCCCGATAATTTACGCCTAACCATCGCAGTGAATGCCGAATTTCGCTGTGAGTATTGTCGTATTCACGAGGATGACCAATTTTATACTTTTCAAGTTGACCATATCATTAGCCTCAAACATGGTGGTACAACAGAATTGAACAATTTAGCTTATACTTGTTCACTTTGCAATCAAAACAAAGGTTCAAACCTCGGTACTTTTCTACCCAATAGCAAACGTTTGATACGCCTTTTTAATCCACGAAAAGACAAATGGTCAACACATTTCAGCATAGATTTTGGTGAAATTATACCTAAAACACTGATTGCCTCAGCTACAATTAAGGTTTTAGATTTGAATAATGTTGACCGTATTATTTTAAGACAGGCTTTGATGGAAGAAGGGCGTTATCCAACAAACATATCATTATAGTATTAGAAGTAAATTCAATGAGAGGGAATTTTAGAAACAATCAATCCACAACCATTTCAAATTCCACATCAAAATAAATATCCTCAACCGACAATTCAATTGGAAAAGAACGAAGCGTCATAGACCCCTCAGTAATTTCGCTGCCAAAATGCCATTCTCCGGCTTCGTCTTTAAAAAACTGTTCAACGGACTGTTTTCTGGAATCAATCAAAATATATTCTTTCAAACTCTTAATTTGACGATACGATTTGAATTTATCACCTCTATCAAAAGCCTCTGTTGAGTCTGATAATACTTCAATAATGAGGGTTGGATTGACGACAATATCTTTGTGGTCGTCTTCAAAGTAAATTCTCCCGTCCACAACCACTATATCGGGATAGAAGTAATTTTTATAACTTAGGAAACTGATAACTTTTGTTTCGGACGTTGTGATATTACTTTTGATTTTGGCTTGCCTAAGTTGCACAAGAACTGATGAGCTTGTATTTGTTAAGGCTGTGTTGTGCGGATTCGTTCCCCCTGCCATATAGATTCGGTTTTGGTTGAAAAACTCGTATTTGCCACCTTTTTCACGCAATGTGCTGCGTTCCAAACGAAGATATTCTTCGGCGGACATGGTTTGTTTTACTTGAATAGCTGTTGCTGCGCTCATATTTTTCTATTTTAACAACAAAAATAAACACAATTATCCATTTTTCCTAAAATTATACCCCTTCAGTAAATTGGCTCAAATCGCTGTCAAACCACCATCAACCGCCACCGCTTGCCCATTCATAAACGACGATTTTTCGGAACAAAGGAACATCACCACATCACGAATCTCATTAGCCGTCCCTAAACGACGCATCGGATTGGAGAGAATCAAACGCTCTGCATATTTTGGGTCGCGCATAATCGAATTATGCACCATTGGCGTATCGGCAAATGAAGGGCAAACGGCATTGACACGGATGTTTTTATGGGCATATTCCAAGGCAGCCGTTTTTGTAATGCCGATGACCGCATGTTTACTTGCCGCATAAGCGACATTGCCTGGCACACCGCCCAAACCTGCTTTTGAAGCTATATTGACCACTACCCCACCGCCCGCAGCAAGTAGGTGCGGCAATTCGTATTTCATACACAACCAAACGCCTTTGGCATTGATATTCATCACATTATCCCACATCGCTTCGTCGTAATCATGGGTTTTGTCACGTAGTGAATTGCCCGCAATACCCGCATTATTGACGCAAATATCCAAACGTCCCAAGGCTGCGATGCCTTTTTCAATCATCGCTTTAACATCTTCCGTTTTGCTGACATCGCATTTTGTAAAAACGACTTGTGTACCCGTTTGACGGATTTGTTCTGCTACCGCTTCACCTTGCTCAATATTGACATCTGAAAGAATTAATGAAGCACCTTGAAGTGCAAATTCCTCTGCCAGCACTTTGCCAAAACCTGTTGCTGAACCTGTGATTAAGACTATTTTTCCTTGAAAAGCCATGCTTTTTAATGATGAGTGATGAATGATAAATGATGAATTTTACTGAGGGGGGTATTATATGTAGGATTTCAAAAATGCGGCATATTCTTCTGAATCTATGAAATTTCTTTTTGTTTTTTCTAAAAAGAGGGCGATTTCGTCGGCTGTTGGGAATGTGAAATAAGCGGCATTTATATCGTCTTGTCCTTGTGCTAATGGCTTTATACCTTCTGCAATTTGTTGAATGGCATGAGCCACTAAGTCCACACTAGCGATGTATAAATGCAAAATATGCCACAACAGAGATTTGTCGTTTTCAACTTTTAATTCTGAAAAACCTATGATGCCGCCTGTGTCAATCGTTCCATCTTCGATATAATGTAGTGTTGGATAAATCACATCGTCGTCGTTCATCAAAGCCCTAAACGCTGGTAAAACGCCTCGATACTGAGGGAGTCGTCCAGAATGTAAATTGATAACACCACGTTTTGGAATCTTCAAAAAATCGCTACCAAATATTCTTCCATACCTAACAGACAGTGCCAAGTCAGGTTGTAAAGCCGCTATTTTATCAAGACTTTCAACAGAACGTACACCATTTAAAGATTCAATCGGCACGTTATAATGTCGAGATAACTCATTGAAAGTCATTAGTTTACCCCCCTCAGTAAAAATGCGATTTTGAGCATCTAACGAAGGGAAAATGAACTCATTCGGCAATATTTGCTCAAAAAACTTCATGTCTTTAAGTTCTTTGGGCGTTGCCGAAGTCGTTGCTTTTCCGACTTTGTCGGAAAGAAAAATATGAACCACATAAGGCGCAACATGCGGCATTATGTGGTTCAAAAATAGATTACTCGCCAAATCGCGGTTTGTGAAAATAACAAGACGCATAAGGAAATGATGAATGATAAATGATGAATGATGAATATGCAAAACGTTGATTTTCAACGGTTTTGCAAAACATAGTTTGGCATTTTATCTTTTCACTATTTCTTAGTGTAAACTTAAAAACGCTTTAAAAAATGCCGACCCGCATATACCTCCGAGTATCGGTGCGAGAACAGGAATCCAAGCATAGCCCCAATCAGAGCCGCCTTTGCCTTTAATGGGTAAAAAAGCATGAGCGATACGGGGACCTAAATCACGCGCAGGATTAATCGCATAACCGGTTGTGCCGCCCAAACACAGACCAATAACGAGAATCAAGCCACCAATAGCCATCGGATTTGTACCTGCTGCAAATTCTGTTGCACCAATAGAACCCAAACCCAGCATCAAAACAAATGTGCCAATGAATTCGCTGATGAAGTTACCAACAGTATGTCTTTCAGCAGGAGCCGTTGCAAAAACAGCTAATTTCAAAGCAGGGTCTTCCGTTTTTGCCCAATGTGGTAAATAATGAACATAAACAAGACATGCGCCTGTAATCGCACCCAACATTTGAGCCGCAATATACATAGGCACTTTTTCAACAGCAAATTGACCCGTTGCTGCCAATGCAAGCGTAACGGCTGGGTTTAGATGCGCACCACTGAGGGGCCCCGCAACGTAAACGCCCATCATAACAGCCAAACCCCACGCGACGGTTATGACCAACCAGCCTGCATTTTCAGCTTTTGAATTTTTTAGTAATACGCCTGCGACAACACCGTCGCCCAGCAAAATCAGCAACATTGTGCCGACGAATTCTCCTATAAATGGTTGCATAATTATTGTTTTATAAGTTGGTAAATCAAAACATCGAAAGGTAAAAAGATTTTGGGATTACACGACAAAAGCTGTTAGAACTATTAAAAATCTTAACGATTTTGTCCTTATTACCTTTAAATCAAAGCGTTTGTTGCCAACGCCAAGCATCTTCTATGGCTTGACGCATGGTGCGTTTGGCAGTCCAACCCAATTCGTTTTTCATTTTTGAGGCATCGGCATAAAGCGCAGGTACGTCGCCGCCTCTACGTGCACCGATTTCATAATTCAAACGCCTACGGCTCACTTCTTCAAACGTTTTGATGACTTCTAAAACGCTGTTCGGATTGCCTGTTCCGACATTATAAACGTTGTAATAATTGTCTTTTTCTAAACCTAACAACATTTTTATAGCCGCAACATGGGCATCTGCTAAATCGCTGACATGAATATAATCACGCAGACACGTGCCATCGGGCGTATCGTAATCATCTCCATAAACCGTTAGTTTTTCACGAATTCCTGCGCCTGTTTGCGTGATGAAAGGCACTAAATTATTGGGTACACCCAGAGGTAATTCGCCAATCAAAGCGGAAGGATGTGCGCCAATCGGATTGAAATAGCGCAAGGAAATAGCTTTAATGTTTGCACCAGAAGCAACAACATCGCTCAAAATATCCTCACCCATTTGTTTCGTCATACCATACGGGGACATGGCTTTTTGAGTTGGCGTTTGTTCTGTTGCGGGCAACTCTTTTGATAAACCATAAACGGTTGCAGATGATGAAAAAATGATATTTTGCACCCCCGCCGTATTCATCGCTTTTAAGACTGTTACAAGCGAGCCTATATTGTTTTCATAGTATTTCAAGGGATTTTCAACCGATTCGCCCACGGCTTTGAATGCAGCAAAATGAATAACGCCTTTGATTTTTTCTTCTCTGAAAATGGTTGTTAACGTGTCAAAATTGTTGCAATCGGCTTCATAACATTTAACGGACTTGCCAAGAATCTTTTGCAAACCATCCAACGCCCGCTTTTGAGAATTGGAAAAATCATCAATAATAATGGGTTCAAAACCTGCTTCAACGAGCGCAACAACTGTGTGGCTGCCAATAAAACCTGCACCGCCTGTGACTAAAATTTTCATAAAAGTTTTTTAATGAATTGATAAATAAGTAGTTAATTAGTTGTTTATACTCGTTAGAAAATGAATTACCTCAAATGACTTTTATAAATACTTGTAAAATACCGTTTTATATTTTTCATTTTACTCTTTTCATTTTTCACTTAGTTTACATGCCTAATATTTCTTGAATAAACTTCATTGATTCAGTTTCCACTGTTTGCCAATCATCGGTCGTCAAAGGGCTTGTAATGACGTGTGCTTTGGCATTAACGAAGTCAAAAGACCGTTTATACTGAGGGGGTGTTCCGAGTTGTTCAAACATCACTTTCATGGCTTCAACGGACACCACTTTGTCTTGATTTTCTTCATTTTCGTAGTAATAACCCATAAAAACAGGGCATTTTATTTTCGCAAACGTTTCAGGAATCATCGCATATTTTTGAAAAGTCGTGAACTGAACAATGCCTTCAAAACGCTGATGATTTGTCCAAAACTTCGCTTGTTCGGGCTTTCTAAAAACCCAATCATTGTGTTCGCCAACCATCAGATGCGCCAATTCTAAACCCCAAGGTTCGGACATTAACTGACCATCTTTTCTAAACACTTGAACAGCAGGGGAATATAAGACCATACCCTTCAATTCAGGATGCCGAGACGCTAAAAACAAAGCCATCGCTGCCCCACCCGATTGTCCAATTATGACAACTGAATCACCTAATTGTTGGGCAATATGCAAAGCCTTTTCTGCCGAATCGTAGTATTCATCAGCATTAAATTTCAATAGATTTTCATTTTTTGCACCTGTTTCAATACCATGTTCTGCCAAACGAGCAAGGAACAAATTACAACCAAAACGTTTTGCTAAATCCACGTTTACAGGCGCGCCTTCTGCGTAACTGGCACCAAAACCATGCAAATACAGCATAACTACCTTGGTTTTTTCCTTTTTCAAGGAATCTGCCCAAATAATGCGGGCTTTACAATCGGGTTTGATATTTTCAACAGCGTTTTCTTTTTCGCTTATGGATTTTTCTAAATCTGTTAAAGACAAAGAAGCCAAATTTTCAAGCGGTTGCGGGTCAAAAACTGGTGGTTTGGGCTTTGGTCCCAAAAAATAAATGCCTGCAAGTAAGGCTATTAAAACGAGTAAAACCTTACCCGTTGTTTTTACAATTTTAAAGAAACGATTCATTTATTCTGGATTTTATTGGTTGTGTAGTAATCGTATTAAGCTATCAAATTAAAGGCGAAAGTATGATTTTTTGAAGTAATAACAGCTAACTTTGTCGAAAGAGGAAGAAAAAAAGGCGTGTCCAACATGTAAAGTCGGACACGTCTTGTATTTTCACCAAAAATCTAAAATCAACTTAGTTAGACCACTGATTGGACAGATTCGATTGATTTTCACTGATTTTTTTGTTCCCTTTTTGATGGTAAGAAAAATCGGTGTAAATCAGTCGAATCTGTCCAATCAGTGGTCTAAAAAAATAAAAATCAATCCAGCATGAAAAATTTTCTACTCCTACTCCTCGTGAGTTTAAGCCTTACAGCAAACAGCCAATCCAAAATCGCTGAAAAAACCAAAAACTGGAAAGCCTATAACGGCTATTTCAACTATTGGTGGGACGCAACAAATGGCAAAATCTATTTATTGATTGACAAATTTGACCAAGAGTTTTTATACGCCAATTCTTTACCTGCGGGTTTGGGTTCAAACGATATTGGTTTGGACAGAGGTCAGACAGGTAGTTCAAGGATTGTTTTCTTTCAAAGGATTGGTAAAAAAGTGCTTTTGACACAACCCAATTATGATTATCGAGCTTTGTCAAATGATAAAAACGAAGCCAAAGCAGTACGTGAATCTTTTGCGCAATCCATTCTTTGGAGCTTTGCTGTTGACGAAGAGGACGGCAGTAAGATCCTTGTAGATGCGACAGCGTTTTTCCTACGTGATGCGCATGGCGTTGCCAATCGTTTGAAAAATATGAAGCAAGGCACGTATAAATTGGACGAACCCCGTTCTGCTATTTACTTGCCCAATACCCGTAATTTTCCTCAAAATTCTGAATTTGAAGCTATTTTAACCTTTATAGGTGGCGACGATGCAGGGCGTTTTGTTCAATCCATTGCCCCCTCAGTAGAAGCCTTGACGGTAAGGACACATCACTCGTTCGTGCAATTGCCCGATAGTGATTATAAACCAAGGCGTTATGACATCAGAAGCGGCTATAATGGCATGTCCTTCTTTGATTATTCAAGTCCGATTTCTGAACCAATTGAAAAGATTTTTATCAATCGGCATCGTCTGCAAAAAAAGAACCCCTCAATAAGTGGCTTAACTGAACCCATAAAACCCATCGTTTATTATCTCGATAATGGCACACCTGAACCGATTCGTTCAGCTCTTTTGGACGGTGCAAGATGGTGGAATCAAGCCTACGAAGCGGCAGGTTATAAAGATGCTTTTCAAGTAAAAGTGTTGCCCGATTCTGCCGATGCGATGGATATTCGCTACAATATGATTAATTGGGTGCATCGTTCCACGCGTGGTTGGTCTTATGGCGCATCGGTCACTGACCCACGAACTGGTGAGATTATCAAAGGGCAAGTTTCGCTTGGTTCTCTGCGTGTGCGTCAAGACTACTTGATTTTTACAGGTTTGATTGCCCCTTATGAGACAGGTAAACCCGCCAATGAAACCATGAAATTAGCCGCTTTGCAACGTTTACGGCAATTGGCTGCGCATGAAGTCGGTCATACGCTGGGTTTGATGCACAATTATGCGTCAAGTTTTAACGACAGGGCTTCTGTGATGGATTATCCGCACCCCTCAGTAAATTTGGATAAAAATGGCAATTTGGACTTTTCAAAAGTCTATACCAACGAAATTGGCGAATGGGATAAAAGAGCAATTATGTACGGTTATGCCGATTTTTCAAAGGAAAAAGACGAAAATGAAGCACTAAATCGCCTTTTAGACGAAAATACAAGACGGGGTTTGCTCTTTATTTCAGACTTCGATGCACGCGCTGCCGATGGTTTACACCCTTTGGCGCATTTGTGGGACAATGGCAAAGCGGCAGATGTGGAGTTGAAAAACGTCTTAGCCATTCGTCAAAAAGCATTGGCAAATTTTTCTGAAAAGAACATTCCTGTTGGTACGCCCATGTCTCGTTTGGAAGACGTTTTAGTGCCTGTTTACAACTATCACCGCTACCAATTGGAAGCAACATGCAAGTTGATTGGCGGCATGGATTACAGCTATTCAGTACGTGGCGACAAGCAACAAACGCCTAAAATACTGCCCGATGCCGTTCAAAAAGCCGCTTTGACTGCGGCACTCGATTGTTTAGACCCCTCAGTATTGGCACTGCCAGAAAGCATTTTGCAGCTCATTCCACCTCGTCCACCCGAATATTATTCTGTTGGTGAATTGATGCCGAAGCGTGCAGGTTCAATCATTGACCCTTTGGCAGCAGCCGAAGCCTTGACAAGTTATGAATTGTCTTTTATTTTCAATCCACAAAGAGCGAATCGTTTGGTGGCTTTCAAAAGTAGAAATAATACCATCGGTTTTGACGATGTGGCTGATGCCATTATTGAAAAAACATGGAAATCCGCGCCACAAACAGGCTTAAATGGTCAAATACAATTGCAAACGCAGCAAATGGTCGTCACGTTCCTTTTGGGTTTAAACCAAAGCGAATTGTCTAATTATGCCGTAAAATCCATTGCTTATAGCCGTTTGCAAACCATTAAGCAATTGTGTCTCAACAAAGACAAGTCGTTTGCTGAATACACGATTGAGCGTATTGATAATCCAAAAGATATTGCTCTGCCAACACATCGTGATATGCCTCCTGGTGCGCCTATTGGGTGTGATTTCGTGGATTGAAAATAAGTAGCAAAATAGTTACTTTTATATTGGTATTGAAGTAGCATTTATGTTACCTTTGCGAAACAGTATCATTAATCTATTCTTTAACCACAACTTGCACACACATGTTAAACGAAATTATTTTTTTTAAAAACGAATTTTACGTAAATGACAGCAAAACAAGTCATCAAGCTCTTAGAGCAAAATGGTTGGTACGAAGCACGCCAAAGTGGGAGCCACAAGATTTTCAAGCATCCTGAAAAGGCAGAGAATATAGCTGTGCCTTATCATGGCAATAAAGACTTGAAAAAAGGCACATTGAATGATATTTTAAAAACAGCGGGCATAAAATCTTAATCGGCTTAGATTTTGAGATGTAAGTTGTTAGGTTGTGCCTACACTAAGTTCCTTTAAGGAGTTGGTTTGAAACTCGACAAAACTTGTCGTATGAGTTGTCATGTTATTAAGCCGCACTAATTTGGAATTGAAACCAATTTATGTTTCCAAAATCACAATTCAATGAAACTCACAATCATATTAGAACCTGGCGATGGTGAAATTTGGGCGCGCATAAAAGCACCCAATACATTGCTGACAACCTCTGGTGAAAATGTAGAAGAGGTTACTCAAAATTTAAAAAGTCTTATTCAAGACCATCTTGACCACGAAGGCAAGACGCAAGCCGAATGGAATGAGGTGAAAGTTGAAAATATCCAATTCGATTATGTCTATGATTTAGCTGAATTGTTTGATGTTTTGTCTGCCGTAAAAATCAATTCGATAGCAGACTTGTCAGGTATTAATCAAAGTTTAATGAGACAATATGCTTCGGGGGTCAAATATCCGTCTATTGCTCAAGGACAAAAGATACTACTTGCTGTTCATCAATTAGGTCAAAAACTAATGCAAGTATCAATGTAAATAATGTTTTTTCGATAATGATTATTTAAAACATAATCAGAGACCTTGCAAATTATGTGTTTGCAAGGTCTTTTGTTAAAAATCAGTTTTATACTGAGGGGATGTTATCTCTCTATTTTTTTTAATCTTTGTTCCTAAAACCCATACAGGACGAAATACAAACATCGAATTAAATATCATTCATAAATCTAAACAACAAGAATATGCTTAAACTCAGTTTTTTAATTAGTCTTTTCTGCCTAATCGGTATGACGATAGACGCACAAAACAACAGTTTTTCGGTTCAATTAGCCGTCGAAAACGGTAAAATTGAAGGTAATTACGATACCAAAACAGGTATTCAAAAGTATTTTGGTGTTCCCTTTGCCAAACCACCCGTCGGCAATTTGCGTTGGAAAGCACCGCAGCCGCTTGACAATTGGACAGGTGTAAAACAAACAAAAGAGTTTGGCGCTCGACCTATGCAAAAACTCATTTGGGGCGACATGAACTCTCGTTCAAACGGTGTGAGTGAGGATTGTTTGTATCTAAATGTTTGGACACCAACAACTTACAAGAATAAAGACTTACCCGTTTTGGTCTATTTCTTTGGCGGTGGCTTCGTTGCGGGTGATGGTTCTGAACCACGTTATGATGGTGAGAGTATGGCACAAAAAGGCATTGTTGTCGTTACTGTGAATTACCGTCTCAACATCTTCGGCTTCTTTGCACATCCCGAATTGAGTGCCGAAGCACCTTATAAAGCGTCTGGTAACTATGGTCTATTAGACCAAAATGCCGCCTTAAAATGGGTTCAAAAAAACATCGCTGCTTTCGGTGGCAACCCTAAGAAAGTAACGATTGCAGGAGAGTCTGCGGGTTCGATTTCTGTGAGCGCACAAATGGCTTCACCCCTTTCAAAGAACTTAATTGCGGGTGCAATTGGCGAAAGTGGTGCGGGCATCAACCCTACCCTTTTCCCTGTTCCTCTCGCCGAAGCGGAAAAAGCAGGTTTGGAGTTTGCGACAAAAGCGGGTTATCCAAGTCTTGCTAAATTACGCGCTTTGAGTACCCGAGACATTTATGAAATCTACAACGAATCGGGACGTTTTGGCTTCTCGACGGTCATAGATGGTTATTTTTATCCTAAAACAATTCCAGAGATTTTTAATGCCAAACAACAAGCGCAAGTACCGCTTTTGGTGGGTTGGAATTCCGCAGAAAACCCTGCACAAGCCTTCTTGCAAGGCAGTAATTTTTCTGATGAAAACTATGTCGCAAAGGTTAAACAAGCTTATCCAAATGATTTTGAAGAAGTCCTAAAATTGTATCCGCATGGTTCAGAACAAGAGATTGAACAATCGGCTACGGCTTTGGCTTCTGACAGGTTTATTTCGTATAGTACTTGGAAATGGTCTGATTTGCACTTAAAAAACAGTACACAACCTGTTTATCGGTATCTTTATAGCAAGTTACGTCCTGCTTTAGTGGATGATAACTTGGTTTCTGGTTTGGCAGGTGGCACGTCTCAAAAAGACCCAAATGCCCCTAAACCGCGCCCTGCCATTGGTGCGCCTCATGCTTGCGAAATTGAATATTGCATGGGCAATTTACGCCTCATCAAAGAATATGCGTGGACGGCAGACGACTATAAAGTGTCGCAAACCATGCACAGTTATTTTGCCAATTTCATCAAAACGGGCAATCCGAATGGTGAAAAACTGCCAAAATGGGAGGTTATCAAATCAGGAGACCCAACACCGCCAATGATGATTATCAATACAGAATCCAAAACTGTGAATGTGACGACTGAAGCCCGTTATCAGTTTTTGGATAAGGCTTATAAGAATAAATAAGTTGCACAGGTATAGTAAACAGAAATTTGATTC
>JANLQI010000170.1:0-5617 GCA_031367705.1 Saprospiraceae bacterium | reverse complement strand
TTTCCGTCTACTATACCTGAACTCAGTTATTAAAACACATAAAAAATGCAGAATTTAGACGATTACGATATTGAAATATTGAAACAATTAGAGACCGACGGCAGAAAAGCGTTCTCTGTTATAGCTACTGAAATGGGTATTTCCAACACAATGGTGCATCAAAGGGTCAATAGAATGACCGAACAAGGCATTTTGGAAGGTATCAGACCTGTTTTGAACGAAAAGAAAGTCGGCTACGATTGGGGCGCATTTACAGGTATCAGTTTAGACAAAGACCAAGACTCGGCGCGCATCATTGAAGCCCTGAAACAGATTCCAGAAGTGATGGAATGTTACTACATTACAGGTACTTACACGCTTTATCTAAGGATTGTCGCTAAAAACCATGAACACATGCGGCAGGTTTTGTACGATAAGATTGATAATATTCCTGGTATTTCTAAAACGGATTCTATCATAGAGTTGGGGTGTGCTTTTAAAAGGAATATTAGCCTATAAAGAAATGATGAATGATAAGTGATAAATGATGAATTTGTAAAACGTTTATTTTTAACTGATTGTGAAATGGCTTTTGTCAATTTATTTCTTTATTGTTTCTAAAAGTATTGTAGTACCAAATTGATTTTTAACGCTTTAAATTATCCATTATCCATAAAGTATGATAAACTATCTGTGAATGAATGATATGAAAACAACCCATTTATTTTAGTAATAATGAAAAACAAATTCACCCTTTCAACCGCCCCACCATAATCCCCGATTGCCCTTTATTCCGCAGCAAATAATCCACTAAAGGCACATCCGTAATGATAACTTGACGGAATTGCGAGGACGCATGAAGCATATACGCGCGTCCGTTTTGCCAAATGACGAAACCTGTATGCGCCATGTCCATGCCATCCATAACATTGGTAATTCCGATGATGTCACCGTCTTTGAGTTTCGATTCGATGTCCGCAACGCGTTCTTTTGGGATATACCATTTTTCTCGTTTGGTGATGGTTTCTTCGACATTTTTGATGGTGTTAAAAGTCGTTGGGTCAGCCATATTGCCATATAAGGTATCGCGTTTATAACTCATATAAAAGACATCTTTGTTGAATATTTCGCCTCCGATTTCTTTTGTTATGTTCGTTAAAACGCCTCTTTTTTCATTCTCAAACAGCCAATCGCTGTAATAATGAAGACGTGCCGCATAGTCAATATTGCCGTTGCGATAACGCATATGAGCGATGTTATCCTTGAAAGTATTATAAGTAGGCGATGCGGCCATCTGTGTTTCTGTCAACGAAACCATTGATTCTACAAAAGTTACACAATCAAATTTTTTGAGATTTATGACCAGCACTTCTTTGCCAATGGGTTGTAAAACGACCTTTCCTTCGGGTGTTTTGCCGCTGGTTTCAACATTCGATTTAGGATAGGGATTACCGATAAATGTCTTGCCCGCAGCGATGACACCCTCCGCCATACTGAGGGGTCTCGGCAATTGCATTTTAGCGTTGAAAATGTCTTGATGCGTCTCCGCGCGTGGTTTGGGCTTGATGTATTCCTGTTTTTGAGCCAAACATGTTTGAACAGAAACAAGGCAGAAGAGTAGTAATTTGTAGAAGATATCCATGTAAATTAAGTGAAAAGTGAAAAACGAAAAGTGAAAAATACAAACGACTGATTATTAAAGATTTAGCAGTTCTATTTTAGGCAAATCATTTTTATTTGAGTCATTAAAAATGACATTGAATGATTTTTAGCCGTTTATTAAAGACAAAGGTATATGTAAAACGCATCACAGCCAAACAATATTGAATTCAGCTGCGATGAACACTTTTACGAACCTCTTTCAATCAGTGGTCAACCTAAATAGTTACTTCATTTTGTAAAATTAAAATACCTTTGGAGAAAAAGAACAACACAACTTTTAAACAATATAGGATGAGCAAAAGGTTTTCACAAGTCATATGGTTAAGTCTTCTCATTTTT
Organism: Saprospiraceae bacterium; assembly: GCA_031367705.1. GTDB lineage: Bacteria > Bacteroidota > Bacteroidia > Chitinophagales > Saprospiraceae > JAAFJT01. The sequence goes on along the minus strand of JANLQI010000170.1, from coordinate 3,637 downwards.
TACATCATCTCATTTATCAAAATTGATTATTGGCGCAAGGCGGCTTATGGCGGCGATTCTTGGGGCTATTATGTGCATTTACCTGCTACTTTTATTTACCACGATATTGGTGATTACTCGAAATCGTTTGAAGCCGTTAAAAAATATGATGAGACGTTGCCCGACCCCAAAGTAGATAAATACGGTGTGCGTCCTACGCCGATTGGCAAGTTTGCGGTCAAATATTCACATGGAATGGCTCTTTTGCTACTGCCTTTTTTTGCGTTAGCACACCTGTTTTGCAACGTTTCATCTCTTTATCCTGCCGATGGTTTTAGTCTGCCTTATATGTTGGCGAATGGGTTGGCGGTGCTTTTTTATGTGTTTTTAGGTCTTTTTTACTTGAAAAAGCTCTTGAATCGCTATTTTACTGAGGGGGTGGTTTGGACAATTATTTTGACATTGACGGTTGCAACGAACCTGTTTTATTTTTCTACTTACAACAGCGTCATGTCGCACGCACCGCTTTTTGCCTGTTATTGTTTTTTGATGTATGCAACGGATTCCTTTTACAGAACGCCACAACGAAAATGGGCAATTTGGGTCGGTGTTACTTTTGGTTTGGTCGCTTTGATACGCATGAATGAATTGTATGCCGTTTTTATACCCTTGTTTTGGGGCGTTGATAGTTGGCAGAATTTGAATGAAAGAGGTTTGTTTTTTAAAGAAAATTTTAAAAAATACATTGTTTGGGCAGCTTTACCCGTGTTTTTTATTTTTTTACCTCAATTTCTGTATTGGCATTTTGTATCTGGTCAATGGATTTATAACGCTTACGTAGGCGAGACGTTTGATTTTCTGCATCCACATTTGAGAGAAGGATTGTTCGATTTCAAAAATGGTTGGATTCCGTGGACACCTGTGATGATTTTTGCGCTTTTAGGTTTGTTTTTCTTACATCGCAATGGAAGGGCTGCTTTTTTACCGACTTTTTTGATATTGCCATTACACATTTACATCATTTATAGTTGGTGGTGTTTTTACTACGTCAATGGTTTGGGTTCACGCCCGATGGTTGAAATGTATCCTTTGCTGGCGTTTTCTTTGGGTTCATTTTATACTTTTTTGATGCGTTGGAAAAGGGTGGGCAGTGTCATAATAGTGTGTAGTTTATTGATTTTCAGTGCGTTTAATATTTTTAAAACGTATCAAGAAAGACAAGGTTTGATTTGGTCACAGTTCAGCAATCGTTCTTTTTATTGGTCAATGTTGACAGCAACTGAATCAAGTCATGCTTCACTCGTCGCTTGGATAAGCAATGAATCAGAACCACGTAATGCGTTGAAAATCAAAGAAATAATGGCGTTTGATTTTGAAAATTCAACAAAACAATACGTGACAGCTATTGAAAAGTTTAGTGGAACATACAGTTTTGAATCAAAAGATGCGGTGACAAACCTAATAGAGATACCCCTCAGTAAAAATGCCATTCAAGCCAATGATTATATACGTGTACAACTTCAAGGTTTTTTCCATGAAAAGGATAGAGTCACGACTTTTAATGATATGACTTACCTGCGCGTGGCTTTTTATACAAAAGACAACACACTTATCAGAGACCGTGATTTTCGTTTGCAGCCTTTTATCGGCAATCCAGATTTTAATATTTGGACATCGGGGCAGTCAGAGCAATGGGGCGAAGCTTTTTTTTATACAAAAGTGCCTTCAAAAGCAGATACTGAGGGGTACATGCAAGTGAGTGTTGTAAACAAAACCCACGGTTCTTTTTTTATAGATGATTTGAAAATTGAGTTGTGGCGGAAATGATTAATCCACGTGCATATCCATCAATTGCGTCCGATATTTAGAGAAAACGCTTGATTTTGAGATAAAACCAATGTATAAATCGTTTTCGTCCACAACGGGCAAGTTCCATGCTTCGGTCAAATCAAATTTTTTCATGGCATCGCTCATGGATTCATTGAGGCGCACAATGCTCGGTGGGTCGTGCATCAAACGGCGAACGGTTAAGGTGTCGTAATGAATGGTTTGGAACATGACTTCGCGCACATCGTCGAGGGTGATGATGCCTTCAAGTTGCCCTTCTTTATTAACAACGGCAAAGATATTGCGGTGCGAATTTTTGATTATTTCAGTCAATTCACGTAAAGAAGCACTGGGTAATATGGTTTTTACATCGGTTTCAATGAGGTTTGAAGTTTTCATAAGCAAAAGAATATTGCGGTCTTTGTCGCGGCTGAAAACGTGTCCTTTGTCAATCATACTGCGCACTTCAAGGGAATAAGGCTCGAAAGTGCGGACAAAAACGTTGCTTAAAGTCGAGACAATCATCAAAGGAATAATCAAATCATAACCGCCTGTTACTTCGGCAATGAGGAAAATACCTGTTAAGGGGGCGTACATGACACCGCTTAATATGCCTGCCATACCAACAATTGTGAAATTGGATTCAGGCAGATGTAATTCAAAAACCTTATTCATAAGCCTTGAAAAAGCAAATCCTAAATACGTACCGACAAACAAAGCTGGAGCGAAATTACCACCATTACCACCCGAAGACAAAGTAAAACTGGCAGCTATCGGCTTGACAAACACAATCGCACCGATAAAAGCAATGAGCAGCCATTCATTTTGGAGAGAATCGCTGAACATAGAGTTTTTCAAAATCTGTTCAGCATGACCATCTGCAATGGAGATGATGCTGGTATAGCCTTCACCAAAAAGGGAAGGAAAAATATAGATAAATAGGGCTAAACCTAAGCCACCAACAATCGCTTTGCCCCAAATACTGAGGGGTAGTTTTTGAAAAAAACCGCCAATAGCATGTGATACACGTATATAATACAGCGATACCATGCCGCAAACAAACGCCAAAAGCACGTAGAATAAAATATTGTAGTAGTTGAACGGCTCTTGAAGTTTGAAGATAAAAAGCGATTGTTCGTTCAAAACGATTTTTGAAAACAGACCGCCACATGCTGCTGCAATAATGAGTGGAATAAACGACGAAATAGTGACATCGGACAATAAAACTTCCATCGCAAACATGACCCCTGCAATAGGCGCATTAAAAACCGCTGCAATACCTGCTGCCGCACCACAACCCAAAAACAAAGACCGGTCTCGATAACCCAAACGAAAATTGGTTGCAATATTGGACCCAACAGCTGAACCTGTAATAACAATTGGTGCTTCCAAACCTGCTGAACCGCCAAAACCGACGGTTAAGGCACTGGTTACAATATGGGAATACAGTTTATGGCGTTTGACAAGAGCCGATTTTTGAGCAATTTCATAAAGCACATTTGATACACCCCGTCCTAAATCGCCTTTGAGGACTTTCCGAACAAAATAAACGGTCAATAAAATACCTATCAAAGGATAAAAAATCATGTAGGGCGTGCCTTCATGCGAAATAGCATGATTAATAGACAATGATTTTTGAATCAAATGAACCAATGATTTCAATACAACAGCCAATAAACCTGCGGATAAACCGACGATTATCGCTACCACGACCTCAAATTGTCGAGCAGATAGGCGTGTTTTGATGGATTTTATAAGGTTAATCGCTTTGTGTATCATAATGTAGTATGGTTTTGGAAGGTATAGTAGACGGATTGAATAGTTTTTTTTT
>JANLQI010000164.1:0-6133 GCA_031367705.1 Saprospiraceae bacterium | reverse complement strand
TAGAAAAAAGGTCAGATTGTCTTTACCTTGTATAAACCCTGTTGGTACGGCAAAATCGGGTGCTGTATGCGGTTTATCTTCCATGATAAACGTTGTGTAATAGCTGTCAGGGCTACTCGTTGCGTTCAATTCTGGTTGCGGTTTGCTGCGGCTACCCATACTGATTTCTCTTGACCAAACGATTTCCCACAATGCCAAATGTTCTACAACTTCACCGATTGACCACCGATGAGCAGAATCTCTAAATGCCCATTGTGTAGGTGTCAGGTTTTCTGTTTCTTTGACAAGAGCATCACGGGTGCGGCGCATATTGTCTAAGGTGTATTGTCTGTCCGCTTCTGTCCAAAGGCTTTTGGTTTCTTGCGCTTGTAAAATGCCTATTGAAAACAGCATACATACCATCGTAAAGACCTTGCTAAGTTGTTTGTTTAACATTTGTTTCATTGCTCTATTTTTTATTGGTGAAATAATAGAACAAAGGTGAAGACTCGTGAAACCAAAGTATTGTAAAAATGCGACAAAATAGACCCCCTCAGTATTCTGTCGCTTTTTTGTCATTCTGAACGAAGTGAAAGAATCTGTTTTTACATTTACATTCAGATTCTTTCACTGCGTTCAGAATGACAAAAATAGTGTTATGGCTGTTTCAAAAAATGAGACAACTCAACATTGTTTTGAATATAATCCGTAGGCGTTCGCCCTAAAAACTCAGTAAAATCCTTGATAAAATGCGCTTGATCGTAGTAACCACAATCATAAAACAGATTTTTCCAATTCACTTGCCGTTTGCCCGCCATCAAAGAACAGAGATAACCCATCCGACGAATACGGGCATAATACTTAGGACTTAAACCCACTTTCTGAAAAAACTTGCGCTCAAATTGACGGCGACACATAAACAAATCGGTTGACAAATCGCTGATTTGGATGATGCCACGTGATGCCACTATTTTGTTAGCCACAAAATCAATGCGGTCAAATCGAGACTCGTTTTCCCTTAATTGCTTATTTAAAAACTGTGTTAGCAAACCCAAACGTTCTTGATGCGAAGCCGATTCCGCTATTTTGTCTTGCAAATCACGCAAGTCGCCCCCCCTCAGTATTTCACCGATATTGAGCCGTTCATTTGTCAATTCCGACACAGGCAGATTAAACAGCGTGTGCATTGCCGCAGGGCGGAAAACGATGCCAACCATCCCAATTTTGCCCAATAAACTCAACTGATAGGTATGCGTCGCTTGTCCTGTGAGGAAAGATTGCGGTACGATAACAGATTGATACTTAGGATTTTGAACCCGATACGTTGCGCCATAATTGAAAACCATAGACCCAAAGGCAGATGGCGGCGATTCCACAAAAAGCGGTTTAAGGGTATCTACTTCCCAAATATAAAAGCACTCGACATAAGGTTGCAAGTGTAAGGGCGGAGTAAACTTTTTGTAATACATTGGTTTTTTTTACAAAAATAGACAAATCTCCCTAACATCATAAAAAGATACGTCAATTTTTTGTTTGATTCAAAATATGCATTTGTCCAGATGCTATAAAACCCTCATATTCTTGCAAATAGGCTTTCCCTTTGGTTTCCCCATAAGTTTTGACTAAAAAGTGTTCAATGTCATAATCCCCGTTTTCAATCACAGGGTCTAATAAAAAACAATACGTCCATGTCTTGTCTTCATTTTGTTGTTCGGGAGTCAACCAACGAACGGCATTGAATTGTTTTTTCAATATAGGGTCTTGCGTTGTTTTCATCGGTGCGAAAAAGATGTCTGTCATCCATTTTTCATAATCGGTTTTCGCATTCTCTTTGACATAACTGATGATAATCCAAACGGGAGCTTTGTTTTGATTTTGCGCTGTGATTGCCGTCGTTGCGACACTCAACAGGATGAAAAGCGGTAAAAGGAATTTTGTAGTTGCCATAATGATTTGATTTTTATTGAATTAGAAAATTGATTTCATGTTCAAAATTCAATAATTGGTGTCATATACTGAGGGGGTGATATGTATCCTGTCGGAATGAATGTGTGTAGGGTCGGTTTCATTGAGCCTGCGTTTTGTTATACCGAACAGATTGTACTTACCTTTGTCTAATATTTTAAAAAGCCAAAAACGTCCATGTATCCATTTCTTATTTTTATGATGGGTTTTAGTTTTCTGATGACAATCAGTACACTTTTCAAATCAGTTTTGAATGATTGGGAAAGGGCTAATTTGTATTGTGCAGCGATGTTTGCTTGTTGTTTTACCAATTGTTTATGCATCGTCATAGGTTTTGATTTAGCGAATTATGGTTTTTATTCTTCCAATCCCTTTTTTGAATCTAATCCTGGTGTATGGTTCAATCATTTGACTCCTACTTTTTTATTGTTATTGTATCGTGATTTTTTAAATATTAAAACAGAAAGCCCCCGTTTCTATCTATTCATGACATTTGCATTGAGAATTATCTTATTTTGTATTTTTGTAGAAATCGTTTTGACTTTTTTCCCAACTTTTTCATGGTTTTACAATGTCGCCACCAAAGTCTTCCAATCCGTTTTATTAGTCGTCTTTCTCATTTTGCCTTTCTATGCTTTGCGCTTTTGGCGACATCCTATTTTTCGTTTTGCGGCTTGGTCAAGTTGGAATATTATCATTATCTATGGCAGTTTTATGATTTTATCAGAAACAGGTTTAGATGTAAAATATATGCCTCTTTGGGTCATGGAAAACATGCTTTTTATCATTATTCTCATTGACGGTATCCTTTTCCTTTTTGCACTAACCGTTAGAGACCGTCAAATGGTCATCGAAAAAACACAACTCCAACAACAAGCAACCATCAGCGAACTTAAAGCTTTGCGGACACAAATGAACCCGCATTTCATTTTCAACTGCCTAAACGCCATTAAAAGTTATACTTTGAACCACGATACTGAGGGGGCCGATTTTTACCTCACTAAGTTCTCAAAACTCATTCGACAAGTGCTTGAAAATTCACGCAGTGAAAAAATTACTTTGCATAATGAGTTGGAAACCTTGAAGTTGTATTTGGATATGGAAAAACTACGGTCAGGTGATAAGTTGGATTATGAAATTCACTTAGCCGATGATATAGAGACCGATTTTATCGAAATACCGCCGATGTTGATTCAACCTTTTGTTGAAAATGCGATTTGGCATGGATTGATGCAAAAAGAAGAAGGTGGCAAAATTGAAATAGATTGTCGCCAAAAAGATGACAAATACCTGATTGTTACTGTTTTAGATAATGGCATTGGTAGAGAACGAGCGGCTGAATTGAAATCAAAAACAGCCACACGACATAAATCATTTGGCATGAAAATCACTTCGGAAAGAATGGACATTATCAAGCAATTGTATGATATTGAGACAAAAATAACGATTGAAGATTTGAAAAATGCCAACGGAACGTCAGCAGGAACAAAAGTCACTTTGGAAATACCTTTATGAAAAATGAAAACAATAATCATAGATGACGAACCGCATTGTCGCAACGTGATTGAGCGTATTGTCGAAAAACATTGTCCTCAAATAGACATCATCGCCTCTTGTGCCGACGGCATTGAAGGACTTAAAGCGATTGTGAAGCACCAACCCGATTTGGTGTTTTTGGACATCGAAATGCCCCGTATGAACGGCTTTCAAATGCTGGAAGCATTGGGCGATGAAGACTTGAATTTTGCTTTAATATTTACAACCGCTTATGACAAATTTGCGGTCAAAGCCTTCAAGTTTTCTGCCTTCGATTATTTGCTTAAACCCATTGATAATGAAGAATTTATAACGACAATTCAAAAATTGGAACGTCGGCAAACCCCCTCAGTACATCTGCAAGAATTGCAGCAAAATTTGCGTCTAAACACACCTTTTAATAAACTCACCATTTCAACGACCAAAGGCATTCGTTTTATTGAAATCAAAGACATTATAACCATTGAAGCGGACGGTAATTACTCTACGATTCATTTACTCAATGGTGATTCAATTGTCGCTTCAAAAACATTGGGCTATTTCCACGAACTATTGACGGAACATAAGGCGTTTTTTAGAACACATAAACAATTCATTATCAACCTTTCACACATTATAGAATACATTGGCGGCGATTATAATGTCGTAGTGATGCCCAATAACCTAAAAGCCAAACTCGCACGAACAAGGAAAGAAGCTTTTTTGGAACTGTTTAAGATTTGAACTTTTGTAATGACTTTTGTTGCTTATATTTGCTTTTCGTATTATTATAAAAATAAATGATTACAACGCGCTATTTAATCTCAACAGAGCAATGAAAGCCTTACTAACGACCTTTTTGTTTTTCCTTTTCTGTATGCCTATTTCCCTTTTTGGACAAATCAAACAACAACCCACCCAACAGGAGTTGAATGAAAAGCGCGACAGTAGCCTTCCAGATGGGAAAAATCAGTTTGAAAACCCACATTCGATTCACAATTTTGTGTCATCAACGGGCATCGGATTGCGCAAAGGCGAAGGCTATTACAACAATATATATCTGGTTTCAAACACAGGTGCTTATGGTTTTACAAAGCACTTTAGTTTGGGCTTAAGCATTATTCCACGCTTTGCATTCCTTGCGATACCGAAATTGTCCTTTCAGGTGCGTAAAAACTTTAGTTTAGGCTTGTGTGGTGTAGTCGGTAGGCTTGATGGCGGGCCCGTTGTTGCTGGGTATGGCGTTGCCACATTTGGGAATCGAGACAATAACCTATCTGTGGGTATGGGTTCTGGTGTTTCGACTGAATATTCATTGGACTCGCCCATTTTTTTTTCCATAAATGGACAAATAAGAGTGGCTCGAAAAGTGAGTTTGATAACGGAGAATTACATATTGCAGGGTCATATATTAGGCGTTTCAGGTTTCCGTTTTATGAACGCAAAGGCGGCGTTTAATCTTGGGGTTATATATCCTAATGTCATTGGTTTTGGTCCTATCACACCTTTTTTAGGTTTTGGCATCCCTTTTAAGAGTAAAAAATAAGAAAAAGTGAAAATTTAAGACAAAATACTGAGGGGGGTAAATTTTTGGAATCACTGCACAAATCGCTTCCTGATGGCAATAAAAACGATAAGCAACGCAGAGTAATAAATAAAAAACGGAATGATGCAATCTATCCAATCGAAAGCCAACATAACAGACATAATTAAAAGCTGAAAACCCAATCCGTAAATGGACATAAGGCTCATAAACCAATTGGGAAACTGCTGGGCAGCAACCGCTTTTTTATCCATTTGAAAGATGATTTTATCAAAAATGCCATAGAAAAAGGTGTAAAAAAAGAATAGAACATTGACCGTTGTTTGGCTTTCATTTTCAAAGGCTATGGGTGCTTTGTCCTCAATGATACGACTCGTTTGGTCGCTCCCTTTGTAGTTGTTTCTGACAATCACGTAGTAATAATTGTAGAGCGTTCCTTGCAATTGAATACAAAAAAAGGCTAAAAATGTATAAAACCAAGACCCCTCAGTAATGTAGCATATTGTTATGAGAAACAAAAGGTTTAGAATGATATCAAAATTAGAATCCAAATAACGACCTGAATAAGAAGGTGTATTTTTAACTCTTGACAACTCGCCATCTGCCGCATCAAGAATGGATTTTAGAATTAAAAAGCCGCCTGCTGCCCAATAATGATGATTCAACATACAAGCAATAGCCAATAAACCTGAAACGGCAAAAGCAAAGGTCACATGAATGGGAGTAACGGCGGTGTGTTTGAGTTGCTGTGCAATCCAATTGGCGGCAGGTCGCCCATAATCTGAAAAATCTAAGAATTGATGGCTTTTAGTGAGTTTTGACATCTTATTACAATTAGCTTTTGGCGGGTATTTGAAAGCGTAAAGTAAGGGGATGATTTTAAAACATCCCCTTACTTACTCAACACCCATAATGCAAAAAAGCGCATTTTGTTTTGAAAACAAGCTAATTGAGTAAAAAAAACGAAAAACCATCAAGAATTGGGCATCATACCTTGTCAAGCGCTTGTGCGGTTCGAGCAAAAGGCTTTAAACCACGATACAATATAATGGCAGACAAACACGAACTCACCATCATAGATATGGACATGGAGAGCATGATGGTTTGCGGCGTACCAAACACCCGATCATT
>JANLQI010000151.1:0-10866 GCA_031367705.1 Saprospiraceae bacterium | reverse complement strand
ACTTGTAAACCGACATTGTTTTTCTGTCCGTTCCAACCTACTGAGGGGTCTGTGGATTCAAAAACTTTTTCGCCCCAACGATTCCAAATAGACATGCGATAACTCTTTAAGCCATATAAAAAGCCTGTTCCTTTGAAAATATCGTTATCTGTATCGTAATTGGGTGAAAAAGCATTGGGCATATAAAAAGTCATTTCTGGCTCAATATAGATTTTTTTGAAAATAGAATCCACACAGCCGTTGGTGTTTTGAACAAACAGTTTGACGGTTTGAACACCTGTATCACGGTATGTAAACGCAGGGTTTTTCTGATTGGAGTAGGCTTTGTCGCTGAAAAACCAACGCCAACCAATAACATCTGCCGATGAACTGTCTATGAATGAAACGGCTGGTTTTAAGTTGTTAATGACTTTTGGTGTCCAATCAAAATCGGCTTTGGGTACAGATTTTACTTTTATCCAACTTCTAAAAGACGCTTCTTTGTAGCACCCAATGGGCGAGGTTATCATCAATTTTATGGAAAAAGTATCGGGGTAGGTATAAATATGTTTTGGACTGATGTCTTTTCCTGTTGTGCCGTCGCCAAAATCCCAAACGATTTTATAGGTCGTGTCAATGGGCGTTGAGCGATTGACGAATGAGACTGTACTTGGCACACAACCTGCAAATGTGTTGGGTTCAACAATAAGAATGGCTGGTGCTGGTTGCCAATTGAAACGGATGGTGGTATCCCCGATACATCCAACTTTGTCTTTGACGACAAAATTGACATTTTTGGTACCAGGTGTTGCATATTGATGACTTGGAAGAAGTGTATTTGAATCACGTAGCCCATCCCCATAGTCCCAAAAAATGGTTTTGAGTGGTATAGAAGTCCGAACATCTCCTGTAAAATTAACGGGGCCTCCAACACATGTATCGTATTGGACAGAAAATGCTGGAAATAATTTACCGCCCACCTTAACCGTTACAAAAGCAGAGTCTTGGCATTGTGTGTTTGGATTGAGCCTTAAAACGCCTTTATAAACACCCGTATCGCGGAATGTTACCGTTGGACTCCAATCCAAATAGCGCACTGTGTCGCCACGCATATTGAAATCCCAATAGTAGTTTGTAATATTATTGCGGTCATAACTTTGGTTATTAATGGTCAGTGTTACGTTTTCACAGCCACTCAAATAAAACTCTTTGCCCAAAGTAGAATCGGCTGTAATGGCTGTTACAACAGTTCGTTTGCATGAGACGACATTGAATTGAAAATCTCTAAAAATTTTCCCTATCAAAACACCATTTCTATATTCTTCTACGCAAACGGTCACGACAAATTGACCTAAAGTATTCGGTACTCCAGTAATGATACCTGTGTTGGGGTCTATTTTGACAACTGGGCTGCCACCCATTGGCGCATTTATCGAATAGTTGGGCAATCTATAACTGACAAATTGATAAGGCGGTTTGCCAATATTATTACCAGAAGGCGACGGTCCTGGCGTTCCACCCGAACTGCCACCCACCAAAGCGCCACAGAAACTATACACTAATTGATCCCCCTCAGTATCTGAAGCAGAATGGTCATAATTTAAGGGTTCATTGGCACATATAATAGAAGGTGGAAAATTATTGAAAGTAGGGCTGCTGTTATTGGTTCGTTGTGATTCGGCTGTGATTTCAATGGTATAAGTAGAGCCAGTTGTACCAGGGTTATAGATACTGGCAATCGTTCCATTTCGGCAACAACGTTGATATGTAACAACATAACTGGTTGTTGATTCCAGAATGACTTCATCCCATTCATAAATCCCTTCTTCGACACCAATGTTGGCAGGAATCTCGGAGCAAGGAGGTTTGTTTATTGTCACGTTCCCTTTACTCAAAATAGGCACTGTCCGCGCTCTATATAAGGTGTATGCACCACTTGCGCCTTGTGTCAAAACAGCAATATTGGCATTTGCATCCAAGCCAGTGCCATTTGAGCCGTACAGGTCTCTATAGATTTTCATCGTAAAGTGAAAGGTAATCAGTTTGGGATTGACTGTGTCGCGCTTGACAAATTTATAGGTAATGACACCACCTACGATATGACTTGCCCGCAATACTGAGGGGGGGAATGTTGTAAGACAGAAAAATAGAATTCCAATAAGTAGTTGACTTTTTTTCAAAATAACTGTGCGTTGAGTGTGTTTTTTCAATAACCTGTTTATTATAAACAAACCTCAAAAGTAGGTTAGAATTTGGCTGTATGAAAGTTCTTATCTTTCTTTTTTTTTAAAAGGTGTATTTATAGCTGAAATAGGTAAAAATTACTCATTGATCTATGACTAAATAATACTGCCCAAGTACTTAGCATAGTAAATCGATGTTGAAAAGATTCATCATTTATCGGCTTTATTTTTCAGGTATTTACCTTAATAAAGTGGCATAATTTTTCACTTCAAACTTTTCACCTCGTGGTGAAACATAGGTGACGACGCACAGATAAACGCCTTGTGGCGATGGTTGACCGCGATTGTTTTTCAATCCATTCCAACTGTCATTGGGGTCGGAAGTTTGAAAAACTTGTTCACCCCAACGGTTAAATATCTTCAAATCAAAATTTCTCATCCCCTCAGTAATACCAGTGCCTTTGTACGAGTCATTATGACCATCTTCATTGGGTGTAAAGGCATTGGGCAACCAATAAGTCACTTGAGGAATGACATCTATGCGTTTCACAATGGTATCAGAGCAACCCGCAAAGTTAGAGACCAAAAGTTTCACGCTTTGAACGCCAGAATCTCGAAACTTGAAAATAGGATTTTGATTAATTGAATAGCCCAATGTGCCAAAAGACCATTGCCATTGTGTCGCAAATTGCGATTTGTCGGTAAATGTTACGGTATTTTTGAATGTCGAAACCTGTTCTGGAGAATAAATGAAATCTGCTTTTGCACCTTGTTTAACCCTTATCCAATTTGGAAAATTACGGTTTGTTTTACAACCTATGGGTGAAATGACTTCCAAATTGACACTGTAAGCACCAGGAGTTTGATAAGTATAAGTTGGGCTGATAGCAGTGCCTTTGCCGCCATCGCCAAAATCCCATTTTATGGTATAAGTAGAGTCTATTGGTTTTGAAATATTATTAAAAAAAACAGTCATTGGCGAGCAACCCGTGAATGAGGTTGGTTCAACTAAAAGAAGAGGTGGTACGGGCAACCATTGGAGGTTTTTTGTCATATCGGACTTACACCCTTTTTCATTTTCTATATTAAGGACGATTTGCTTATTACCTGGTGTGTTGTATGAGTGAATGGGATTTTGCAAAGATGATAAATTCCCATCTCCAAATTGCCACTGCCATTTGATGATTTCACCAGAAGGAGAAATAGATTTATCAGAAAACGTGACTGCACCTGCAACGCAAGTATCATACTTAAAACTAAAATCAGTTTTGACAGCTGGGAATATGCGGAAAAAAAGGTTGATGGTGTCCGCACACAACGTTCCTGGATTCAAAAATAGATTACCAGAATAAATACCTGTATCAGGAAATGGTACAACAGGACTCCATTCTTTAAACGTTTTGACTTGATTTTGAATCAGAATATCATAACGAAAATCTGAAATATAGGTGCGGTCAAGGCTCAAATTATTGATAGTTATATTCGGATTACCGCACGACTTGATGAGATAATTGTTCGACCAAACAGAGTCTGCGGTTACCTTACCTTTTACGGTTGGGTCACATTTGGCCACATTAAACTGAAAATCACGATGAACACTGCCTAACAACCTACCATTTCGATACTCTTCGACACAAACGCCGACAACAAATTGTCCTAATGTTTGCGGAACACCAGTAATTCTGCCTGTCCGAGAATCAATTTTTACAACTGGATTTCCTGCCAATGGCTCTAAAAAAGTATAGGTCGGTGACTTGAAAGAAACATCATTAGGCGCGGGCCAACAGGGTGGGTTAGGAGTTGTTCCTGCACACCCTATATTACCGCCTTTGCCGCCACCGCCTAAAGGTTGACAAAAAGAATACACCAATTGGTCGCCTTCAGCATCAGAAGCAGAGTGGTCAAAATTTAATTTTTCATTTGCACAGATAACGATGGGTGGGAAGTTTTTGAAAGTTGGTGAATTATTGGCCGTTTGTTGACCTAATGGTGTGATTTCGACAAAATAAGTCGCACCCACATCACCAGGCGCATTGATATTGTTAATCGTTTCATTGCGACAACAGCGTTGATACAATATGACATAAGTATCATTGATAATGGGCAAATCTTTTTCCCATTCATAAACACCTTCTTCAACACAAACATCAGGCGGAATCAAACAGGGAATAGTAGGCGTTGGCAATCTGTCTGTCCTCCTTGTAAGCGGTACACCGAAGGACTCAACGAAAGCATTTGTCGTACCTCGATAAATACCAATCGGAGCAATGCCATCTAATTGCGCGCCGCCATTGGTGTAGCAGTCCCGCCATATTTTCATTGTAAAACGATAGCGATTTGAAGTGGATGTTTTTGAGACAATTGTATATGTGATTTCACCACCAACAATGTGTTTTGCCACCAATACTGAGGGGGTCAGAATGACGAATAAACTAAATATAATAAGTATTTTTTTCAAGTACATTGGTGGTGTTTGTCGTTATTATGATTAAATAATTTAGGTTTTGAAAAAAAAAGGTTGTGTTTTTGACCAAAGCATCTACTTTTGTCGTTTCATAGTTGCTTTAACTTATTTAAACAATATAAACGACAAATCGTTAAAAGGCGGTTGCGTTCTGCAAAATAATATTCCAATAAACAAACAAATTTAAGGATTTATGTTTGAAAACGAAAAATTTTTAGAAATATTAAATACCCTTCGTCAAGGCGGTGTCATTTTGTATCCAACGGACACAATTTGGGGCATCGGTTGCGACGCAACTAACGAAACAGCCGTCAACAGAATCAGTGAAATCAAAAATCGTCAACCAGAAAAAGGATATGTTCTACTTGTTGATTCGTTAGAAATGCTTAAAAAATATGTGGGCGACATTCATCCGCGTGTAGAAACGCTTTTAGCTTATCACGCTCGACCTTTGACTATTATTTACGAGGAATCTTTCGGTGTAGCTCCCAACGTTCTTGCACCAGATGGCAGTGTAGGTATTCGCATAACGCAAGATGTGTTTTGTCGTGAATTGATTAAACAGTTAGGCAAACCCCTTGTTTCCACTTCTGCCAATCAGTCTGGGCAACCCTTTCCGACGCATTACGGGGAAGTCAGTTCTGATATTCTTGAAATGGTGGATTTAGTCGTTAAATACAAACAAGATAACAAGGAACGTGGCGAGCCGTCTGTCATCGCTCGCTTTAATGCTGAACAAGAGGAATTAGAGTTTTTGAGAGAATAAAATCCAAGTTTGAAGCTTGAAATATGCAATATACTGAGGGGGGGCATTTATTGTTCGGAATAAAAAAAGACGAAGTGATACAGTATCATTTCGTCTTTTTTATTGAGATAACACATTGTTTTTGTTGGAAAATAGAAAAAAAGAGTAGTTTTGAGCATCCATAAATTTAATTATTGAAAACTTAAAACGAACCACTATGGCTGAAAACACCGATGTTACAAATGACCTTAACAACCCTCACGACCGATTTTTTAAAGGCGCATTAGGCCTGCTTATCGTTGCGAAACCGATGATAGAAGCGTATTTACCAAAAGACTTATTGGATAAATTAGACCTCGATACGCTGGAAATTGACCCTAATTCCTACATCAATGACGAATTAAAGGAAAATTTTTCAGATTTAGTCTGGTCATGTCAACTCAAAGGAAGTAAAGAGGAACGTAAAATTGCTTTTCTTTTAGAACACAAAAGTTATAACCCTCGTACCCACATTTCCAAATCAATGACTATCAACGCGGTTCTTGGAAAATGCAAATTGCAGCGCATCAAAAGCCTGTGCCAGTCATTCCTGTTGTCTTTTATCATGGCATAGAAAAATGGCATTATGAACCTTTTGACAGCTATTTTGGCATTGTTGAACCTGAAACGCTGCGTTATTTGCCCTGTTTTGACTATATTTTAATCAATTTACAGGACTTGTCAGATGAAAAAATCAAAAGCTTACACTCCATTTTTTTGCAAAAAACAATGTTGTCCTTTAAACATTATTTGGACAAAAACTATTTGAGATTACATATTATTGAACTACTATTTGATGGTTATGGAATAAAAAAAGGTGTGAATACCCTTTCTTTTATTCAAATGATTGGTGTATATTTGGCATCAATTTCTGGTATGACTCGTGAGGAAGTCATCCAATTAGCAAAAGAATCTGATAACAATTTAAAACCTGAAATCATGTCAATTTTTGATGAATTTATAGAAGAAGGTATCGAGATAGGTCTTGAAAAAGGTCGGGAAGAAGGTATTGAAATAGGCGTTACAAAGTCTATCATTAGTCTCTATGAAAATGATGTGAAAGCAGAGATGATTGCAAAATATTTCAACTATCCTTTAAGTGAAGTTAAACAAATCATAACAGACTACCTTGTAAAACAACAAAACGAACAAAAGAAGCAGTAAAAGGAACAATGAAGTTAAGCTATAAAAAATTTGATTTACAACTAAAACATCCTTTTCGCATTGCCATTTACGCCCGCACATTTACACCTTTGGTGTTGATTGAAATTGAAAAAAATGGGCAAATAGGCTGTGGTGAATGTTCGATGCCGCCGTATCTCGGAGAAAACCAAGATACGGCTTTTGCTTTTTACAACGCTGTTGTTGAAAGTAAAATTTTAGAAAAATACGATTCGGACATTATTGATATTCAAGCAATTAT
The DNA here is from genome assembly GCA_031367705.1 of Saprospiraceae bacterium. Taxonomy (GTDB): domain Bacteria; phylum Bacteroidota; class Bacteroidia; order Chitinophagales; family Saprospiraceae; genus JAAFJT01. The sequence continues at coordinate 4,033 of JANLQI010000151.1, read as the reverse complement.
GAACGGAATAGATGTTTTGCAAGAAGGGAATACGGCTGCCAAAGCGGCTATTGATATCGCTTTGCATGACTTAAAAGGACAGTTAGAACACAAACCTGTTTGGCAAATCATTGGCTCAAAACCTGAATTTATGCCTCTAACAAGTTGTACGCTCGGCATAGACACCCCCTCAGTATTACGCCAAAAAGTAGCTGAAGCAGCTGAGTTTTCAGTCCTGAAAATCAAACTCGGTTCTGAAAATGACCGAGAAATCATTCAAACCATTCGGGAAGTCACCGACAAACCGCTTTATGCCGATGCCAATCAGGGCTGGTCGGATGTTAACGCCGCTCTCGATATGATTTGTTGGCTCAAAGAACAAGGCGTACTTTTAGTCGAACAACCTTTGCCGAAGCACGATTTGGACGGAAATGCCCGCATTACTGAGGGGTCGCCTATTCCAATTTTTGCAGACGAAAGTTTCCAAAGGTTCGCAGATTTTAGTAAAATTGCAGCTGCGTTTCATGGTGTCAATATCAAATTGATGAAATCAACAGGTTTGTACGAAGCAAAACGGATGGTCAATGAAGCCAGAAAGCGCCATTTGAAAATAATGATTGGCTGCATGTCTGAAACTTCGTGTGGTATTATGGCAGGAGCAGCACTTGCACCACAATGCGATTTTGCAGATTTGGATGGTCCCTGGTTGATAGCGAACAATCCTTTTGATACGCCTATACTGAGGGGTGGTAAAATACAGTTGAATAATAATTATGGTTTAGGAATAAAAAATAAAATTGTATGAGAACAAACGTTGATTTAGTTAAACAGCAATTAATAGATGGTGATTTAGATAAAGCCTTGAAGTCGCTCGACAGCACACTCCAAAATACTGAGTATGGTGATGGGCTGGTGCTGCTGCAAGGGCGGTATAATAGGTTGTTGAAAAATAAAAATCTGGGTGTCATTGAAGACGATGATTTTGATGCGGAAAGCAACAAAATCACTTTATCTGTTGTAAATTTGATTAAAACAGTTAAATCGGATTTCTTTTCTAAAGAAATGAAAATTGAGCCTAATTTATATTTTTTTGAATCCCCTTATGAACAAATGACACCCAAAGAGGATCGCGTATATGCTAGTCAATTTGAAAACAGCAAAACGCGTTCAATCGGTTGGGAGTTGCGGGGCAACTTCCCTCAACTTCAATTTCCAATTACTCTCGGTATCAAATGGCGTGGTTTGAATCCTGAAAATGTTTATTCTGCTGATTATTTTGCTGATTTTACTTTATTGCAAGGCTGGGGTGTTTGTTGGTTACACCGCATATGGGGTTATAAAGACTACGGCAAATGGAAACCAGGTAGATACCAAATTGAAGTATATATTGATGACAATCAAATCGGAAAAGGGAACTTTACCGTCGTTTAAGACTATGAAAATAACTAAAATTGAACTGTTTAAGCTCAATGTCCCTTTAACTGAGCCTTTCGTCATCGCTATCGAAACCATTACAAATGCGGAAAGTATTGCCGTTAAAATCACAACTGAAAGCGGTATCGTCGGTTGGGGCGAATGTAATCCATACCGCAGCATTGCAGGAGAAACTCAAGGAACAGCGTTTGAAGCGGGTAAATTTTTAGCTAAAATACTGAGGGGTGAGAATGCTGTTGAAACGACCCATTGTATCCGATTAATGGACAAAATGTTGGCAGGTAATCGCTGCATCAAGTCAGCTTTTGACATAGCATTGTACGATATAGCTTCTCGAGCCGCCAATATGCCGCTTTATCAATTCCTCGGCGGAGCAAATAATCGCAACATTACAACTGACATGACGGTAGGCATAAATACGCCCGTTCGTATGGCTGCCTCCGCTTTTAAGTTCAAAAATCAAGGTTTTCCAGCCATAAAAGTTAAATTAGGGACAACTTTGAAAGAAGATGTCGCCCGAATCCGTGCCATTCGTGAGACGATTGGCAACACGATTCCGCTCCGCATTGATGCCAATCAAGGTTGGGATGAAGCAACGGCAACTGCCACATTGAAAGCACTCGAACGCTTCGATATTGAGCATTGTGAACAGCCGATAGCTGCGCGAAATATAGCGGGCATGGCTCGTATAAAAGCAGCAAGCCCTATTCCTATCATGGCGGATGAATCTCTTTTTGACCATTTTGATGCCTTAAATTTAGTCAATCATGCGGCTTGTGACTACTTCAATATCAAATTAGCAAAATCAGGTGGCATCTCTAATGCTTTGAAAATCAATGCCATAGCGGAGGCGGCGGGCATCAACTGTCAAGTTGGTTGTTTTTCAGAAACCCGTTTAGCTATGTCCGCTTTGATGCACTTTATTTTAGCTTGCCCCAATGTTGTTCATTTCGATTTAGATGCCCCTTTGATGTTGTCGTTTGACCCCGTAATAGGTGGCATTGTTTATGGTGAAAATGGCTCAGTCTTTATTGATGATGGGATTGGCATAGGCGCAAGTTTTGACGAAAGTTTTATAAAGGATTTAGAATTTTTTCAAGTTATTTAGGAAATGATAAATGATAAATAATGAATGATAAATTTGCAAAATGTTGAAAATCAGCATTTTGTAAATTCACCATTCATCATTTCCTAAAAAAGAAGTTGACGTTTCATTTTCAAAACGATACTTTTGCACCTCGAAACACCCCCTCAGTATTTTTCAATAAATCACCCTTTTATGTTAGACATTTTAATCGAAGAATTTCCTGAAATTGAACTTATTGACATGCCACAAGCTCAAAAACAAATTTTAAAAAGCCAACGGTTGGATAATTTGCGTTACGAAATTCGTGGCCCAATTTACGAACGTGCGCTCTACTTGCAGCAACAAGGCTTTAAAATCACCAATCTGAACATCGGCAACCCTGCCGCCTTCGGTTTTGATGCACCCGATGAAATTGTACACGACATTATCGCCAATATTCGGGACGCTCAAGGTTATGCTGATTCGCGGGGTTTATTTGCTGCGCGTAAAGCGGTACAACATTATTACCAAACAGTGGGCGTTAGAAATACGCAAATTGAGGACGTTTTTATTGGCAATGGTGTCAGTGAACTAATTGTTATGTGCATGCAAGGGCTTATCAATAATGGCGACGAAGTGCTTGTTCCAACACCCGATTATCCACTTTGGACAGCAGCCGTGGGTTTGTGTGGTGGCAAAGCGGTGCATTATATGTGCGATGAAGCCAGTGATTGGAATCCCGATTTGAAGGATTTAGAATCAAAAATAACCCCTCGAACAAAGGCTTTAGTACTCATAAATCCGAACAATCCAACAGGTGCAGTCTATGAAAAGGCAATCGTCGAAGGCTTCGTTAAAATTGCTGAAAAGCATCAATTAATCCTTTTTTCAGACGAAATTTATGATAAAATCCTGTATGATGGCGCACAACATCACTCTGTTGCACCTTTAGTTCAAGATACTTTAGCGATTGTAATGGGTGGTTTGTCTAAGAACTATCGGGCAGCTGGATTTCGTGGTGGTTGGATGATAATGTGTGGTGCAAAACATCGTGCTAAATCATATATCGAAGGTTTAACGCTTTTGGCTTCAATGCGTTTGTGCGCCAATGTCATGGCTCAATTTGGCGTTCAGACCGCGTTGGGTGGTTATCAGAGTATCAATGATTTGGTGACACCAACAGGGCGATTGTATAAGCAAATGGAGTTGTGTTACGATAAATTATTGTCAATACCAGGCATCAGTTGCGTTCGTCCCAAAGGTGCATTGTATTGTTTTCCAAAAATTGACTTGAAAAAATTTGATTTTCAAGACGATGATGAATTTATTTTAGGACTTTTAGAAGAAAAACACATCCTTGTCGTAGCAGGTAATGGCTTTAATTATCCGACAAAAGACCATTTTCGTATCGTCTTTTTACCGCCAACTGAAATGTTGGGCAACGCAATGGATGGCATAGCCGATTTTCTTAAAACGCGTTGGGCTTAGTTTTATTCAGGTGAACAGGTATAGTAAACAGAAATTTGAATAGGTTTTGTTTTTTGCAAAAAACAA
>JANLQI010000135.1:0-29320 GCA_031367705.1 Saprospiraceae bacterium | reverse complement strand
TCAATTTCCGTCTACTATACCTGAACCCAATACTTAATTTTCAAAAAATAATGATGTTCCAAAATCGCTTTTCACTCCTTATCCTTTCCCTTGTAATTTTTTCTAATTGTAAAAATGATACCGATAAACCCAATACGCCTGACGTATCGGGTATCAAGTCCGATATAAAAATTCATCGTTTTGACCAAGACGTTTATGCCCTTGACACCTTAAATACTGAGGGGGGGGTAAAAGCATTGGAACAGAAATACCCAGAATTTTCAAACCTTTATTTTGAGCGTGTCATTGGCATAAAAGAGGCAAAAGACTCTGTTGGCAAATACCGCAACCAAGTTCGTCCATTTTTGACCAATCCTTCCATGCGGGGTATGATGGATACCATGGCTTTGGTTTATAAAAATTTTGACGGTATTAAGCAGCAAATTGATGAAGGTTTGCGCTTTTACAAGCATTATTTCCCTAATAAACCTGTGCCAACCGACATTTATACCATGCCTTCGGCGTACAACTTTGCAGCTGTTTTGACCAATGATAGCACCATTGCCATTGGTTTAGACATGTTTTTAGGTCAAGACCACAAGACTTATGAGGCTTTAATCACGACTTATCCCATGTTTATCAGCCGTACTTTTCGAAAAGACTATCTTGTAGAACGTATTTTTGAATTGCTTGTAGGCGATTTAGTAGGTGAAGCAAAAGGTAATCGGTTGATAGACTATATGATACACAATGGTAAAAAGCAATATATACTCGATTGTTTGTTGCCGAATACGCCTGACAGCATAAAATTGGCTTATACACGTGAGCAAATGGCTGGTTGTTATACCAACGAAGGCTTTACGTGGGGACGCATTTTGAAGCAAAACCTTTTGTATTCTACTAAATTTCAAGATTATCAAAAACTCGTTACGGCAAGTCCTGATGCACCGATTATTGCTGCCGAAGCCCCAGGCGGTGTGGGCAATTTCTTAGGTTTGCAAATTGTGAAACAGTTTATGAAACGAAATCCGAATACATCATTGACTGACCTTATTGATATGCGTGATGCGCAAAAGATTTTGGATTTATCGAAATATAAACCGCCGCAAGAAAGTAAGTAGGCAAGGGGCAAAAGGCAAAAGGCAAAAAGCAAAGGGCAAAAAGCAAAGGGCAATAAGCAAAAGGCAAGGGGCAAAGTCTTACTGTTTATTTAAAATGAATGAAACAACTTGCGTCAGGTTTTAAACTTGACGCAAGTTATTGCTGAATAATCGAAACAAAATTTGCCTAATTTAATCAAAGCAACCCTTCTCTAACGAGGTCATGCAGATGTACCATACCAACATAACGCCCCCCCTCAGTAGCAATGAGTTGGGAGATGCTTTTTTCACGCATCAATTTCAATGCTTCGACGGCAAGTGATTCAGAATCAATGGTTTGTGGGTTTGATGTCATCACTTCTTCTGCCGTAACAACTTTCAAATCTAAGTCTTTTATCAACAAACGCCGTAAATCACCGTCCGTTACGATGCCGATGAGGTTGTGTTGGTCATCCAAAACAGCGGTTGCACCGAGCCTTTGAGAAGTCATTTCCAAAATCGTATTTTTCAAATTTGTTGAACCTGATACTGAGGGGCTGCCATGCAACGGATAAATGTCCCGCACCCGCAAATAAAGCTGCTTGCCCAAAGCACCGCCTGGATGAAATTGCGCAAAATGCTCCGCTGAAAAACCACGTAATGTTAGTAGGCTAATCGCCAAAGTATCACCCAATACCATTTGAGAAGTTGTTGAAGCCGTTGGCGCGAGGTTATTAGGGTCGGCTTCTTTTTCGATGGGCGTATGCAATATATAATGTGCCTGTTTGCCGAGATACGAATCACGGTTTGAGACCATTGCTATGAGGGTGTTGCCAAAGTTTTTCAGAAGCGGTATCAGCACCTTTATCTCAGGTGTATCACCACTTTTTGAGAGACATATAATGGTGTCGTCCCGTTGAATCATGCCCAAATCGCCATGAATGGCATCGGCTGCGTGCATAAATACTGAGGGGGTGCCTGTGGAGTTGAAGGTGGCGACAATTTTTTGTGCGACAATAGCAGACTTGCCGATGCCAGTAACGATGACACGACCCTTGGATTGAAAAATGGTTTCCACCGTTTTTACAAAATCATTATCTAAACTATTGGATAACGCAGCAATGGCTTTTTGCTCAATTTCGAGCGTCTGACGAGCAGTTTTGAGAATTAAATCTTTCATAGAAAAGCAAAGTTCTATTTTTTATGAAAAAAATATCATAAAATTAGCTGTTAAACGGAAAGATTGTTTTAATTTTAGATTCAGAAAACAGAAAACATAAAAAGACTCATTTCAAAAAAAACGACTAAGGCCAAATTTAATTTGGTAAACACGAAGAATCAAGCGAAAGATTTTGACAAAAAAGAAGTCCGTCAATATTTTTCAAGGTTTTAGGACTTCCACCAAAGTATAATTTATAGTAATAAATATAGTTTGATGTAAGCAATTTTTTTTTCAAGCTGATTCGATAATCTGTTTTTTTCCACTGAGTTTTTGATGTACTAAAATATTCTCTCCAAAGTGGTTATACTGAGGGGGCTAATTTTCATTGTTTAATAAATTTAATTAAAAATAAATACGCGCAATGCATGAGATAATGGAAGTGACGACGGATTCGCTGCACGAGGCTTTGCAACAGTACTTCGGTTTTGACAAATTTAAGGGAACTCAAGAGGCGGTTGTGAGAAGTGTGTTAGAAGGGCATGATACATTCGTTATAATGCCTACAGGCGGCGGCAAATCCCTCTGTTACCAATTACCAGCTTTAATGAAAGAAGGAACGGCTTTGGTTATTTCGCCACTCATCGCTTTGATGAAAAACCAAGTGGATTCTATTCGAGGTTATTCTCAAAATGATGAAGTTGCCCATTTTTTAAATTCGTCTCTCTCCAGAACGGATATTAAAAAAGTGAAACAAGACATTACGGATGGCAAAACGAAACTCCTTTATGTCGCACCTGAAACATTGACAAAAGAAGAAAATATCGAGTTTTTTCAGAATACAAAAATTTCTTTTGTAGCTGTTGACGAGGCGCACTGTATTTCAGAATGGGGGCATGATTTCCGACCTGAATATCGGCGGATTCGGACGATGATTGAGTCTATTGACGGTTATGTGCCAATTATCGCTTTGACAGCGACGGCAACGCCTAAAGTTCAAGTTGATATTGTTAAAAATTTGGACATGAAGGATGAAAATATTTTCATTTCATCGTTCAATAGAGACAATTTATACTACGAAGTTCGCCCAAAACCGCCGAAAGAAGAGGCATTACACCGCCAAATCCTTCAAGTTGTTAAAGATTTACCCGACCGTTCAGGCATTATATATGTACAAGCTCGAAAATCCGCCGAGGATATTGCCAAAGTTCTATCTGTCAATGGCATCAAAGCGCAACCGTATCACGCGGGCCTCGATGCAAAAACACGGTCGAATACCCAAGATAATTTTTTGATGGAAGAAATTGATGTCATCGTTGCGACGATTGCATTTGGTATGGGTATTGACAAGCCCGATGTGCGGTTTGTGATGCACCATGATATTCCAAAATCCATCGAAAATTATTATCAAGAAACGGGTAGGGCAGGGCGTGATGGTCTTGATGGACGTTGCACGGCTTTTTATAGTTATCGAGACATTGCTCGTTTGGAGAAATTCCTACGTGATAAACCCGTTGCAGAACGTGAAATGGGTATGCAATTGATGGAGGAAATGACGGCTTATGCGGAAACAACAACGTGTAGACGTGAGTTTTTGCTTCATTATTTTGGTGAAAAATTTGTTTGCGACCGTAAAGGTATGTGCGACAACTGCCGCTATCCGCGTCCAACGGTTGATGTCCAAGACGAAATGGCAACTGCTTTGGAGGCTATCGAATCCTTGGGCGAGCAATTTACTTTGAAAACGATTATTGATTTCATTCTCGGCAACGAGACGAAAGAAATGAAGGACTTTAAATATACAAAAAACGAGTTATTTGCTTGTGGAAAAGGAAAAAGTGAAGTCTTTTGGCAATCTGTTGTGCGCAACGCCATGTTGAGTAACTTAATTTACAAAGAAATTGAACAATACGGTGTTATTCACCTCACCGATGACGGTCGGGCGTTTATAGAAAAACCGCAGGAGATGAAAATTACACTCAACCACAATTTTGAGGACACATCAGTTGACCCTGATGAAATGCAAGCAAAACCGGCTGCCCTCGATACTTTGTTGTTGAAATTGCTTAAAGACTTGCGTAAATCGGAAGCAAAAAAGAAGAACGTACCGCCTTATGTCATTTTCCAAGACCCAAGTCTTGAAGATATGGCAACGTTGTACCCGATTAATTTAGAGGAAATGACCAAAGTTCAAGGCATTTCGTCGGGTAAAGCACAGAAGTTTGGCAAGCCTTTCATGGCATTAATAGAGAAATATGTCGAAGAAAACGAGATTGACCGCCCACAAGACTTTGTTATCAAGCAAGTTGCGAATCAGTCTAAGACTAAAGTAGCGATTATCAAAGGTATAGACCGAAAGCTTCCATTAAACGAATTGGCACGTCAGAATCAGTTGACACCTGATGAATTGATGACTGAACTTTACGTCATTGTTCTTTCTGGAACAAAACTGAATTTAGGCTATACGATTGATGATGTGATTGATGAATATGTACAAGAAACGATTTATGATTATTTTATGACATCTGATACCGACGACCCCTCAGTAGCATTCAAGGTTTTGAAAGAGGAGGACGATGAAATCACTTATGATGAAATCTGTATGATTCGCTTGAAGTTTTTGTCGGAGGTGGCGAACTAAGCTGCTCTTTATTTTTTACTACAAATCCTCACAGATAAAATGTTGTAAATCAATGTTCTAACTGTGAGGATTTGTAGTTTTAGGGATAAAAGAAATTTAGCGACTAAATTTATAGGTATGTTTCAAAAGCACATGTAATAAAAAAAAAATAATTTAATTGAGAAAAGTGCCTTGATTGTTATATAATAGTAAAATGAAATATTACCTTTGTGAAATCTAAAACTTCCTTCTTATGATAATACGCAATACGCAATACGCAATACGCAATACGCAATACGCAATACGTTAGTCCCTCTGCTGCATTTCAGTACAAAAAATCAATTTCTTTTCATTCTCCTAATTTCGGGCTTATTCACACTGAATAAGTTCAAATCGTCATGTCTATACGTCAATAACTTTGATAATCTGCATCTTATAAGTAGATGAACAAAAATAAACGGGAAATTGGTTTCGTGGAGACAATTGATAATCAACGTTTTGCGCCATTTATCGTTCATCATTTATCATTTATCATTCATCATTACTTATATTTCAACAAATCTCTATTCAAATATTTTTTTAATCATCAAAATCTTAACTTTATGAAAAAAGTATTAGCTTTGGGTATCATTACCCTCTTTCTTTTTAGCAGTTGTCAAAAAGACATAACAATGGCAGAAACAGAGTCGAAAATTAACAATACTTCGACCTCAAAAGGCACAACGCTTTACAATCCGAAAGTAAGTGCCGACAATGACGCAATCATTACAAAAATTCGACTTTTTGCGGGTTTATTAGAGAAAATTGAGCGTAAAGGCTCTTTAACAGCTCGTAGTTCAGAGACTATGAGTGCCGACAGCGTAGTTTGGAACATCGAAGCCTTGATGAATGCACGCTATGCCGATGCTGGTAAACCGTTTAAAAACAGTTTTGTAAAAACTGAAGTTATTAAAGTTCCTATGACCGATGGCATGGTTGATTACAACGCATTACCTGCTGCTGTTGAAGCAACTCGCCAAAAAATTGCCAATCATTACTCAAGTGTAAGTGGAGAAAAATATGTCATTGCTGTTGATATAGCTGTTTCACCAATAGAAAGTCTTGATTTGACTTTGGAGGTTACAAGTGTTATTGGTGAAGGCGAACCAGAAAGTGAGCCATTTGGGGTTGGAGATAATTGGATATGGGGTTCAAATTATGGAAAATGTAGCAATATTGATGTAACCCATCAATCATCAGATGCCGCAATTCAGTTGAAAGATAAATTGAATATAAGATATCCAAACCCAAATAATCAAGGAACTTCAAGAGGTATTTTTATTGATGAAGTTAGTATTACCTTTTCTGCAGACACTTCAAATACTAACAGAAACACAAATGATGTTATGGATAATAAAAGAGATTATCTTTTATATTTAACTGATAGTAAAATAGCAAACTTCGATTATAAGGATTGTTTAAACTATGATGATATGAATTGGTATTATAATAATTATTATTCTTATATATCAACCAAAACCCAAATAGCAAATAAGAGTTTTATTTTAATTCCTTTTATGGAAAGTAATATTCATGCTCATATTGAAGATGGTATAAATCGTTCTTGGCAACTACATTGGGGAACAATTCAATTAGGAAAATATATCGCACTTGAAAGGTGTGGTGAAATTTGTCCTCCAACAGCAGGTTATTGTTACAATCCTTGTTTGTTTTAAAGTTTTAAAATATATGCCCGATATGTTCATATATCGGGCATTAAATTTTTTATCATGAAAGAAAATATTCTTCAAGTATTCATTGTATTTTTTTTACCAACTTTTTTGTTCAGCCAATCACATAATTTTGAATACACCTTTTTCGATTCTAAATCAGATGTTGCAGAAGCGGCGATTCAAACATTTAATGATGGGTATGCTATTGTTATTAACGAAATTCCACAAGGTAAAGTTAACCGTATAGCTATATTGAGTTTGAATAAAAATGGTCAATTAGTATCGTTAAAAAAAGTTATAAAAGATAGTTTGACACTTTATCTATGCAGGTTAACAAAAACAAAATTTGGATTTTTGGGTGTTGGAGGTGCATTTAATACCATTAATCGTAAAAAATTTCTTTGGCTTACAAAATTTGATTCTTCTTTTAATGTAATCAGTGATCAGTTACATGAAACACCGAACACCGTTCAATTTATGAGTACAGATACTGACCGCGACTCAAATATAATAATAGGTGCGGGTATTTCTTATCCAGGTTCAATACTCACACGATTATTCGGTGCTCGGGTAAATAAAGACGGAAACCTTACTTATTTAACCTTCAAATATCCGAGAGATACGACTTGGGAAGAAACTACGGGGTCTCCTTATATTGGATTTTTTGATTACATGAGAGTTATGAAAGACAGCCAGCGTTATGTCTTATTTGATGGAACTCGTTTGGTAGTTGTTGATACTAATTTTAACTACCAATACAATGCTTTTTTACCGACACAAGGACAACCTATTGGCTCTTTTCAACCAAGTGCAGTAAGAGTCAATGACTCTATTTACTTTATGGGAGGTAGATATAATAGAAATCTCTATTTTTTGAAGACTAACCTAAAAGGAGAACACTTAGTATTCAAAGAGCTTGGAAATGGCGATACCTCTCAATGGATGGCAATTCGAAACTCAATAGATACAACTTTTAATGGAGATATTTTTATTGGTGGAACTTTTAATAAATATTATCAAGGCGTTTACCCATTTCTTATTGATTCTGCTCAATTCGTATTGTATAAATTGAACAAATCTTATAATACACTTTGGTCTCGAAAATATGGTAAAGATATTTTATTCGATATGTATGGCTTACTCGCCACAAATGATGGTGGCTGCTTAATGTACGGCTTAAAATACAACTACAATCCTGAAAAAACAACAGAAGCGTATATCCTTAAAGTAGATGGTGACGGACTCATCACAAGTGAAACTTCGATACCCCTCAGTATAACGACCACGCAACTATCCCCAAACCCAAGTAGTGGTGGTTTGGTACAAACAAATTTAGCAAAAGATGTTGGAGAAACAGATATTAGGTTTTTCGATTTGGGAGGTAGGCTCATAAAAACAGTACATCTTACAGTTCCTGACCAAGCCTTTGATGTTTCGGATTTACCCGTTGGGCAATATATTTTTCATGTTTTGGATATTCGCCAACGCCCCCTCAGTATGGGAAAGTTTGTAAAAATCTAATGTGGTTATTTCTTATTTTAATCCCCACAAGACAAATGAAGTCTTGTGGGGATTTTATATATATACTTGTTATTCAACTTATTACAGGTTGATATTGAATTTTATAACCCCTTATAGACTCATTGCATTTGAAGCAAATTGCATTTCATACAGCTCTCTATAACGTCCATCTTCGATTCGAATTAAATCATCATGTTTGCCAAATTCTATCGCTTGTCCTTTGTCCATAACTAAAATATTGTTGGCATGACGAATGGTCGAAAGACGATGGGCAATGATGATAGACGTGCGTTTGGCAATCAATTTTTCAATGGCGTATTGAATGACACCCTCCGTTTCTGGGTCAATAGAACTCGTTGCTTCGTCTAAAATTAAGATACTGGGGTCAAAAACAAGGGCGCGGACAAACGAAATCAACTGCCTTTGTCCCATTGACAAGGTAGCACCCCGTTCCATGACTTCATAATCGTAGCCGCCTGGCAAGCGTTCTATGAACTCTGCTGCGCCTATCATTTCGGCACAAGCCTTTACTTTTTCCAAAGATACTGAGGGGTCTCTCAAAGTGATGTTTTCAAAAACAGAACCACTGAATAGGAACACATCTTGTAAAACGACGGCTACTTTACTGCGTAAACTATTCAAATCGTACTCTCGAATGTCCACGCCATCTATCGTAATTGCGCCTTTTTGAATTTCATAAAAACGGGATAAAACGCTTGTAATTGTTGTTTTTCCAGAACCTGTTGAACCGACAATGGCTAATGTTTGACCTCTTTTTAGTTCAAAATTGACATTTTTCAAGACATAATTGGTGTTGTCGTAACTAAAATCAACATTTTTGAACGCTATATCCCCCCTCAGTATATCTGCCTTTTTTGAGCCATTTTTTTCTTTAAATTCCCCTTCATCAAGTAAATCAAATACTCTTTCGGCAGCCACCATGCCCATTTGTAGGGTATTAAACTTATCCGCCAACATCCGAACAGGGCGGAATAACATATTCAAATACACAGGAAAAACCACCAAAACACCTAATGTAATATGGTTTTCAATGACCCCACGTGAACCATACCAAACCATAAGTCCCAATGCCGCTGCTGAAATGATTTCAACGAAAGGAAAAAATACCGCATAAGCAAATATCGCTTTAAGATTTGCTCCTGTGTAAGCACGATTAATTTCCTTAAACTTCTCACGTTCTTGCGCTTCTGCGTTGAAAATTTGGACAACTTTCATACCGCTGATATGCTCTTGCAAAAAGGAATTCATGGTTGAAATACTGTTCCTAACCGTTTGAAACCAACGCGCGACTTCGTTTTTGAACCAACGTGCGCCTATAATAAGTATTGGCAAAACGGTCATACACACCAAGGTCAATTTCCAACTTGTCCAAAACATGATGCCTAAAACAACTATCAAAGTCAATAAATCGGCAATAATGGTCATGATGCCTTCTGAAAACACGGCATTGATGGTCTCTATATCGCTGATTGTTCGTGTTGTGGATTGCCCAATTGGGGTTTTATCGAAATAAGTCAAATTGAGACTCGTAACGTGTTTAAAAACCCGAACACGTAAATCTCGAATAACCGATTGACCAAGCCAAGAGGTGATATAATTAAAGGTGTATTGCAAAATGACTTCTAAAATCAATAAGCCAATAAGGATAATGACCATACGTGTCATGCCGGGTATATCAAATTTAAAGATATGCTCGTCCACCATTTGTTGTATCAAATAAGGACGTGCGCTCGAAAGCGGTGCAAGGACGATGGCTAAAAACGCAGCCGTAGCAAAAGTCAATCTGTAAGGATTCGCCAAAGACATGATGCGGCGAAAAAGCGGGAAGTTGAATTTCTTTTTTGGTTGAGTCTGGCTCATATTTTTTATATTTTTTGCAAAGGTAAGCACCCCCTCAGTATTGAAGAAAAAAAAAGTGTTTAGACACGGGTTCTAAACACTTTTTGTATAAAAAAGTTATAAAAAATTCAATCGAATAAGGTTGTTACTTTAATTTTTAAGCCTTTTAGTAAAAAAGACTCGATTTCTCCCTCCTCATCACCAAACGAAACCATGTCATAATCGTCATTAATGAGTGCATACACCTCAACCGTTTTCTTTTGATAATCCACAATCCAATATTCTGCAACGCCATTTTGTCGATAAGTTTTCATCTTGTCATTTCTATCCATTTTGATAGAACCTTGCGATAAAACTTCTACGACTAATTCAGGCGCGCCGTCAATAAATTTAGAAACAATACCCAAACGCTCTTTTGAAATAAACATCATATCGGGTTGAATCAAATCGAAATCATCAAACATAACGTCTAATGGTGCGACATAACATTTACCTAATTGATTTTCAAGGACAAACGCTCGCATAATTGCAAAGATATTACCGACAGTATTCTGATGCTCTGCATGGGGGGAAGCTCTTCTCATAATAATACCATTGATTAGTTCATATATGTAACCTTCTTCAAAATCAACTCTTTCAAGAAATGTGGCTACGTTTATTTTCTCTTCTGCTACAAGTGTCATACGTCTGAATTTTTATATTTCAAAAAATGATAAAACCCCTAAAACGGGGTTATTTGCAAACAAAATTAAATAAATTAATTGAGTAATCAACAAAATTTATTGTCCATATTTGTCCTTTCAAAACCTAATATACTCCTCTGGATTCACTGCCTTACCATTCTTCCACAACTCAAAATGCAAGTGCGGTCCGGTAGTTTGTTCGCCTGTGTTACCAATAATCGCTATCGCTTCGCCTGTTTTGACTTTATCACCTACTTTTTTCAACAAATTTGAATTGTGTTTATAAAAAGAAACGACATTATTCGTGTGCTGAATCGCAATCGTATTACCTGTTTCCAAAGTCCAATCACAAAGAATGACGAAACCATCTGACACGGCTTTAATCGGTGTGTTTTTAGGTGCGGCAATGTCCACACCATAATGTTTTTTTTCAAGTGAAAAAGTCAGATTCAGCGTGCCTGTAATGGGCGATTGCAAGTACATGCTTTCAAGTCGGTCGTTCCGACCTGTTACACGTATGGCTTTTTCGTTGTTGTTATTAGTACTGCTAGTATTAGAGTCTTCAAAAGGGTCGCCGCCCCCTGCACGAATTTTTAATTCAAATTCAGAAGCGTCAACGCTCATATTTGAGTCGGATACTGAGGGGGTGCCTTGCTTGTCCTTTGGCATGTCTTTTTCTCTTTCAACATCCCCAACGAGCATTTTTCTAAAATTATTTGTATAAGTTTCATGTGCATTGAGCGCAGTTTCTAAGCTGTCCACCCTTTCATAGAGGTCAAACACGGCACGTTCAGACCCATAGCCTCCGTAACCTGGAATAATTTTCTTCAAAGGAGTAAAAACGATTAAAGCCATGCCTAAAGCGGTAAAACCAACGAACAAAGTGCTAACTGCTACGTAAAAGTTAAAAACAGAGAGTTTGAAAGAGTTAACTTCTTCAAAAGTTTCGTTGTTTAATATTACAAGGCGATAATACGTTTCTTTCGCTTTATCTATCAAAGCCACGAACCGTCGCCACACATTTTCGATGCCATGTACCACGTCACGAGCAGACAAGTGTTTAAGTCGTTCCAAGTATGCCGTAAAACGATTCGGTTTATTTTCGGTTGTCATTTGTTAATTATTGACGGAATTAAAATAATTTTGCCCAATTTTAAGTCTAATAGCAGGTTCAAAGTGCAAAATTACAGAGATATTGCAGTTTTATGCCTATAATAGCAGAATTAACTTTTTAGAACTAACATAAATCGTTTGACATTGAGACATTTTTATAAGTCCCTATCGCTGATTTTCGCCCTTACAGTCCTCGCTTCTTGCGTCACTTCACGCAAAAAGGACGAAGCTAAAGGCTTCAAACTCTTCATGCACAACCTCACGGCTAAGTACAATGGTTTTTTTAATGCCAATGTTTTGGTGCAAGAGGCAACTGATAAATTGAACGCACAACATCAGGATAATTACAATCAAGTGCTTGATATTTATCCTTATTTGGCAGTTGACAACCCAGCGGCTGTTGCGCCTGATTTGGACAAAGCCATCGAAAAAGTAGCTGTTGTTGCGACTTATCACCGTCCAAGCCATTGGGTTGATGATTGCTATTTGATGATGGGCAAAGCCCAATATTTGAAACATGACTTCGATGCGGCAGAGGAAACATTCGCCTACTTAGCTGAAAATTATAATCCTTCGATAAAGAAAAAATTGACCTCGAAACAACGTGCGAAATTAGCAGCAGAAGTACGCGATGAAAAGAAAAAAGAACGTGCTAAAAAAGCTAAAGACACTAAAAAAGCCCGTGAACAAGCCGCTAAAGAAAAAGCACGAGAAAAAGAAGAAAAAGCAAAACAGGCTGAAAAAGATAAAAAAGAACGTGAAAAAGCCCTTGAAGAGGCAAAAGAACTAGCCGCTAAGGAACGAAAAGAAGCTATAAAAGATAAAAAAGAAAGCCTTGCAGAGCGCAATGCACAACGCAGTAAAGAAAATGCTGAACGAACTGAACAACGCCGTAAAGAACGGGAAGAGAAAGAACGTTTGGCTAAACTCGGTATTAAGGTTGACGATACGACACCTACGACGACTGACAATACCCCCTCAGTAACAACGGCAAATAATGATAAAAAAGACTCTATAAAAGTTGCTGACAATACTAAAAAGGCAAAAGATGAGAAGGACGATGAAAAGATAGCTAAAGTAAAAAAGCCTAAAGCCAAGCCAGATAGATACTTTTTAAAGCATCGCCCTTGTTATCAAGAAGGTGTTGTTTGGTATGCCCGTACACTCATTGAGCGTCAATACTTTGTAGATGCAGAGATTTTATTAGATGATATTGACAAAAACCCTAAATCTTTCAAGGACATCAAAGCCCAATCGGCTGTTGCTAGAGCTGCTTTGTATCTGAAACAAAAACAATACGATGCTGCTATTCCAGCACTTGAACGCGGCATAGCCTTGTCAAAAAAGAAAAAAGAGAAAGCCCGTTTAGCTTATATTTTAGCACAATTGTATCAAATAAAAGGCAATTCTGAAAAGGCTTATGCCGCTTTTGACAAAGTGTTGGATTATGGCCCCGTTTATGAAATGGAGTTCAATTCGAGACTAAACAGAGCCTTGAATGACCCGAATGCAGGCGAACAAACAACGGCTACGCTCATAAAAATGAGTAAAGACTTTAAAAATCGGGAATATGGTGACCAAATCTATTTCACACTGGCTCAAATAGCTTTGAAAAAAGGGGATAAACCGCAAACGATTGCATATTTGAAAGAGGCATTGGCATCACCAGGGCGGGGACAAGCGTCGAAAGCTGAAGCTTATTATATGTTGGCTAATTTGCAATTTGAAGCTGAAAATTTTGTTGCTGCGAAAAACTTTTTTGATAGTGCCTCTACAACATTAGCGAAAACGGACGTGCGCCGCATAGAATCTGAGCGTTATGCGACTAATTTACAGGAAATAGCAAGGAGTATTGAAACCATAAAGCTTCAAGATAGCCTTCTTAAAGTCTCTGCTTTGTCCGATAAAGACAAACGCGACTTGGCCTTGCGCATGAAAAAAGAGAAACAAAAGCAAGCGGCAGCTTTGGCAAACCCCTCAGTAGGGGCGGGTGGCAAACTCTCCGATTTCGATTTAGCGGATGCTGCAAAGAAATCTAAGTTTTGGGGTTATAATGCAGACCTGGTTAAAAAAGGTAAACGTGAATTTGAGCGCAAATGGGGTACAGACCGTAAACTTGAAGACAATTGGCGGCGCAGCAATAAGCGGTCAAATGGTGAGTTTGTCAGAAATAATGATACGCAAGTTGTGTCCAGAGATATGACAGAAAAAGAGTATCAAGACATGATGAAAGATGTTCCCAAAACACCTAAAGATGTTGAAATAGCCGAAAGTAAAATTGATGAAGCTATGTTCATGCTCGGCACTTTGTACCATGACAAATTGAAAAATGATAAAAAAGCGATTGAAACTTTGGAAGCGCATTTGTCCCGTTTTCCAAAAACGAAAAATGAATTAGCTGAATGGTATTACTTACATGTTGCATATAACGATTTAGGTAATAAGGTAAAAGCCCAGGATTATTATGACAAAATCATGTCAAAATATCCGAATACGACTTATGCCATTTTGTTAAAAGATAAAGACAAACCAAAGGTTAAAGATGACACTGAAACGGTTGAAAAATATTATGCAACCACTTACAGCCTCTTTAAAGAAGGAAAATACAAAGAAGCACAAGCGCGTATCCATGAATCGGAGACTAAATATGGTGTGGCTAATGCTCTGAGTGCTAAATTTGCTTTACTCGAAGCGATGTGTATTGGACATGAATTGGGACGTATCAACTATATTGCGTCCTTGAAGGAGGTCATTAATAAATATACGGGAACGCCCGAAGAAAAAAGAGCGCAAGAAATCATTCGCATTTTGGAGTTTGGCGGCCCTGTGACAGAATCGCCTAAAACCACAAATGATGATGATGCCAATAACGACCCAGTGAAAAAATTTGTCGAAGGAGATGATAGATTGCATTATGTCATTGTCATTTTGAACAAAAATGCAGATTTAGAAGATTCCAAAATTGTCGTTTCTGATTATGACTCAAAATATCATCGCACCGATGCTCTTAATGTGTCGAGTATGTTTTTTAGTACTGAATCAGAAACACCCGTGCTGGTTGTTCGGAAATTTAAAGACAAAGAAGCCGCACTTAAATATACTGAGGGGGTCTCTAAAAACGGACAAGATTATTTGAAAGGTGTATATGAAGTCTTTGCTATTTCACAAGACAATTATCGTGAAGTGATTCGTCAAAAAGGTGTAGATGCTTATCGTAAGTTTTATGATCAAAACTACAGATAAACTTAATGGTGAATGGTGAATGGCGAATTTTTTAAGCATTGATTTACAATGCTTTATAATTCAAAATGGTCGTAATAGATTCATGTCAGCAAATAAAAAGGGCAAAAAGCGAATACCGCTTTTTGCCCTGTTTATTTGCTGACAACAAAGACTTAGTTTTTGTCTTGCTTAATGTAAGTCTTATTGCCATTCGAGTTGATATAGTATTGACCACCACGCGGACCTTGTAAAATGGTGCGACCTTGTGCATCTTTACCGATTGATTTATCCGCTCCTGCAACAGCTTTAGTTGTTGCAGCTGAAGCAACTTTAGGTTTTGCTACAGTAGCCGTTGTCTTAGCAGCTTTTGGTGCTTTAGCAACCTTGTCCGCAGCAGGTGCAGCCGTTGTTGTAGCCGCCGTCTTAGCCGCCTTTGGTGCCTTTGTAACTTTGTCTGCGGCAGGTGCAGCCGCTGTTGTCGCTGCTGTTTTAGCCGCCTTTGGTGCTTTAGCGACCTTGTCTGTAGCAGGAGTAGCCGCTGTTTTAGCCGCTTTTGGTGCTTTTGCGACCTTGTCTGTAGTAGGTGCAGCAGCTGTTTTTGCAACTTTTTTCGCCTTAGTTGCTTTCGCAGTGGCAACTGGAGCAGATTGTGTTTGTGCACTTGCGAAAGTGACAAAAGAGAACATTGCGGCGATAGCCAAAATTTTCTTCATTGTTGTTGATAATTGAATTTTTAAGTAAAAATTTTAAATTATATTACCTCTCTTACGAAAAGCGAAGCAAAGATAACAGGCTTAAGACATGATTTATACTGAGGGGTCACACCTCTTTAGTTAATCTTTAGTTAATGGCTTTTCGATTGTAAAAACCGACTAATAAAAGAATCTAAAACTAAAAAGAAAGCGCAGCTTTTTAGGGCTGCGCTTTTTGTGTTTTGAAGGAAAATATTGCAAAGTTCTAATCGAAATAGAACTCTAATTCAACGCGACGGTCTTGTTGTAAAACGCCTGCATCATTCTTATTTGGATTGGATTGAGTCGCACCAAAAAACTCTACAATGAGCAGATTTGGTGAAATACCTCTTGAAACCAAGTAGTTTTTGACGGCATTAGAACGGTTACGGGACAACATTAAGTTGTGCTCTTCATCACCGCGTGTATCTGCATGACCTGCAATTTTGAGTTTCCAATCCTTTTTCTTTTTCATAATTGAAATAACATTATTTAAATCACGAAAGGAAGAAGGGCGGATAATCCATTTATCTGTATCAAAATAGAGATTGCGAATGGCAATGGTCAAAGCATCTTGTTCATCTTTACTGACTACGGGACAACCATTATTTTCTTTTGGTCCATAAGTATTTGGACATTTATCCAATTCATCTGGAATGCCATCACCATCACGGTCACCACCAAACGGACAACCTTTGTTTTCTTTAGGGCCAGGCGTATCTGGACAAGCATCGTCTTTATCCATGACACCGTCTTTATCTCGGTCGCTTGTTAATGGGCAACCCATGTTTGATAAAGGACCTGCTTCGTCTGGACAAGGGTCAATTTCATCCAAAATACCATCTTTGTCGCGATCACTGAGGGGGCAACCTTCGTTACGTGCAGAACCTGGAATGTCAGGACATTTGTCAATATCATCCCGAATGCCATCACCATCGCGGTCGTTGAAGGGGCAACCTTGGTTCTGTTTTGTACCAGGTAAGTCGGGGCATTTATCATCGGCATCGCAAATACCATCTTTGTCTCTATCTGGGCATAAGTCTTTCTTTTCAGGTTCTTTTTCTGGACAACCATTGTTCTCCTTAGTACCTGGCTCTTTTGGACATTTATCGTCTTTGTCACAGATGCCATCTTTGTCTTCGTCCTTACATTGACCGCCAAAACGGAAACCAACGGTTACTTCATGGCTGCCAGAACTGACATTGCTCAACTGCGAAGTCGTCATATCATAGCTATAAGCCGCATACCATTTTGGATATTCTATACCCGCCATAGCCACAACAGCATCTTCAGTCCGATAGCTACCACCTACCCAAAATAAATTATTGAATATACCTCGAATCGAAAAATCTGCTTGTGGCTTGACATTTTGGGCGTATTTACCCATAATAGACGGCTCGAGTTTCAATACATCGTTCACTTTTATAGTATAACCCAACATACCATAATAGTGTCTTACGATGGTTGTTGGGTTTGCAAGCTTCAAAGAAGGGTCATAAATCAACTTTTTTTGATAGAGTTGTGGTACAGAAATACCTGCAAAAAAACCATCTTGTTGGCGGAAGTAAAGACCGACGCTTAGGTCTGGCACCCACATGCCTGCTTGTCCTGCGAGAATCGTAGGGTCATGATCAAGCGCAATTTGTGAAAAAATGTTGTCCAATACACTTACCTTATAATAACCTCCCGAAACGCCTAAGCTGAGATTGGATTTGTCTCCAATTTTTTGAGTATAAGATACGATACCAGAAGCCCCCGTTTTCTTCAATTTACCCGCTACATCGTTGTAGAAATTGCCGCCCACGTTGAAGCCAGTTTTTCCCATACGTCCATTGACCATGACAATTTGGGTTTGTGGTTGACCTGACAAGCCCACCCACTGCGTCCGATATGTACCCCTCAAATCAATATGTTCATTCTGACCTATGACCGCAGGATTATAACCGTAAGCATTGACAACATAGTTGGAAAAAAGCGGATATTGTTGTGCTTTTACTTGCCCTACTAAAGCAGTAAAGACTATGATTATGTTTAAAATTTTTTTCATTTCATTGTTTTATAATGCAAATGTGTATTTGCTTTTAATGAAAAATGTTGTTGGATTGTTGGTTATTAGGGATTGGTTAATTGATTATTAGGGATTAGTTGACTGATTGTAGTCCACCAATCCTCAAACCCTGATAACCAAACCCCAACAGAACCAACCCTTAACGTAGTATGGTGACCGAGCCTTCCCAAACAGTATTCTTATCATCGTTTAGTTTAATGATATAGAAATACGCTGCGGCGGGTAATTCTTTTCCTTCTTGATTTGTTCCTTCCCATTCGTTTGTATAGGCTTTTTTAGTGTAAACTATTTGCCCCCAACGGTTGTAAATGAACATTTCATTATTTGGATATTTTTCGATGTTTGCAACCACCCATTTATCATTATTATTATCCCCATTTGGTGTAATAACATCATAAATTTTAAATGTTGAGGTATCAATACGACACCGACGATTGATAATGAAAGAAGTATCTAATCGGCAATTATTAGAATCGAGTATAGTGACTCTATACTGCCCTGCAATTAAAGTCGAAATAGTGGGTGTTGTCTCACCATTTGACCAACTGATGCGATAGGGTTTTGTACCACCGTTGGGAATTAGCTGTATCATACCATCTTCGTAGTCTTTACAAGTTTCAGCTGTAATGACATTTGTAAATGAAATCGCACTGACAGGTTGGGTGACCACTGTATCCAAGGTGAATGTACAACCACTTGCATCTGTTGTTGTAACTCGATAGCGACCAGCTGTTACATTTGTCAAATTTTGAGTGGTTGCACCATTTGACCAGGCATAGGTTTTTGCACCTGTGCCACCAATAGGCGTTAATGTGATACCGCCAGTACTGGCATTGCGACATTTAATAGTCGTCACTTGAGCAGTCGCAGAGAAACCAATTTGACTGGCAGCAACATTGACTGTTTTAGCTCGGCTATCCGCACAAAGTCCGCTACTGACCTTCAAAGTCACGATTTTTAAGCCACTTGAGGTGTAAATGACACCTGTTGGATTCAACTCATTGGATGTTCGTGGCACGGCACCTTCGCCAAAATTCCATTCAACAACTAAATTTGGTGTCGCTCCACCTGTATATTCAAGGTCGAACTTAGTACCGCAAGTAGGTGACTGAAATGGTATAATATTGAAAGCAGGTGTCAAAGGTGGGCAGCCTGGCGCATTGCCATTGAAAGGTGGTTGTTGAAACCCTTGCCGCAAATAACCTGCGGTAATAGGGCTTGATGGATGCAAAACATTGCAGCCTGGGCAACTACCAGCCGTCCAACTGACTCTAAACGGCTCGATGGTTTTTAATTTACCAATGCTGGTTAAAGTCGAGCGTTTGATTTGCTGGGCTTTAACGGCATGTGTGCCAAAAGTCAGTATTAATAAAATTGTTATTATTTTTTTCATTGCTCAAAAATTGATTTCAAACTGTTATTTTTTCAAAAAGTACCCCCTCAGTATAAAGGGCATTTTTTTCAAAAAAACAAGCAGTTTTTGACTTAAAAAATGAATTTTCAGAAGATTAAGTATAAGAAATCTATCTTATTTTTGAAGCAAATATCCCGTAACATAGAAACTGCCGACATTGGTTAAACCTTTGCGTATTTTTTTACCTTCAGGAATAACGACAACACGTGGCGATGAACTAGAACCTGTAAAGAAGCTATAATTTGTACCATCAATCAAAAAAGACATATCGCGTGAACCATTCGTACCACTTTTTATCACGAGTGATTTTCCTGTTGGAACGGTGTATTCCGAGTTTGAATCAGAAAAATCAAGCATCAGTGGCTCTGCATATTTTTGATTATCAATCAAAAGGCCGCTACAAAAACAGCTTTGAATCGTCTTACCTGTTGGAATAATGGGCATACCCGGCTCAATAAGCAGGTTTTTACCATCTGACATTACAATTGGATTGTTTACGGCTGTGATAAAGAGGGTTCTTCCAAAAGGTACTGTAAAATTAGATGTTATTAAAACGGCTTCACCTTGAACCCCATATGGAAATTCAATGGTTGCACCCGGTGCTCTTAAAGGAGTTGTCGAAAAATTAACTTGATCAAACTGTCCATTGTTTTTTGACAATTTCAATGTACTTGTAAGTGTATCATAAGTCATCGTCTGAATCTCATTCGTTGGGTCTTTATCACGGTCATCCAAGGCTGTTTGAGCTGTTACCGCCGTTTGCGCACTGATAGCCGTTTGTGCGGAGACTGCTGTTTGCGCACTCACCGCCGTTTGGGCACTGATAGCTGTTTGAGCCCGACGTGAGCTGTCCGCTAACCAAGCAAAAGTAGCGGTATCAGAGCGGCGAGCCGTTTGCGCACTGATTGCTGTTTGTGCTGCGATAGCTGTTTGGGCTGAAATCGCTGTTTGCGCACTGATAGCCGTATTTGCCCTCCGCGAACTATCTGCCAACCAAGCAAAAGTAGCCGTATCAGAACGACGAGCTGTATTTGCACTGATAGCCGTTTGTGCTGAGATAGCTGTTTGGGCAGAAATAGCCGTATTTGCTCTGCGTGAACTGTCCGCCAACCAAGCGAAAGTGGCAGTATCTGAACGACGTGCTGTATTCGCTGTGATGGCTGTTTGTGCAGTCACCGCATTTTGTGCATTGACTGCCGTTTGTGCCGTGATGGCTGAATTGGCAGTGATAGCTGTTTGGGCAGAAATAGCCGTATTCGCTCTACGTGAACTGTCTGCTAACCAAGCAAATGCTGCTGTATCTGAACGACGCGCCGTTAAAGCGACATTAGCCGTCAGTGCATTATTGGCCGTCAAAGCGGTCACTGCAATACGTGCTGAGTCAGCATAAACAGCAGAGCTGGATTTGTCGGCATAAAGTGCGTAAGGCACAGAAACCATTTGGTTTGTACCCATCAATACGTAATTGGTGCCACCTGTAATGTCCATTTCAACTTTAAGGTAATACTTGTCTGTCCCCCATTTGATATTGCTGAATGAGGTTTGCGACCCACTCACCCGAGAGCCTGAGCCAATGGGTAAGTCAAATAAACCAAAGCCATCTGTTAAAACTGAATGAACTTCGACCCATTCTTCTGAGCCAGCCGTTGAGCCTTTCAAAATTGAGAGTCTAACCTTAATAGATTGGCTAACTAACTCATTGCCACGCGTATCCGTAGCAACTGCTTGATAGCAAATGGCTTGAGGTACTTGGGCAGAAAGTGTAAATGTTGTCGTTAAAAACAAGAGTAGAGTGATGAATTTTTTCATTAGAAGAATCCTTTTTATGAATAATAGTTATACACCGTGAAGTGAAAATTGATTACTAAATTACATGATGTTCAAATACGCTAACCTTTATTGGTTAGTTACATAAGCCAATAAAAAAACATGCAAATACTTTGCATTTTCTTAAACAGTTCGTTTACAGAAAAGGTAATATGTTGATAATCAACAGTTTGGAAATATTGTATATGGTTATGGTTTTAAAGCGTAGTATTGTTGGCTTGTAATAGTTTCGGTAAGGAAATACTTTAAATCGCGTTTGTAGGCGCAAAGATGTGTATAACTATAAATATAACATAATTTTATCTTTAAAAATTTATAATAAAAAAACGTCAGTGTGAGAACACACTGACGTTTCAACGAAAGGACACAATTTTTTGCTAAAAATTATCTTCAAATTTAATGCTTTTATTGCACAAAGTCAATAGGGCATCAAAAATTATCTATGAATTAACACGATTTGGGTAGTTCCATCGGCTTTTGTTAGTAAAGCTTGACGGTCACAATCACCTCCACCATAACCATAATCTAAAGAACGCGTCTGTCCATCAACTGTAATACTGCGTTTCCCGCTTACTATCCACGGACAGATTGCTTTGTGAACGATGGGAATATCAATAACGCTGCTATACGATTTTCCTTTTCGATTAACACCCGAACAATTGCCTGAAACTGACCAAATATCATCTAAAGGTGTGCGTGTCAAATAACCCTGTGTGCGTGTAACAGTGTGTGTGGCTGTCCACGTTGCTGACTCTCCATTTCCAAAGGTTATCTTCATATCTGTTGCAGAACGTGTATAAGTTGGTTGCCCATTACTATTGAGTCCCGTATTTTTCCAAGTGCGTACACCTTCAATTTTGATACTGTCAATATAGTAATTGTTGTATGTTACGGACTTAGTTGCATTTAGTTTCGTTAATGTGTCACTAAAATTAATAATTTTTTTTACAAACCATAGTTTCTATAACGTTAGAACTCAATAACTTTGCGCCAATGGAAAATACGCGCATTATATCTGAGGGCACTCAATTCGACTTGACAATCGAGCGGCTTTGTTATCAACTCATTGAAGATTACGATGATTTTCAAGATACCTGTATCATTGGCATACAAACGGGTGGTGTTCAGTTGGCAGAACGATTGATGGGGAAATTAGATGATATACTGAGGGGGACAGATATTCCCTTTGGCAAACTTGATATTACCTTTTACCGCGACGATTTTAGGACTTCATTCAAGCCGCTTGCCGCAAATGTCAATGATATGCCCTTTATTATTGCCAATAAAAAGGTCATTTTGGTTGATGATGTTTCATACACTGGGCGTTCTGTTCAAGCCGCCTTGTCCGCCTTGAATCATTATGGTCGCCCTGAATCCATCAAATTGCTCGTTTTGGTTGACCGTCATTTCAACAGACAATTACCCATTCAACCCGATTATATAGGCGTAAGTATTGATGCTTTGGATGAAGCTTATGTCAGAGTTGATTGGGCAACAGACGAAGAGACAGATAAAATCCTCCTTTTTCCACAAAAACAATAATTAAATATTTCATATTTCATATTTATAGACGCAGTCGTAGTTCCTGCGTGTAAAAAATTAAAACACACCTATCATGGTTTATCTCACACGTGTCGAACGGTTCAATGCCGCGCACAAACTCTGGGTCGCTGATTGGAGCGAAGAAAAAAACATCGAAGTTTTCGGAAAATGTTCAAACAAAAACTGGCATGGCCACAACTATACCCTGTTTGTGACTGTTAAAGGGAAACCGCATCCACAAACAGGTTTTATTATTGATGCCAAAAAGCTGGGCAAGCTCATCAAAGATGTTGTAACTGAAAAATTAGACCATTCTAATCTGAATTTGGACGTTGATTTTATTCCAAAACACCTCCAACCGACGACTGAAAATTTGGTCATGCTTATTTGGCAACAATTGGAGCAGCACATCATTGCCGAAGGCGCACAGTTACATTGTGTTAAATTGGTAGAAACAGAAACCATTTTTGCGGAATATTATGGGGAAGCATGACCTGAGATAGTTTGTAAGCGAAGCTGTTAATTTCATGCTTAAAATTTCGTAAACTATTCAAAATCAATAGTTTGTAGTCTCGCTTATGCTGCAAATATCCACAACCAAACATGGCATCTACAGATTTTACAAATTATTCAAAAGTGGAAAAATACAACAAAGAAATAACGCAAGATATTGCGGATTTCTACACAAACATACTTGGTAAATTAGGTGAAGACCCCACCCGTGAAGGCTTGGAAAAAACGCCTGAACGTGTTGCAAAAGCCTTGCAATTCCTCACAAGTGGCTACAAGCAAGATGCCGCTAAAATACTGAGGGGGGCTATGTTCAAGGAGGATTATAGCGAAATGGTCATTGTCAAGGATATTGAGTTGTATTCTATGTGTGAACACCACATGTTGCCGTTTTTTGGCAAAGCACATATTGCCTATATTCCAAACGGTCACATCGTAGGTTTGTCCAAGATTCCACGTATTGTTGATGTTTTTGCCCGCCGTTTGCAAGTTCAAGAGCGATTGACACAACAGGTGCTTGATTCAATTCACGATACTTTACAACCTTTGGGTGTGGCGGTTGTCATCGAAGCCCGACACATGTGTATGATGATGCGTGGCGTTCAAAAGCAAAATTCAGCCACAACAACCTCAGCGTTCACTGGCGTTTTTAAAGATGATGAAAAAACAAGGAATGAGTTTTTAAAACTCATTACAGCACGTTTACATTGATTCGATATTCGTTACTGGTTATTCGTTATTCGGGATTGGTAACAAGAATCCATTTCCAAATAACGAGTAACGAATAACCAGTAACGATTAACGAATAACAAATAACGAAAAGATGAGTAAAAAAATACGCACGGGTGTTGTTTATTCAACAAATCCAGATTTCGAATATCAACATGAAGATACTGAGGGGGATGTTGAGGACTTGCCAAAAGGGCAACAAAAACTCCGGATTCACCTTGAAAGATTGAAAGGCAATAAAGAAGCGACGATCATACGTGATTTCGTTGGCACAACGGAAACATTAGAGGCTTTGGGCAAATTGCTGAAAACCAAATGCGGCGTAGGTGGTTCGGTCAAAGACGGTGAGGTGTTGATACAAGGCAATCAACGAGATAAAGTGCTGCAACTGCTCATTACTGAGGGGTATAGCCAAACAAAAAAAGCGGGAGGTTGATATTTTTTGTCCTGCTGAGCGCAGCAAAAGCATCTGGGAAATCTGTTTAAACAGTAATTTTAGATGCTTTCGCTGCGCTCAGCATGACAAAAAAGGACAATTAAACAAGTCTATTTTTAAACAAAGACGATAAGACACCTTGTGGAGTCTTATCGTCTTTGTACTTTTAGTCTTAAAATCTTAGTTCCATTTACTTTACCAAAATTTTCTTTCTATTGAAAATTCAATTTGAAAAATATATCATTGACAATCAATTATTTACAAAAAATAATAAGTTGCTCGTTGCCGTAAGTGGGGGAGTGGACTCTGTTGTTTTATGTCAACTTTTATATCTCAATGGTTATCATTTTTCAATAGTGCATTGCAATTTTCAACTACGGGAAGAAGAATCCGATGGCGATGAAGCATTTGTAAAATCTTTAGCGGATGCTTGGAAAGTGCCTTTTTATGTGAAGAAAATGGACACTAAGCATTATGTTTTGGATAATAAAGTTTCTACGCAAGTTGCAGCGCGTGATTTGCGTTATGCTTGGTTTGAAGAATTGCGGAATACCTTAAATTATGACTTTATTTTGACGGCACATCATGCTTCTGACAGCATCGAAACTGTGCTTTACAATTTCGCAAAAGGCTCAGGTTTGCTTGGATTAACAGGCATAAAGCCTAAAAATAAAGCGATTATCCGTCCGCTTTTGTGGGCAAAAAAAGAAGAAATTTTAGCATTTTTAAAGGCTGAAAACTTGCCATTTCGTGAGGATTCATCTAACGAAACGGACAAATACGCACGAAATAATATTCGCCACAATGTCATTCCTATTTTTAAACAACTGAATCCAAATTTTGAAACAACGGCAAACGAAACGATTCAACGATTGGCAGAAACACAGGTCTTATTTGAATTTTTTATTAAAAATATTAAAAAGGAAATCACACATTATCTTGATAATCAATTGTTTATTGATAAAAATAAACTAAAAACATACCCCTCAGTATCAACGGTACTTTTTGAGTTATTGAAGGAGTTTGGTTTCAATAATGACCAAGTGGTTCAAATTTTAAAAGAGGAGGGGTTCAAAACAGGAACTTTGTTCTATTCACAATCGCATAAATTATTGATTGACCGTACACATTATATCGTTGTGCCGCAGATAGCGCAAGCAAAAGAGTTCTTCATCATTCAAAAAGAAGACGTTTCAATAAAAGGCAATGATTTTGAACTCGTTTTTATTCATTTGAATGAAAAAACAGATGTTTTTTCCAAAAATCCAAACATTGCATTGCTTGATGCGGATAGGCTTTCTTTTCCATTAATTCTAAGAAAATGGCAAGACAGCGACCGTTTTCAACCTTTAGGTATGGGCGGAAAAAGCCAGTTATTGAGCGATTTTTTTAGGCTTCAAAAACTGTCTGTTTTTGAAAAAGAGAAAGTATGGATTTTAGTAAATGCAAATGATCAAATCTGTTGGGTTGTCGGTTTTCGGATTGATGAAAGATGCAAAATTACTGAGGGGTCAAAATCTTTTGTCAACATTGAATTCAAACCGATTGATAATTGATTTTTTAGAGCACTGAATTTGACCGAATTTAAACTGTTTCATTTAGATAAAGAGTCGAATACCGTTTTTTCTACTAATTTTGCTTTTGTAAAACAATCACATTTAATTCTATTTACATGGAAGACATTAAACTTAAACGCATTCTTTCACTTGATGGTGGCGGCATTCGGGGCATTTTAACCAGCAAGGTTTTAGAGGCTTTGGAAGAAAAAATAAACGAAGAATATGCTGAAAAGCATGGCGCGCCCCGCGAAAAACCCATTCGTTTAGGCGAATATTTTGACATGGTGGCAGGTACTTCGACAGGCGGTATTTTGGCGTGTATTCTGCTATGTCCAAGTGAAGAAGACCCCACATATCCAAGGTTTTCAGCAAGTGAAGCGGTTGGTTTATACATGAACAATGGGAAAGATATTTTCAAACCGACATGGTACGGACGTTTACCAGGCTTTTTGGAAGGTATTGGCGGTTCAAAATTTGGTGACATGAGTATAGCCGATGTGCTTAAATCGTACCTAAAAGAGACCCGTTTGAGCCAAATGATGAAGCCTTGTCTCATAACAAGTTACGATATTCAAGAGCGTCAAGCGGTTTTCTTTACATCGCACGATGCCTTGAAAAAAGAGAGCAAAGACTTTCCGCTTTGGCAAGTTTGCCGTTCCACTTCTGCTGCACCGACCTATTTTCCGCCCGCAACGGCTCGTGCAGGTGACGATTTTTTGCACCATACGATTGATGGCGGTTTGTTTGCAAATAACCCTTCGATGTGTGCTTTTATTGAAGCACTTAAAATTTTTCGAGATGATTCGCATCGGCTCATTGGTGCTGACCGCCTGATGATAGTGAGTATTGGAACGGGCGAAATAAAGACGAAATATTTGTTTGCTGATGCCAGAAAATGGGGCGTTTTAAGGTGGGTGAAGCCGATTATTGATATTATGATGACGGCTGTCTCTGAAACGGTGGATTATCAATTGATGAAATTATATAAAACGATAGACTGCACTGACCAATATTACCGCATTATGCCTGAACTCGGCGATGCCAACCCTGCATTAGACGATATCAGCCCTAAAAATTTAGAGAATTTACGCCAAGCAGGCATCAAAACAGCTAATATGCACGAAGATAAATTGACAAAAATTGCTAAAATGTTGGTTGACAATCATTGAGTAATACATCGAAAAGTATCGGATACCTCAGAGGTATCCGATACTTTTTTTTAACAAAAAATATATATGAATATCCATCACATTCCAAAAATTAAACACGCAGATAGCGGTAATTTTTTCCTTATTGCTGGCCCATGTGCCATAGAAAGCGAGGATTTAGCTATTGAAATAGCCCTTCGGGTGTCTGCTATTTGCGACAAATTGCAAATTCCTTATATTTTTAAAGGCTCATATCGCAAAGCAAATCGCTCTCGAATTGACTCTTTTTCAGGTATTGGTGACGAAAAAGCTTTGAAAATTCTTCAAAAAGTAGGTCGTACTTATCATTTACCGACAACGACGGATATTCACACTGATGAAGAAGCGGCTATGGCAGCCGAGTATGTTGATATACTCCAAATCCCTGCTTTTTTATGCCGTCAAACGAGTCTTTTAGTGGCAGCTGCTCAAACTGGAAAGATTGTTAATATTAAAAAAGGACAATTTGCAAGTAGCGAAACCATGGCTCATGCGATGCAAAAAGTGATAGATTCAGGCAACGAAAAAGTGATGTTAACTGAACGTGGTAATACTTTTGGGTACCAAGATTTGGTTGTTGACTACCGAAATATTCCAGAAATGCAGCAACTCGGTGCGTCAGTTATTATGGATTGTACACATTCGTTGCAACAGCCCAATTCAAAATCAGGTGTTACAGGCGGTAAACCTGCTTTGATTGAAACGATTGCACGCGCAGCCGTTGCTGTTGGTGTCGATGGTTTGTTTATCGAAACACACCCGAACCCCTCAGTAGCAAAGAGCGATGGCGCGAATATGTTGCCTTTGGATAAATTAGAAGGATTGTTGGAGAAGTTGGTGCGGATTAGGCAAGCAATTCTTTGATTATGAATAGCCTTGCATTTTATAAACCACATAACCAATCCATTCTTTGATAAAGGTTTCCCAATTCCTAATCAGATCAGGATTCGGTATCAACCAAGTTTGCGGTTCAATAGTCAACTTATCGGCTGTGAAATGTGCTGGGAATGGTTGGGCATTGATGCCGACTTTTTTAAAACAGCCGATTGACCGTGGCATATGAAAGGCAGACGTAATGACTAAATATTTCGGATTTGTAAGACCTTGTTTTTCAAGAAGTTGTTTTGAGAAAACAGCATTTTCACGCGTATTTCGCGACTGGTTTTCAATCAACAAGTCTTCGGGTTTAACACCAATATCATGCAAATATTTTTGAGCTAAGTTGGATTCTGGATACGACTCTCCTAATAATTTGCCATCGCCGCCACTTATCAATAGCTTTTTGACAATGCCCCGTTTGTATAACTGAATGGCATCCGTCAAGCGATTGGCTGCAAAAGAAAAGTTAAGTCTGTCGTCGGCATAAGTGCCACCTTTGGTGTAGCCACCCAAAACGATTCCGACATCAAAAGTATCACGCAATGCATTCATCGGTATCGGCTCTGCTTCCCACGCATGAAAGACACGATTGCCAATAAATGGATTTGTTATCAAAACCAAAAGTGCAAAGCACCCCCTCAGTATACGCCGCTTTCGACGGGCATTTTTGGAGAAAATAGCAAAAATGGGTAGTCCAATTAACCAATTTAGAGGTTGTAAAAGGAAAAAAAGTAGTTTGGAAAGTATAAAAAACATAATGGGAATTTTACCAATAAGGCGAATTATTGAACAATTGCTCAATGAAATAACTAAAAACTCTTGGTTCTAAAGCAATGGTAACTATCATACCTGCAATAGCGCCAAAAAAATGGGCATCATGTCCAATATTGTCATTCGAGTTGCGGCTTGCATATTGTTCATAAGCCATGTATAAAACGCCTCCGACAATCGCACGGAAAGGAATAATGCCATACAAAGCCATTTCAGCCCAAGGATTGAACAAAATATAAGCAAACAAAACGCCTGAAACGCCACCCGAAGCACCAACCGCCGTATAATAAGGACTGTCTTTGTGTTTGACAAAAGTGATTAAATCACCGGCAACAATAGATGTCAAATACATCAAAAGGAACAATAAACTGCCACCCATTGGACCAAAAAGCCCTTGATAAATGGATTCAACTGCACCGCCAAATTGATAAAAAACGAACATATTGATGCCCAAATGAAGGTAATCAACGTGCAGAAAACCCGAACTTATCCACCGATAATACTCCTTGTGACGATGTTCGATGTAAGGACTGTGCTTGAATTTATCAAAAACAGCAGGATTGCTAAAGGCTTGCATCGAAAACAAGACTGTGGCGATAACGATGATGAGCGTAACAGACATATATAGTAATTAAGTAAATGTGTGATTGAGTGAATTTTTCACAAAACTAAACAAAATTATGAGCTATCAATTATTTTTCACAAAATCCCAAGCCCGA
>JANLQI010000100.1:0-12675 GCA_031367705.1 Saprospiraceae bacterium | reverse complement strand
CCGAATGAAATTCGGGGAAAATGTAACGGATTGTCTATAATCCTGAAGGGATTGAATGTGCAGTATCTGATTTCTATTCATGTTCAACTCCTTCGGAGTTTGGGACATATTTCTATTATTTTCCCCGAATTTTATTCGGGGCTATTCGTGTTGAATCCCTTCGGGATTTATTGATAAACTGCCCTATATTTTCCCCGAATTTTATTCGGGGCTATTCATGTTGAATCCCTTCGGGATTTATTTGACGGCTTCTTTTAATTGTTCCAATAAACTATTGCTTTTTTCAAACGACACGTGCAACATGTCCATCAATTCCGCGCTGCTGTATTCGTGTGCTTCTTCTTTTTTCGTTGGGTTTTTAATATCCAAATTATAGCCGTTTTCGACAATGGTTTGGATATTCACTTTCCAACACACATCGCTTTCTTGTCGGTTGTGCCACCAATCGCGTATCGGTTCAAACTCTTTGACTTGAATCGGTCTTGTTTTGTTATACGCTTTTTGACCTTCTGGCAGACAGTGTTCGTAGTACCAAACGTCTTTGGTGGGTGTGCCTTTGTCAAAAAACAACAAATTGGTCGCCACCGTTGCATAAGGTTGAAACACAGAATTGGGCAACCGAATAATGGTATGCAGATTGCAATCTTCCAATAGTTTTTGACGCACCCGTTGCTTCACGCCTTCGCCTGTGAGCGAGCCATCGGGTAAGACAATGCCCGCCCGTCCGCCTTGTTTGAGTAAATGAATCATCAGAATCAAAAACAAATCGGCACTTTCCTTGGTGCGATAAGTTTGTGGGAAATTGCCTTCGTTATTATTCGCTACAATGCCGCCAAAAGGTGGATTTGCTAAAATGACGTTGACACGGTGTTTTTCGGTAAAACTACTGAGGGGTTGCTCTAAGGCATCGCCAAAATGAATATTGGGAATTTCGATGTCGTGCAATATCAAATTGGTGGTTGCCAACAGATAGGGCAAAGGTTTATATTCCCAACCCGCAATGTTTTCTTCGATGCTTTTGAGTGTGTCAATATTCTTGTTTTGATTTCTCAAATGTTCAAGTGCGCACGTCAAATAGCCGCCCGTGCCACACGCTGGGTCGAGTATCTTTTCCCCGATTTGCGGGTTTATCATTTCTGTGATGAATTGCGTAATCGCTCTGGGCGTATAAAATTCCCCACTTTTGCCCGCACTTTGCAGTTCTTTGAGTATCGTTTCGTAGAGTTCGCCAAAGGCATGGCGGTCTTTGGCGATGTTGAAATCAATTTCATTGAGTTTGTTCAACACTTTGCGGATATTGATGCCGCTTTTCATGTAGTTGTTATTGCCCTCAAAGACTTCGCGCACGATTCGGGCGCGTTGATTGCCTGTACTCAAATCGAGATTGCGCAAAGCGGGGAACAGTTCTTGGTCAACAAATTTCAAGAGTTCATCGCCCGTCATGCCTTCGTCGTCGCCCGCCCAATTGCCTTTTTCTTTGACCCAATGAAATCTGTCTGGAATCGGCGAGGTGTAATGGTCTTCCATGATTTCCAATTCTTTGTCCTTATCTGAAAAGATTTTCAAGAACAGCATCCAGCCTAATTGTTCGATGCGTTGTGCATCGCCATTGAGCCCTGTGTCTTGCCACATGATTTGTTGGATGGATTTGACTATACCGCTTATGTTGCTCATACTTTTTGGTTTTTGAATTATAATGTGTGGGATTTTAAAGATGCTAAGGATTTGAACGTAAACGCTGTGTCCAAATCCTTAGCATCTTTAAAATCCCACACATCCTAATTCAACATTTTACGCTATTTTATACAATTCATTTTCTAATTCTCTTACCGCCTCCAAATATTGCGCTTTGTTCCCAAACTCCTTAATAATCTCCATCGGTGAACCAAAATCTGTCAAAGGACGGACACGCAAAACATCCATACTTTCGATATTTGTAATGCCTTCGTCGGCATATTTGTCCAACAGCACTTCTAAGACTTTACGGGCTTGTTCGCCATATTTGGTGAAATAATTGCGTTTTTTGACATTATTTGCCCGTTCTTTTCTTGTTAAAGGCTTTTGGTCGTAAGCGACGTGGCAAATTAAGTCAAATAAATCCACTTCTTTATCAACGGCTTCATATAAGGCTTCAATCAAAATGCCTTGGTCTTGCAATTCGGCGATGAGGGCTTCTTTGCGTTCTGTGGCATGCCATTTATTCAGAAATTCATCCAAAGACGCAAATTGTTCTTTGATGATACCTTTTGTATGGTCTTTCAAACTTGTTGTAATGGGCTTTCCCTGTTGGTCAAAATACAATTCACGGCTGATTAAAACTGATACGTTTACGCCATTGATATAGACTTTTTTTCTCGGTTCACCTGCGCCACCTATTGTTTCGGGTGTTTCGGGATAACGTACTGAGGGGGGGACAATCGTAATGTCCTCGCCCGATACTTCGTCAATGATGGGCGATGTATCGTTTTCTTCTTCGTCAATGATATGGCTCAAATCCGTCTCTTCTGAAACAGGTTTTATGCGAATGGGGTCGCCATCAAAGTTTTTATCGGCAAACAAATCGGTGGCATTTCTAAAATCCAAAATGGTGAAAAACATTTTGCCAAACTCTTCATTAATACGTGTGCCACGTCCGATAATTTGCTTGAATTTGGTCATAGAATTGATATTGGCATCCAAGACAATGACTTTACAAGTCGTGGCATCAACGCCCGTTGTCATCAATTCAGAAGTCGTGGCAATGACTGGATAGACATCTTCTGCGTTGGTAAAATGGTAGAGTTCCCTTTTGCCTTCGTCATTGTCGCCTGTTATCTGCATAATGTATTTGTAATTCTCGGCGACCAAATCGGCATTGTGTTTTGCCAAAGCCGAGCGCATTCGTTCCGCATGGTCAATGTCAACACAAAAAACAATTGTTTTTGCAAAGCGGTCATAACCTTTTAAGAACTCTGTTAATTTCTGAGCTACCATATCCGTCCGCTCATCTATGACGAGATGGCGGTCAAAATCTTTTCGATTGTAAATACGGTCTTCGACGATTTGACCGTCTTTATCTGTTTTGTTTTTTTCAGGTCGCCACCCCTCAGTATCTACATTCAAAGCAACCCGAACCACCCGATAAGGTGCCAAAAAACCATCGTCAATACCTTGCTTTAAGGAATAAGTGTAAATGGGTTCTCCAAAATAATCGGTATTACTCGTTTGTTTGGTTTCTTTTGGCGTAGCCGTCAAACCGATATGCGTGGCTTTCGAGAAATAGGTCAGAATTTCACGCCAAGAACTGTCTTCTTTTGCGCTGCCTCTGTGGCACTCATCAATGACAATCAAGTCAAAAAATTCGGGTGAAAACTGTTTGTAAGCATTGGCTTCTTCATCACTGCCTGATAAGCCTTGATACAAAGCGAGATAGATTTCATAACTTTTATCAATTTGTCGGTTTTTAACTACCGTCATTTTATCTTTAAAATGTTTAAAATCACCACGCCGTGTTTGGTCAATCAAAGCATTGCGGTCAGCGAGAAACAAAATCCGTTTCTTCGCACCACTTTTCCAAAGCCTGTGAATGATTTGAAACGCCGTATAAGTTTTGCCTGTCCCTGTTGCCATGACCAGAATGATTCTATTTTGACCATTGCCAATGGCTTCAACGGTTCTATTGACGGCAATCTGTTGATAATAACGTGGTTTGCGGTTTGAGCCATCAAAGTAATAATCTTGCGCTGCCATCTTTTCAGCGGCAGGTGTGACGATGCCTTTGTATTTTTTATACTTTTCCCAAAGCTGTTCGGGTGTTGGAAAGTTGTCTAAATCCATTTCTGTTTCTATGCTTGCATCGGTTGCCGTTCTGTCGTGAAACAAAAAGCCATCGCCATTGCTACTAAACACACAAGGAATGTCCAAGATGCGGGCATATTCCAAAGCTTGTTGCATCCCTGCTCTTACAGAGTGTTTGTTGTCTTTGGCTTCAATAATAGCAATCGGAATATTGGGTTTATAATAGAGGATATAGTCTGCCCGCTTTTGTGTGCCGCGTGCTGTCAATTTGCCACGCACATATATTTTACCATCTGTAAAAGACACTTCTTCTAAAAGTTGGGTCATTTTGTTCCAACCCGCCTTTTCTACTGAGGGGGTGATGAATTTTGTACAAATGTCGCGTTCTGATAAGGTTTTTTTTTCAATCATGATTGAAGGCAATTGGTGTTGGGAAATAGGGATGTGAATTACAGATGGTAAAGAGATAAACGCACGCAAATAAACTTATAATTCACCATACAACAAAATAAACAACTTCAAAAATTACTCATTCAAATAAAAAAAAAGCCCATAATAAAAAATAGTATTATCAAAAGGTATAGTAAACAGAAAATTGAATAGATATATTTTTTTTGAAAAAAAATATATCTATTCAATTTTCTGTTTACTATACCTGTGGCATGAATTTGAACGGTTTCGGAAAAAGTTTCAGAACCTTCTATGTCCATATGAAACGCTTCGGAAAAAGTTTCAGAACCTTCTATGCCAATATGAAACGCTTCGGAGAAAGTTTCAGAACCTTCTATGCCAATATGAAACGCTTCGGAGAAAGTTTAAGAACCTTCTACACCAATATGAAAGGCTTCGGAGAAAGTTTCAGAACCTTCTATACCAATATGAACGGCTTCGGAGAAAGTTTCAGAACCTTCTATGCCAATATGAACGGCTTCGGAGAAAGTTTCAGAACCTTCTATGCCAATATGAAAGGCTTCGGAGAAAGTTTCAGAACCTTCCCTTCTAAAAAAAAGAATCCCGAATCTCGTTGTTACCAGATTCGGGATGTCTTATGTTTTAGTATCAACTAAAACAATCTATTATTCAGTAACTTCGGCATCTGATTCTTCTGAATCATCCCCCTCAGTATGTGCATCAATAATTGTCTCTGTTCCCTCACCCCCTACGATGATTTCTGCATCAATGATTTCTTCTTCAACGATGTCTTCAATCATTGCAACGTCAGCGATTTCCTCACCTTCATCTAATTTGATGATGCGGACACCTTGTGTGGCACGACCTTGAACACGTATTGAAGCGGCATCCATGCGGATTGTAATACCCGATTTTGTTGTAACAACAAGGTCTTCGGTATCTTTAACGGATTTGAGTGCAACAACTTTACCTGTTTTAGCCGTTACATCCATTGTTTTTACACCACGACCACCGCGATTGTTGACCAAACGATAATCTTCAACATCCGTTCGTTTGCCATAACCATTTTCAGAAATAACCATGACGGAAGTTTCAGCATCGCCTTTTTCAATGGCAATCATGCCAATAACAATGTCTGAACCGTCCTCATCAATTTCTAAACCTGCCACACCTGTACTTGCACGAAGCATCGGACGTACACGGCTTTCAGGGAAACGGATTGTCCGACCGTTGCGGTTGGCAATCAATATTTCGCAATTGCCGTTTGTGAGTTTTACTTCTACCAATTCATCGCCTTCGCGAATGTCTATAGCCGTAATACCACCGTTACGTGGGCGAGTGAAATGTTCAACTGATGTTTTCTTAACCAAACCATTTCTTGTTGCAAAAACGATGAAATGAGATTTGGCGAATTCCATATCTGTCAAGTCTCTAATTTTGATATAAGACTTCACTTTATCGTCCGTTGGCATCGAAAGTATGTTTTGAATCACACGACCCGACGATACTTTTGTACCTTCTGGAATTTCATAAGCCCGCAGCCAATAACACTTACCTTTTTCTGAGAAAAACATGAGGTAATCATGCGAATTGGCAATAAACATGTGTTCTACGAAGTCCTCGTTGCGCGTTTTTGCACCACGGCTACCACGTCCGCCCCTGCCCTGTGCCTTGTATTCAGACGTTGCAGTGCGTTTGATATAGCCCAAATGTGAAATCGTGACAACCATATCTTCTGATTCGATAAGGTCAGTCATCGAAATATCACCGTCAGCGTGTTCGATGTCTGTGCGGCGTTCGTCACCAAAACGGTCACGAATATTTGTTGTTTCTTCTTTGATAATGTCCCGACGCATCTGTTCAGAATCTAAAATTGCTTTCAGGTGCAAAATCAATTTTTGCAATTCTTCGTATTCATGAAGAATTTTGTCGCGCTCCAAACCTGTCAAACGTTGCAAACGCATTTCCAAAATGGCTTTGGCTTGAACATCTGAAAGATTGTACGTTTTTGACAAATCGCCCCCCTCAGTAAGCACACCAATAACAGCGGCTGTGGCATCGCTCAAACTGTAAGTTTGAGAAGTCAAACCTGCCATGGCTTCATCTGCGTTTTTTGAACCGCGAATGATGGAGATGATTCTGTCCAAATCATCGAGTGCCACGTATAGACCTTCTAAGATATGCGCTCTGTCTTCGGCTTTTTTCAAATCAAATTTTGTCCGACGTACAATGACTTCAAGACGGAATTTGATAAATTCCTCTAACATCTGCTTGACATTCAAAACCATCGGGCGACCATTGACCAAAACGACATTATTGATACCATAGCTGGTTTGCAACGGAGTCATTTTGTAGAGTTGGTTCAGAATGACATTCGCAGCGGCATCGCGTTTGAGTTCGATGACGACACGGATACCTTCTTTGTTGGATTCGTTGCGAATCTCAGAAATGCCTTCGATTTTTTTATCAACGGCTAATTCCTCAATTTTTTGATGTAAAACGGCAGGATTGACTTGATATGGCACTTCTCTGATGATGATGGTTTCACGTCCGCCATGATTGACGATTTCAGCTTTACCACGTA
Organism: Saprospiraceae bacterium; assembly: GCA_031367705.1. GTDB lineage: Bacteria > Bacteroidota > Bacteroidia > Chitinophagales > Saprospiraceae > JAAFJT01. The sequence continues at coordinate 5,903 of JANLQI010000100.1, read as the reverse complement.
CAACCACACGACCACGACCTGTTTCAAAACCTTCAATAACGCCCGACATACCATATATGGTACCGCCCGTTGGAAAGTCAGGTGCTTTGATGTGTGTTATCAATTCTGTTACCGTAATATCTGGATTGTCCACCATTGCCATCAAGCCGTTGCACACCTCTGTTAAGTTGTGCGGCATCATGCGGGTAGCCATACCGACGGCAATACCTTCTGCACCATTTATCAATAAATTGGGCAATTGTGTTGGTAAAACAGTCGGTTCTTTAAGCGAATCGTCAAAATTGAGTTGGAAATCAACGGTGTCTTTTTCTAAATCTGTCAGAATTTCGTCGCTGATGCGGCGCAAACGGGCTTCGGTATAACGCATCGCTGCCGCCGAGTCGCCCTCTATTGAGCCAAAGTTACCTTGACCATCAATGAGTGGATAACGGAGCGACCAGTCCTGAGCCATACGCACGAGGGTATCATATACAGATGCATCACCATGCGGGTGATACTTACCCATGACCTCACCGACAATACGTGCAGACTTTTTATGAGGTTTATTGTAAGACATGCCGAGTTCGGACATACCAAACAAAACGCGGCGGTGAACAGGTTTTAATCCGTCACGTACATCAGGCAAAGCACGAGACACAATGACGGACATCGAGTAGTCAATGTACGCCGACTTCATGTGGTCTTCGATATTGACCTTTACGATTCTTGAATTTGACATATAATTTTGTATTGTTGAGTTGTAATATTGTTAAATGGCTGTGATACAAGTAAAAACAGCTCCTAAACCATAAATTATATCACAATTACACCATATAACGAAACACCTTGTTTAAAAGGCACGCAAAATTACACATTTTGGCTCAAAAAACGAAGGATTGTTGAAAAGTTTTCGGTTTTACTGAGGGGGTACTTTTTTATAAAAAAGTGGTTGTCAAGGATTTGTAAAAAGCAGGAAAGATTATTTTTGAATGCTCATTCTTATAAAACAACAAAGGTAAAGTCGATATGAACCCGCTTTACCTTTATCGTTTTATGGGCGTTAGCCCCCTTCAGTATTGCACATATTTTTGAAAGATTTCAACAATTTCAGGCGGTGCTGTCATTTCATCAAATTGAAGTGAAACCGTTTTACCGTCTTTTTTCATCGAAACAGAATAACTAAACCCATCACGCATCATGCCGCTTTGGGTGTTATGAGGCATATTTTGTTCAGCCAACTCTAAACCATTGTCCTCTGATTTATCCTTTGGTGATTCGTCGGTTTCTATACCTCTGGTTTTGGATTCAGATTTTACATCTTCCGTTTTATTGGGTTTAGCATCAACAGACTGTGAGGACGATGTATGCGCTGCCACAGCCTGTTTCGCTTTATCATCTTTTTGCAAAGATTGTTCAGCAAGGGCATTGAAGGCATTTTGTTCAGCCTCGGTCAATGCGTCAAAATCCAAATTGGCTTTGCTTGTGATGCCTATGAAGCCACCTTCTCTTTTTATTTTAATTTTCATTGTGAGCTGTTTTTATCATTTAATAATCCCCACTTTCCGAAAAGCTGCATCTAAATTCACTTGCGTTGAAGGCGGTACTTTGCCGACAATGACAAGCGGTTTTGCGGCTTTAGTCAATGCTTTATATAAATCCTTAAACTTTGAAGTCGGTTTTAATAGTTTTAAAGCTTCAAACCACAAGACGGCTGCATTTTGCGTGCCAATACCCATCGCTGTAAGGTAAAAGGCATAATTGGGTATGCCTGAATTGATATGCACACCATAATTATCGGCTGGGCTTTTTGACAGTTTTAGATAATGGTCTGGCTGTGACATCAACACGACTGAGGGGTCACTCGGAGCTTTCATGGAGCGAATGGCTTTCCCTGTAAAACGTCCTGACAGACACAACTCACCAATGAGCCAATTGGCCGTTTTTTCATTTTGCTTCATATAATATTGTTTGATGGCAGAGCCAAACACATCTGCAAAATGCTCATTGAGCGCACCTGATTGTCCTCTATATTCCAAATTGGCGGTGTATTGCACTATGCCATGCGTCAATTCATGGGCGGTGACATCTAAAGCACGAGCGAAGTTTTTGAAATTAGTGCCATCGCCATCGCCAAAAATCATTTGTTCTCCATCCCAAAATGCGTTATTGTACTTGACCAAATAATGGACATTCGATACCAAATCTAAAGCATTGTTGTCAATAGAGCTCCAACCCAATATTTTCAAGAAATACTCTTTAACGATGTTCCCATTGTCAAAAACGGCGTTGACATCGTCATCCAAACTGGGTGCGTCCCCGTCTTTTCTCACGAGCTTCAATTGCGTGTTTCTTGAATTTTGGCTGTCATAGACAAATAGTTCATTGTTGCCAACCTCTGGCAGGACATGCGCGAAAGCCATTAAGCCAAGACGACGTGTGCGCAGGATCTTATCAACAACTTTTTGAGCAGGCTTTTCGACATCATAACCGTCCTTTTCCATCTCTTCGAAGACGACATCAGGGATAAAATGGCAAATGCAAGGGTATTTGTTCATAAAAAATGAATTTAGATAATGATTTTTTAAAATGAAGATTTGAAGAACAATTATACGGCTTTTTGCCAAGCTATTAAAATTATTCAATCCAAAATCGTCTTAGTGTACATTTTACCCCCTCAGTAAAAACCGTTTTTGGGGGTATAAATATCCTTTATCCTAAAAAATTGATTGAAGTTTAAGATTTAATTAACAACAAGTGTTTAGCTTTGCAACGAATATTCGCTTCAATTTTCTCTCACCAGATTCGTAAATTAAAATTTCGAACTACATGAAAAATGTAAATTTTACTAAAATGAAAGGCATTACAAGGATAATGCTTTTGGCTATTACTCTCTTTTCTTTCCAGTTAAATTTCCTTTCAGCTCAAGGGACTACGACAGCAGCCTTGGCAGGAACGATAACGGATGCAAAAGGAGAAGGTCTTCCAGGCGCTTCCGTTTTAGCCATTCACGAACCGACAGGTACGATTTACGCAACAGTTACACGTGACGATGGTTATTTCAACATCGTTAATATGCGTATTGGTGGACCTTACAAAGTCACTATTTCTTTTGTTGGTTTTAAAGACAACACACTGACAAACTTGTATCTTTCAGTGGGTCAAGAATTGCGTAGAACCTACAAAATGGAAGAAAACACTTCTATTCTCCAAGAAGTTGAGGTTATCAGTACCAGAGGTGGTGTCATCAACTCTGGACGTACTGGGGCTGCAACAACTGTAAACAACAAGGCAATCACTACATTGCCTACTTTGAATCGCTCTCTACAAGACTTCGCACGCTTAGACCCACGTTCAAATGGTGGTATGAGCTTCGGTGGTCGAAATGCCCTTTACAACAACATCACTGTTGACGGTGCTTTTTTCAACAACGCATTCGGTTTGCAATCTACCATCGGTTCACAAGCAGGCGCACAACCTGTTTCGGTTGATGCCATTGACCAGTTTCAAGTCAATATTGCGCCTTACGACGTGCGTCAAGGTATGTCAACAGGTGCCAATGTCAACATCGTGACAAAGACAGGAACAAATGAAGTTTCTGGTTCTGTTTATGGTTTCCGTAGAGACCAAAGCATGGTCGGTACAAAAGTAGCTGGCGTTGAAAACAAAGTTTTAAACTTTGATAATACGCAATTTGGTGCACGCATCGGCGGTCCAATCATCAAAAACAAAGCTTTTTACTTCGTTTCTTATGAGCAAGAAAAACGCAATGACCCAGCCAGTAACTTCATCGCTAATCGCCCTGGCACGACGCCTGCACCAGGTACCAACTCAAGTACTGCTGATGTTTTGGCAAGTGACTTGGACGCTTTGAAAGCGTTCTTGGTAAAAAAATATAACTATGACCCAGGTGCTTACGAAAATTACAATAAAATCGCTGCAAACAGAAAGTTGAACATTAGATTGGATTTTAACTTAGCACAAGGGCATAAATTGAACCTTAAATACAACTTGTTACGCTCATACGCTGATATCCCTCCTTCAACGTCAGGTGCATTGCCTGGTGGACGTAATCCGACTGCAACAAATTTACCTTTCCAAGCAAGTTTATATAGAATCAATAACAACTTGCATTCTTTTATTGGTGAATTAAACTCAGTTTTTAGCAATACCCTTTCAAATAACTTGACAGTTGGTTATACAGCTATGCGTGACTTTAGAGAGTCGCCAGCAGGGCCATTGCCTTTCCCTACTACCGACATTGGTAATGGTAAAGGACAATCATTGACATCATTTGGTTATGAGCCTTTTTCTGCTAATAACCTGTTGAATTCTGATATTTTTCAATTTTCTGACAACTTGTCTATCTACTTGAAAAAACAAGTTCTGACAGTGGGTGTTTCTTTCGAAAGCAATGCTTTCAAAAACGGTTTTGCACCTAACTATTATGGCGGGTATCAATTTGCTTCTTTGGCAGACTTTTACGCCAGTGCCGATAGTGGTAAATCAAATGCTTTGGTTTATCGCCAACAATCTTCTAATTATTCTACTTTCCCATTTGCTGAAATGCGTGGTAGAACTGCAAGCTTTTATGCACAGGATGAAATTAACCTGGCAAAAGGTTTCAAGTTAACAGCAGGTTTGCGCTTTGATGGTACTTACTTCCCTCTTGTTGGCAATGAAGATGGTAGATATACAAACAAATATGTACCAAACTTAACTTTCCGTGATGGTGTTAAATTAGCAACAGATCAGTTTCCGACGTTTACATTACAGGTATCGCCACGTGTCGGTTTCAACTGGGATGTGAATGAAAAAGGTATAACACAAGTACGCGGTGGTTTAGGTTTGTTCTCAGGTCGTGTTCCTTATGTTTGGTTGTCAAATCAATTGTCAAACAATGGTGTTTTGTTCAATTCTGTTTCAACAACAAAACCAACTAATCGTCCATTTACATCTGATGTTGATATATACAGACCAGCCATTGACCCAACCAAGATTGTTCCGACTTCTTACAACTTGGCAGTAACGGACAAAAACTTCAAATTTCCACAAGTCTTCCGTACAAATTTAGCTGTTGCGCACAATTTTGCAAAAGGCTGGATTGTTGAAGGTGAAATTCTTTACACAAAAGACTTGAACGCCGTTTATAACGCAAACGTCAATTTGCCTACTTCTTCGGTCAACTTAATCGGTGCTGACAATCGTCCTATTTACTACAACTTAGGAACAAACGGTTTCCCTTCTACGGCAAACAATAGAATTTATGGCTCAATTCCAACTGCTTCAGGTGGTAACACAGTTGACAAACCGAATATCTCTGATGCCATCTTGATGAAAAACACGAACCAAGGTTATTCATTTGTTAGTACTATCCAAGTGTCGAAACAGTTAAAAAATGGTTTATTAGGCACAGCATACAACTATACAGACTCTCGTTCAGTCAATGACGGTGGTTCAATTGCACAATCCGTTTGGAGAGACAGACAAATTTCTGGCGACCCAAATGCTGAAGCCTTATCTTACGCCAGCTATATGCTCAAACATCGTGTGATTGCTTATGGCTCTTACAAATTGTCTTATGCTAAAAACTTATTGGCAACGACTATCGGTTTTAACTTCTCAATCGGTTCAAACGGTCGTTTCTCTTATGTTTACACGGGTGACTTGAACGGCGATGCTCAAACAGCCAACGACTTGATTTATGTACCTAAAACATCTACTGACATTTTATTGACGGATATTACACGGTCTGACGCTACTAAATATACAGCAGCGCAACAATGGACAGATTTAGATGCTTATATCAATCAAGACAAATATCTAAGTAGCAGAAGAGGACAGTATGCTGAACGCAACGGTGCAGTTCAACCTGCTGTTGGTCAATTAGACCTTAAATTGATTCAAGACGTAAACTTTAAAGTTGG
>JANLQI010000099.1:0-53370 GCA_031367705.1 Saprospiraceae bacterium | reverse complement strand
TTTTTCTCAATTTTAGCCTTTCAAAAGCATTTTTATCATCTCTCCGCAAAGTAAGAAACGGAGAAAACTAAACAACAAGATTTTTTATGAAAAAGACACTTTTAGCCATCCTTGCATTGGCAACATTCAGCACGACTTACGCTCAAACAGACTTGACAAAACCCGAAGACACAGAGTTTTATGAGCCTGTGCCGCCTGTCGTTACGCCCGCTGCCAAATTAGGCGATGCACCCAGCGACGCTATTATCATATTCAATGGCAAAAATTTTGACAATTTCGTTGAAGATGTGGACGGTTCAGCCGTCAAATGGACAATGGACAAAAGCCGTGTGATTGGACGTGATTACACAGCAGAAGGGAAACCTGTTAGGTGGACATTGAACAGCGACGGTTCGATGACAGTCAAAAAAGGAACGGGTGACATCAAAACAAAAAAACTATATGGTGATTGTCAACTGCACGTCGAATGGCGTTCACCGATTGAACCAGACACTTTAACGGGTCAACGCAAGGGAAATTCGGGCATTTTCCTTCAAGAACGCTACGAAGTACAGGTTTTGAACAGCTATAAAAACAAAACCTACACTAACGGTCAAGCAGGTTCTCTCTACAAACAAACCCCGCCGATGGCAAATGCTTGCAGCGTGATGGGTGAATGGAACAGTTACGACATCATTTACACCGCACCGCATTTCCGCAGAAATGGCTCATTGGAAAAGGCGGCAACGGTCACGGTGTTGCACAATGGCATCGTCGTTCAAAACGCCACCGTCATTCAAGGTTCAACAGAATACATCGGCGCGCCTAAAAACGTCGCTCATGGTAAAGGTGCTATTAAATTGCAAAACCATGGCAATGAAGTAAGCTACCGCAATATTTGGATTCGGGAGTTGTAAGTGAAAAACGAAAAGTGAAAAATGCACCCCCTCAGTATTTTCATTAAAAAGCCGTTTCGAGACATTCGAAGCGGCTTTTTTTAATAACATATCGTAAAGGATACTTCAAATGTATCCAATACGTGATAAAAATTAATGCTTTTGTTTTACTTTTGAACCCTAAGCTTTATTCATCAAAATCAATCCAAATTATTTATGAAAAAATTCTACTCAATGGCATTCTGCCTGTTTTTGTTTGGCAGTATATCTGCTCAAAAAACAATTAGTAAATCAACACCCTCCCCCTCAGTATCAACTGACTTAAACACCTATTTCAAGCCCATGAGATGGCGCAATATCGGACCTTTCCGCGGTGGTCGTGCTGTGACGATTAGCGGTGTCATCAACAATTCGCTCGTTTACTATGCAGGAACAACGGGTGGTGGCTTATGGAAAACCGAAGACGCGGGTCTGACATGGCAAAATACCTCCGATGGCTTTTTCAAAACAGGTTCAGTCGGTGCTGTTGCTGTTGCAGAATCTGATGCTAACGTCGTGTATGTCGGCATGGGCGAACACCCGCCGCGTGGCGTGATGAGTTCTTACGGCGATGGCGTGTATAAATCAACAGATGCAGGCAAAACATGGAAAAAGATGGGTTTAGATGCCACAAAACACATTGCAGGCATCTCTATTGACCCTAAAAATCCTGATATTGTCTATGTCGCAGCGCAAGGTGCGATTCATGGCGCAACAGAAGATCGGGGCATTTATAAGTCAACAGACGGTGGCACGACTTGGAAAAAGATTTTTTATGTGGACGAAAACACGGGTTGTGTGGATTTGAGCATGGATATCACCAATCCACGCATCCTTTACGCGGCGATGTGGGATTACCGCCGCACACCTTGGGAAGTCCGAAGTGGCGGCAAAGGCAGCGGTTTGTGGAAGTCAACGGATGCAGGTGAAACATGGATACGCCTTGAAAAAGGCTTACCAACCGAGCTTGGGAAAATAGGTATTTCTGTTTCGAGGGCAAATCCTGAACGCGTATATGCCGTTATTGAGTCCGATTCGAAGGCAGAAAAAGGTGGCGTTTTCGTCTCTACTGACGGGGGTAAATCATGGAATCGAAGCAGTAAAGACCATGGTTTGGTGCAACGTGCTTGGTATTATACAGAAATTTTTGCCGACCCACAGAACGAAAACACCGTTTACGTCTTGAATACATCTATCATGAAGTCCATTGATGGCGGCAAAACGTGGTCGCGTTTGAGCGGTACGCATGGCGACCATCATGGTTTTTGGATAAACCCAACAAACAATAAAAACATCGCCAATGCCAATGACGGCGGCGGTGCAGTGACATTTAATGGTGGTTCAACGTGGTCGTTGCAAAGCAATCAACCGACAGCTCAATTCTATCGCATCAATGCCGACAACCGCTTTCCATACCGCATTTATGGCGGTCAACAAGACAATACATCGGTGATGATTTTGAGTAGAAATACTTCAAGTGGCGGTATTTCGGATAAAGATTGGACTTCTACGGCAGGTGGCGAGAGTGCTTTTCCCGCTTTCGACCCCAACAATCCACGCTACGTTATGGGCGGGAGTTATCAAGGAACGGTTGAGATTTTGGACACTGAAACGGATGAAAGCAAAGGCGTGATGGTCGCCCCCGTTCAGTATCTAGCGAAACCGCCAAAGGATATGACCTACCGTTTCAACTGGAATGCGCCGATGATTTATGGACAACACGAGCCAAATACCTATTATCATGCAGGAAATAAGGTGTTCAAAACGGCGGATATGGGTAAATCGTGGCAAATCATTTCGCCCGATTTGACGCGACACGATACGACTAAAATGGGTTTTAGCGGCGTGCCTTACACCAATGAAGGCGCAGGTGGTGAGAACTACGGGACGATTGCTTATCTCATTGAGTCATCTCTCGAAAACGGTGTGATGTGGTCAGGCAGCGACGATGGGTTGGTGCATTTGACCCGCGACAGTGGCAAAACATGGTCAAATGTCACGCCCGCAGGCTTGGAAGAGTGCCTTATCAACAGCATCGAGGTGTCGCCACACGACAAAGGAACGGCTTTTATCGCAACGACACGTTATAAATTCAACGACTTCACCCCATCCCTATTCAAGACCACAGACTACGGAAAAACGTGGACAAAACTCAATAACGGCATTCCAAATGGCGCATTTACCCGCGTGGTTCGACAGGACAATGAACGGAAGGACTTGTTGTTTTGCGGTACAGAATTAGGCTTATATCTCTCTTTCAATGGCGGTGAATTGTGGCAGCCGTTCCAACGAAATTTGCCGATTTGCCCTATTACAGACCTAAAAATACACAAAAGCGACTTGATTGCAGCCACTTCTGGTCGGGCATTTTGGATACTCGACGACTTGGGATTGGTTCGCCAATATGCCAAAACTGACGAATTCACTTTTTTCAAACCTGAGGATACTTACCGTACTTCATCGAGTAGTTCGCTGGATAAGAATGGTGATGATGACAACAAAACCCAACTCGGGCGCGGCGGTTTTGCAGGAACAAATCCAGCCAGTGGCGTCGTTTTATATTATCAATTGCCTGAAAAAACGGATACGACAGCTGTTTTAAGCTTGGATATTTTTACAGAAAAAGGGCAACTTGTGCGCAGTTATTCAAGCAAAACAAACCCAAAATTTGTCACTTTTGTCGGTGGGCCATCAGCAGAACCGACGCTTTCGATGAAGGCTGGCTTGAATCGTTTTGTCTGGGATATGCGTTATGAAACCTTACCAAGTGTGCCAAATGTTATGGTTGAAGGCAGTTATGACGGACGCAAAGTCGTTCCAGGCAACTATCAAGCTCGTTTGAAAATGGGTGATGTGGAAAAAACGGTCATGATCACCATTCTGCCTGACCCGCGTCTCAGCTACTCTGCTGCCGATTATGCCGCACAAGAGCAGACACTTGGAGAGATTGACAAAAGTATCAAAGACATCCACAACAACGTCAATCAAACCCGCCAAGCTCGTAAGCAAATCAATGATTTCATGGAGATGATAAAAGAAAAACCTGATATGAAATCGGTAAATGAGCAAGGAAAAAAGATTGTTGAGCAGATAAATACTTGGGAAAATGAGCTCATTCAGCCCAAATCGCAGTCAAACGACGATGTTATCAATTTTGAAAATAAATTGAATGCCGATTATTTTTTCATCAAAGGAGAACTCGATGTCAATACACCTTATGTGACCGACGGTCAAAAACAACGGTTGTCTGAACTCAATTCCGTTTGGCAAAAACGGCAAATTGAACAAGCCGCTATCCAAAAAAGTATTGATGACTTCAATAACCTTTGTCGTCAAATGAATATGGGCCGGATTGTGATGCCTGTTGTGCCAACTGAAAAATAATAAGTGAACAGTAAAAAACGAAAAGTGAAAAACACCCCCTCAGTATTTTTCACTTTTCGTTTTTCACTTTAATAATTTCCGCCGCAATACTCACTGCAATTTCCTCTGGCGTTTTACTATTGATATTCAAACCAATCGGCGTATGGATACCCCTCAGTAAATCGCTCGTAACACCTTGATTCGTAACGCCTTGATTTTCAAGGCTATCCAACAATGTCTCCATCTTAGTAGCACTACCCAAAACACCTAAATAGCGCAATTTTTTATCCAAAAGTTGCCGCAAAACAAGCGCATCTGTCCGATAACCCACCGTCATAACAACAACATACACATTATTGCCCGAAGGAATATACGCCCCAATGTCACTATAATCAACAAGATGTTTTTGATGCACAAACCTATTTTTCTCCAAGGTATTCAAGTCAGAACGGTCATCAAAAAGGTGAATGCAAAAATCCATTTTAGACATCAATTCAGACAATGCCAAAGCACAATGACCGCCACCAATGATGTAGAGCTCATTTTTAAAACCTATATTTTCCGTATAGACAAAATCCCTTTCGTCTATAAAAACAAAATTAAAAGGAGAGCTAAGTGTGTGATTTTCAAAGACTTGAAAACAGTGAGGGGTCATTTTCAAAACAATCGGCAAGGCATTTTCCAAACAAAAAACAAGGCGTTTAACCGTTGGCAAATCCGTTTTTTTGAGGGTATAAAACAAAATCGTTTGCTCGCCTGAGCAAATCATACCGCTTTGGTCGTGCGGTACATTTTTGTGGTGTATTTGTTTTTTTAAAAAAGCAACATCGTTTTCTTTTTGCAAAAGGTCTTTGGCTAATTCCACCAATTTTATTTCCATAATGCCGCCACCGATTGAGCCACAAAGTACCCCCTCAGTATTGATAGCCATTTTGAAGCCTTGCCGCCCTGGACTGCTGCCAGTGCTGTCAACGACAACAAGCAGCAGGGCTTTTTCGTAGCTATTTAATTGATTGTCAATGAATTGCCAAAAATTCAGTTCTTTACTCATTCAGAATCACCTTCAAGTTGTAATGGCTTTTTGTTTTGTGCTGCCTTTATTTGTTGAACAAAATTATCAGAAGTAATGACTTTTTCACCCGATGTTTTTTCAAAATTTTCAAGTGCCGTACCTGCTGACTTTCCGCCTTTTTGTGCCGCCTTATGATTTTCAGAGAAGCCATTTGCTTTATCAGTCACCGCAATACGCCTTGTTGCTTCCTCACCTAACATCGTAAAAATAAGCTCCAAATTAGTCATGTGGTCACGCAGATTTTCTTTTCTAAGGCTTTTTAAATCTTTATATTCGGAGGGAGTCAAGCCAAAAGTCGCTTTTGAAATTTCAGAGGTCAAAATAGCATATTCTTGACCGATTTTCACACCGCGTCGCTGCCATTCGTCAGTCAGTTGTTTACGAATATGTATGCTTTTTATACGTCCATCAATCCATTCTTTTGAATATCCTTTCAAAAGATAAGTTTCTCTGATGCGTTCAATGCCCAATTCTGGGTTTTCAATTTCTTCTATTCGTTCTCGCCCAACCTGTGCAAGCCACTGTTTGAAAGGCTCTGCTTTGGGCGAAGGAACGGACATAATAATACGCAATAGATTTTGAGTATCAAGGCAATCCGTTAAGCGCATTTTACCATCAGCCGCCCGCATTTTGAAACCGTTACAATTTGAAACGGTTTCATTTGCACCTTCATCCGTCAACCTTTTTTTCAAAACACGCCAATAAACAGACGGATTTTGGCTTTCTGTTAAGACTGCCAGTACGTCCACCACAGCAAAATACCATTGTTCATCGTACCAAACGCGCCGAATTTGTTTCTCTTGGAAGAGGACAATTTTATCATTTTGATTCATAATGTATTATTTTGAAGTACAAAAATATGTTTCAGAAAGCAAACAAAAAAGTTTCTAATTTTATATTTTTTTGTTGTACAAATCAAATAACAATCATTTTTATACCTTTTTGTACAAACTCATCAAAACCTTTTCAGCCGTAAAAGGTGCGTCAAATACTGAGGGGGTGCTACCAAACGCTTTGACCGCATCTCGAATCGCAAAATACGCCCCAATGCCATACATCAACGGCGGTTCACCAACGGCTTTTGAGTTAAAAATCGCTAAATTTTCTCTCTCTGTTTCCAACGGAATGATGCTTATTTCCTTCGGAACACTGTAAATATCAGGTATTTTGTAGGTCGAAAGAGCATTTGAACGCAGTTTACCTTTATCGTCATAAACGAGTTCTTCCATTGTCATCCAACCGATGCCTTGCACGATGCCGCCTTCGATTTGTCCAAAATCAATCGCTGTATTCATTGTTGAACCAAAGTCGTGCACCACCTTTACAAAGTCAATATCATAAGTGCCGCGCAGACAATCCACCGTCACACCCACCGCCGCCGTGCCGTAAACATGATAGGAAAACGGATGCCCTTTGGCAGTCGTCCAATCGAAATTTACTGAGGGGGTCGCATAGTGCGCATGATGCGACAAATTGACGCGTCTGAGATAAGCCTCATTGACAACTTTCAAGAAATCTAAGTCCGTTTTCTTATTTTTAACATAAAAAAAGCCGTTTTTATAGGTCAAATCCGATGAAAAGTAAATGCCGTCTAATACATCATAGGCTGTATCGAACAATCGTTCCATGATTTTCTCACAAGCCATCAAGGTCGCTTTGCCGTTCAAATCTGCCGTCGCAGAAGCCGCAGAAGGCGATGTATTGGCAATTCGCAAGGTATTGGTTGAGTGAACTTTTATTTTTTCAATCGGAATTTGAAAGACTTGTGCCGCCACTTGCGCAATTTTAGTATTCACCCCCTGCCCCATTTCCACTGCACCTGTTGACACAGCTACCGAGCCGTCCGTATAAACATGCACCAACGCCCGCGCTTGATTCATCAATGTTTTTGTAAAAGAAATACCAAAACAAATAGGCATAAAAGCCAAACCTTTCTTAGTGTAGGTATTTTGTTTATTGAATAAATCAACCTCTTTTCGTGTATTTTCAAAGTCAAAATGAGCGTTTGCGGCTTGCCAAGTTGTTTCTGCTTCGCTTTCTGCTTTCTGCCCATAAGGAAACTCGTCACCTGTTTTTAAGAGGTTTTTTTGTTGGATAACTGAGGGGTCAACGCCCAACGCTTCCGCAGCATGAGCAATAGCCGATTCCATAACAAACATACCTTGCGGTCCGCCGAAGCCTCGAAACGCTGTATTTGGTGGCAAATTGGTGCGACAACTATAAGCCGTTGCCGAGACATTGGGCACAAAATAGGCATTGGTGCAATGAAAAAGCGTCCGTTCCAAGACGGCAGGCGACAAATCGGCTGCTGCACCTGCGTTTTGATAAAACGTCACTTCATAAGCCACTATTTTTAAGTCTTCATCTAAACCAATTTGATAATCAGCACTATATGGATGCCGTTTACCCGTCATGCGTAAGTCTTCCATGCGGTTGAGACTGTATTTAACAGGGCGTTTTGTCAACTGCGTACCCACCGCACAAAGGGCAGCCCACGCATTGGCTTGATCTTCTTTGCCGCCAAAACCACCGCCAAGCCGTGTAACGTCCACCTCAATTTGGTGCATGGGCAAACCCGTTACTTTTGCGACAGCACGTTGTACTGCCGTTGGGCCTTGTGTCGAAGAATAGACCTTCAAACCGCCACCCTCAGTAGGCAACGTGTATGCGCCTTGCGTTTCAATGTACAAATGCTCTTGACCGTTTACATCGGCTCTTCCCTTGAAAATATGTGGGCAAGTAGGAAACACCCCCTCAGTATCTCCGAGTTTAAAGGCCTTTGGTGGGATTATCAACTCATTTTTGGCAAATGCCACACGAGGGTCGGTGATGATGTCGAGTGGTTCAATTTCTACTTTTATCTTTTTTACGGCTGCCCTCGCGGCCTCCTCCGTTTCTGCAAGGACCAAAACAATGGGCATACCTTGAAAATGCACATGACCATCTGCCAACAACGGTTCATCGGGAATGATGCCGCCGATTTGGTTCTCACCTATCAAATCCTTAGCCGTAATGACACGGACGACCCCCTCAGTATTTTTGGCATTTTGAACGTCAATTTCCGTCAAAACACCATGGGCAACGGGCGAATCATAAACAGCCGCAAACAAAGTGCCTTGCTGCAACGGAATATCGTCGAGGTAAATGGATTCACCACGGACGTGATTTATAGCGTCTATATTTTTCATGTTTGAGAAAGGGTTATTTAGAAACTGCCCAATTTATGGCTTTAAACCATGAATTGGGCAGAAAAAGCAGATATTTAGTTTTTGGTTTTGTCGGACAACAAATTGAGATAGTGTTGCAGAGTTTCGTTATCCATTTCCAAAAAATCCATGATGTCTTTTTCGGAGTCACCACGCATCAAGCATTTTTTAATAGTGACTAAAATCGTATGTTCAAATTGCTGTGTTTTCAGAGCTACTTGTTTTTCTATCCGTTTCTCAACTTGTTTTTCTAAGTGCGCCATACGTTTTTCATAAATAGGCACCATTTCTGCTTCAAACTCTCGCCGCAGCTTCTTGTTATAGTTTTCCAAGCCTATGAGATACTCTGGATAATCAGTGATGTACTGAAAATCGTCTGTGTTAAATTCTGATGTTTTTAATTTTTCCATGACTAATGAGAATATTGGTTTATCACGATATGATTCAAAATCAGATGCTTTATTGTCGGGATTCTTTGTAAGTTGTGCAAAATCGAACCAGAGGAAATATTTTTCCATTTTTTTATTTTTCACAATGTTCTTCTGAAAAGCAAAAATAAGCCTATTTTCAGATAAAAACTTGAGATTTTTATGGTTGTTGTCCACTATCTTTAAAATCCTTTGACGTTCATTAAAGAGTTTTTCTATATTATCGGTATGCCAAAGGCTATTGTCAAGAATAAAAGAAGACAAAATTTCAGGAGTCGTTGCATAAACGACCATATCTTCAATGAATCCTAAACCGTCATCTGCCATCCAAACAATGGTTATGGCGGGCAAAATTTGGCTATAATCCTTCGTTTTATAGACTGTTCCTTTCGTTGTCGGAATAATAATAGCGGACAAACTTTCTAATTGCAAGGACGTATTGTTACATGAATACAGATAAAAACGTCTTACTACATCGGCTTTATACCATTGTTGCATGTCTAAAATCACATACCTACCCTCTATTTTGCAGCGATAATCAAATTCGACAAAAGCAGCATCGTCTGTCAGTTTATTTTTGCGAGGCAATGGTGTGATTTCTTCGATGGCCACATCTAAAAAATCTTCGAGAAATTGTTTGGCAATGGTCGTATCTTGAAAAATACGCTCAAAAAAGCGGTCGAAATTTAAAGGTGCTAAATACATTTTGTTCTAAGTGGTTTGTTTTCTGAATGATGTTTGACCTAAAAAACAGGATAATTTAAGCCTTATTTTTGCATGAACAAAAATAAAATTGGACATTAACAAAATATATTCGGTAAATACTCTTTCCTATGAACTTTGAAGAAAGAATAATTTTTATAAGCGTTTTCTATATCTTTACATCAAAAACAGCCAATTTATGAAAAAATTTCACGTCATTTTCCTTCTTTTCTACCTTTCTTGTCCTTCTTCGGCACAAATAGCGGGCAAAGTATTGCTTGACAAAACCATTCATTTCCATGACCCAAAAGGCAATTGGTCAAAACTCAATCAACGTTTTTTGTTGCGAACAGAATCACCGAATAGACCTGACTCTGTGACGCTTGATTTCGACAATCGCAGAAGTTATTTCCGTCATGCGAACATAACTGATGGCAAATTGATTGAACGTATCATGTTAGATACCGTTGCTTCGTGGAAAATTGATGGTCAAACGACGGTCAGCGATGGCGACCAAAAAAAATATCGTTTGGCAGCAGACCGTATCAAGCGGCAACGTGATTACTACACCTACCTCTTTGGTTTGCCTATGAAACTGCGTGATGCAGGAACAAAAGTCGCTGATGAAGTGAAAAGTGATACGTTCAATGGCAAAACATATTTGGTTTTGAAAGTCGATTATGAGGCTCAAGTCGGCAAGGATTCATGGCTTTTTTACATCAATCCAACGACTTTTGCCATGGAAGGCTACCGTTTTTACCACAACCGAGAGCCGAATGATGGTGAGTTTATCGTCTGTGAAGGATTGATTGAGGTGCAAAAGATGAAAATTCCACGCCGCCGTCTTTGGTATATTAATAAAGACAATAAATATTTGGCAACTGACTTTTTGGAAAGAGCAGAACCGTTGAAGTAGTTAAGGAAATGATGAATTATAAATGTTGAATGATGAATATGCAAAACGTTGATTTTCAACTGATTGCCAATTAAGTTAATGTCCCTAAGTTGCAAAAAACATGACAAAATGCGCCTTAAAAAGCTGCCTTGCCAATAATCGTTTATAATCTGCCGAGCCACGAACATCTGAAATCGGGCTAATTTCAGTTTGCAAGATGTCATGCGCTTCTAAAATGACCCCCTCAGTCATTTCTTTATTTTTTAAGAAATCAGACGTTTTGGACAAATACAAAGGAATCGGTGCGACTCCGCCGACGGCTACGTGTGCTTCAATAATTGTATTTTCTTCTGTTTTCAAGGAAATCGCCGTATTGACGCTCGCAATATCCAAGTGTGTGCGTTTACAGACCTTTTCAAAATTGAAAAAACTATGACCATCGGGCTGATGAAAACGGATGCTTGTGAGGATTTCATCCGCTGTTTTGTCCAGCGTTTTATAGCCTTGATAAAAGTCTTTTAAGGCGATTTCACGCACCTCACCTTCTTCATTTTTCAGAGAAATCGTGGCATTTAAAGCTAAAAGAAAAACCGTCATATCGCCAATGGGCGAAGCATTGACGAGGTTGCCTCCTATTGTCGCCATATTGCGAATAGGCGTTGAACTGACGAGTTTTAAGTGTTTTTGCAAATTTGGAAACGCCGCATTCATCTCAGGCGATTGTTTAAGGTCTGAAACAGTTGCTGATGCACCGATTGAGAACCAACCATTTTCCCATTTTACCCCCCTCAGTATTTTGTCATCAAAAAGCGGTTTGGAAAGGATATGTGGCATTTCATCGTGCTTCTGAACGTATAAATCTGTACCTCCACCGACAATATTATGAGTCGGCGTATCAACTCGTTTATGCTTATTTAACTCAACTAATTTTAATTTTATGGTTGAAAAATAAGATGGAACTATTTGATTATCAATGGCAAATCCGAGTGTCGTTTGCCCTTTTTCTTTTTGATTGACTAAATCTGTCAAACGTTTTGCCGCCCGTTCAATGGATTTATAGCCCGTGCAGCGACAAATATTGCCGTCAATGGCAGCGATGGCAGACCCCTCAGTATTCAAACAAAAACCCGTGAGAGACATGACAAAACCGACGGTACAAAAACCACATTGCGTCCCATTTTCTTCAACCAATGCCGATTGGATTGGCGTTAGTCCTTCCTGCTGATTGATGCCCTCAACCGTGACAACATGTTTGTTTTGAATGTTTGCCAAAGGCAATAAACACGATGTCATGGAGCGATAAACAACCTCGCCCGCATTTGATAATTCGCCAACGAGGACAGTACATGCGCCACAATCGCCTTCGCGGCAACCGATTTTAGTCCCCATCAATTGCTTTTGATAACGGACAAAATCGAGGACGGTCATGCCCTGAGGTAAGTCCGTTTGAATACTTTTATTATTGAGAATAAATTGAATCACTGGTTGATGCTGATTTTTGTGATGGTTAGGATTTTGAAATTTAGTTCCAAAATTAAAAAAAAAGCGTCATAAACCTAATAAAAGGCTTATGACGCTATGATGATACTTAATAGTAATATTTCTCTATTTCTATCGAATTGACGCTTTACATTTTGGTAACTTTCTGAACAAATGTTTCGCTCCCTGCTTTCACTTGTACGAGATACATACCGCTTGGCAAATTGAATAAATCCAATTGAGTTTGTTTGGCTTGTAACATCAATTGACCCGCTGTATTCCAAACATAAACGCCATCGACGGGTGTATCGCTATTTTCAATGGTAATATACCCATCAGTGTAAGTTGGGAATACTTTGATTTTTGCTCCGCCTTTGTACGAAACGCTAACGGCTTTGGAATACGTCGTCTTGCTATCAGTATCGACCAATCTCAATCGGTAATAACTGATACCATATTTAGGTTTTTCGTCTATAAACTTGTAAGTCAATGTTTTAGCACTGTTTCCCGCGCCTTTAATGCGACCAATTTCTTCAAACTGATTACTCGTTTTGCTTTGTCTTTCTATGACAAAATAAGCAGTTTGCTGTTCTGTAGCGGTTTGCCAATTGACATCAACGTGTTCGTGAGGCAGGTCTGCAGTAGCATTTATCGTGGTTAACTCAACAGGAAGGACGGATTCTCCCGTAGGACTGTATTGCCAAAAATCTGAATATCCCGGGTCTTCGAAGGTGTAATTTCCTGTACCAATATACAAATTTTGACCGACCGCAAAACCAACAGCTTGAGAACGTTTTGTGTCTGGGAAATCAAGAGGCAATTTTGACCATGTACCTAAAGGCGAGCCTACTGTTGGGTCAAATACCCAAATTTCCTTAAATTCAGGTTCAGACATTGCGTGGTAGCCTAAGCCCACATAACCTTTTGTGCTGGTAGCAAATGAAACTGTATTGATGCGTGTTGAGCCTCCTATAGGAGCTACTTGAGTCCAAGAACCGCCATTTAGTCCAGGACCAGGTGTATATTCATAAAAGTCTTTAATGTTTTGACTGCCTCCATCTAAACCCGCACCAATATAACCTTTGCCATTAATCGCAAAACCAGCACTGCCCCGTAATACAATACCGTTCATTCCAGATTCCAAGTCCTTCTTTTGCGTCCATGTGCCACCTACACCCACAGCAGGATCATACTCCCAGAAAGATGTTTTAGCCAACATGGTTGCGCTTTCGCCATCACGAAAATAACCTTTTGCCCCAATAGCAAAAGCAGTGCCTTGATATTGTGGGTTGAAGGGCAGAGAGGTCATCTTCGTCCACATGTTTGAAGTAGGTGTGTATTTCCACAATTCAGGACTGTTATTGCCCACCCCCACATATCCTTCATTAGCAATGACGAAGGCAACCTGATTGATTTTTGCACCGCCGCCAAAAGATGCAATTGAAGTCCAAGTCCCAGTTGTTGGGTCAAATCTCCAGAAATCATCGGCGGCGATATTGATATTTGTTGTGCCCTTATTACCTGTCCCAACATAACCTAAACCGTTTATAACAAAGACGGCAGCTCCAAAACGAACGCCACCACCGAAGTTGTTTAGCGAACTCCATAAAGGCGCTGAATATGCTGTATTCATAAATAACCCAATGGACAGAATAGTATTCAAGATTTTCATTTGAGAATAAATTTATTATTTGCTGAATTAAATTAAATGTTTACTTATCAAAAAGCACCCAATTGGTGAAGTTCGGCCGGTGATATATTCGGTCGAGTTTCGCCTTTTTTCATTTTTTCGATGAGAAAGAGGGCAACTTTTTCAGCTTGTTCTGCTGATTTGAAGCCTTTTATACCTGATAGACCCGGGATGAAAGGTTGATGTATGTATTTTTTACCGTCAACAGAAATATCGTAGCCAAATGTGTTATCAGAACCCGCAATGATTTGATAGGTAATGTTTTGTGGTTGTGAGGCAATCAACACTTTTTGACTGTTAGCCGTTGTCCCAATAGTTTCTTGATTTTGACAAGATATAAAACAGGCAAAAATGCATATCCGTAAGAATTGATATTTGTTCATATAAATTACTTTGCATGATGATAATTAATAGCTTATATTAGTTTAAACAAAAATATACACTTTTTCACAATAAAAAAACATTCTTTCATTCTCTCGATTCTTTTATCTATTTAGGGTAAAAAACTAATTAAAAATAAACCCCAATTGAATAGTTAAAGCATTGATGCGCCATAGGTCTTGAGTAATATGTGTTTCATCAATATATCGTTTGAAATAGAGGTCACCAGATTGCACCGCCGCAATGCCTAATGTCAATGAACGCCACAAACGCCAGTGTGCTTCCACTTGAAAATAAACAGGCTTTGAATGTTGAGCGATATAAACCATATCTCTATCTAAAGAGCCGTCGTGTATCTCATGTTTAAGCAAATACCCAAACTCCGCTTTGACAATCAAACGTTTAGGGTAATTGTGGCGGTACTGAAAACCTAAACCAATACCTGTTCTTTTGAAAATATGCTCTCTCCCAAAAATCCCTAAACCAATACCAACAGCGGATTGCTCGTTGAAGCAATATCCGCCGCTGATTTTAGCTGCCCATGAAGCATTATCGTTTTTAGGTAAATACCCAATATTGGCATCAAAATACAAAAGACTGTAATCAATCCTCATCAAAGAGTTATGATACTGAGGGGGGGAACTACCGCTGATAGAATGGCTTAGTTCCTGTTTATTTTGAGCTGTTACTCCTTGAATAAGCGCAAAAAGGCATAAAAAAACCGTTGTTTTTTTCATTTTCAAAAGATTGATTATTGTAAAACGGAAGTATTTGACTGCTGCTTTTTAGCACTCGCAACGCCATTTGACTCTGTCCGTCGAATCATAATATTTTCTAAAACGAGCATATCCATACTCGTCCGCAAATAACATTCTAAGGCATGTTCTGGGGAGTTGACAATGGGTTCATTTTCATTGAAAGACGTATTGACCAAAATCGGCACTCCCGTTTTTTTATAGAAATTATGAATCAAATTGTAGTAACGGGGGTTGTCCTCATGACTCACCGACTGCAAACGCCCCGTACCGTCCACATGTGTGACCGCAGGAATCAAAGCGTGTTTTTCTTTTTTGATAGGCAGAACCTTTTCCATGAAAGGCGCATTGTCATCTATTTCAAAATAATCGGATACGAATTCCGCTAAAATTGAAGGTGCAAAAGGTCTGAAACTCTCACGACGTTTAATTTTCGCATTGAGTATATCCTTCGCATCGGCACGCCGTGGGTCAACCAAAATTGAGCGATTGCCCAAAGCACGAGGGCCAAATTCTGCACGTCCTTGAAACCAGCCGACAACACCACCACCAATTAAACAATCCGTAACGGTGTCCATCAATTCGGCGTCTTGTAATTCTTCAAATTCAATGTTACGACCTACGAGAATCGCTTTAATGGCTTCATTGTCAAATTTAGCACCTGTATAGGCTTGATGTTTGAAAATTGGGCGTGGCATATTGAGTATTTGATGTTGTAAAAACAACGCAGACCCAACACTTGTGCCTGCATCATGCCCTGCAGGAGGGACAAAAACGTTTTTAAACTTCGTAAAAGACGTAATTTTACCGTTGCAAACAGAGTTTTGAGCGACACCGCCAGTGATACAAACATTTTCAAACTTCGTTTTATCATATAAGTCATTGAGCATATAAAACACAACTTCTTCACATACTCTCTGAACGGAAGCCGCCAAATCCTTATGATATTGGGTCAAAGGCTCGTTTTTCTTTCTGACAGCGCAAAAAGTGGACTCCATATAATCGGAATACAAGGTACTGATATGTGGGTCACCACCTTCCCAAGACATCTGAATACCTGTTTTGAAATGAGCAAAGAACTTTGGATTGAGTTCAAAAAGCCCATTGGGTTTTAAGCGAATAGCACGGTGTACTTCTTCTACATATTTAGGTGTGCCATAGGGTGCTAAACCCATAACTTTATACTCATCACCATAATGCGGGAAGCCCAAAAGTTGCGTAAAAGCCGTGTAAAATACGCCCAAAGAATGCGGATACGAAACACTGTCAAGCACTTTTATCTTATTGCCATGTCCAACTGCGCGCATCGTTGAACTGAAATCACCGAAACCGTCTATTGAAAGAATAGCGCACTCATCGAAGGGAGACACCATGAAAGACGAAGCCATGTGACTCCGATGATGCTCTACATAATAAATAGGTGCTTTGACATAACGAATGTCAAAATTGAGCCGTTCGGCTATTTCTTTCTTCAAATTTTTGATAGTGACAGAATTTTTTGCCCTTGCCCCTATTGATTTCAACGTAAAGATGTTGCTCAGTGAGTAAAGAATTTTTTCACCCAACTTAGCTTTGGGGTCGCGGGAAATGGTGATATAATCCACATCGCCTAAGGTAATACCCGCTTCTTTCAAGCAGAATTTGATGGATTCTGTTGGCAAACCTGCCCAGTGTTTGTGGCGACGGATACGTTCCTCTTCGGTCGCCGCGATGAGGACACCATTCTTATAAATACAGGCTGATGAGTCGCCATGAAAGGCGTTAAGTCCGAGAATTATCATGTTGTAAAGAATTAAGATTTAAAAAAATAGGTTTGTTCTTTGCGAAATACTGAGAGGGTGGTTAACAGTTAATTTTTTTTTTTTTGAGCCCGTAGGACAAAAATCTCATTGGTCATGTTGCGAATCGGTTCATTTAGATTTTTCTCCGATATAAGGATTAAAATACCCGCTATTCAACACAGGCGTTCAAGGTTTTATGAGGTTGTGCCCCTCAGTATTTTTTCATAAACAGCTTCGTACTGCTCTGCAACCGTTTCAGAATTGAAGCGGTGAATATTTTTTAAACCGTTATCAATCAACGCATTGCGATAAGTATCATCATGCCAAACACGCTCAATACCTTTCCGAATGTCCGCAATACTGAGGGGGTCAACCAAACACGCTCCGTTGCCTGCTACTTCGGGCATAGACGAAACATTACTCGTTATGACCACTCTCCCGACTGTTTGCGCTTCTAAAATCGGCATCCCAAAACCTTCGAGTGTTGAGCAAAACAACAACACATCGGCTTCTTGGTAGGCATTGTGCATTTGTTCATTGGTCAAATTGATACTGATTGTGTAGTCAATGCCTTCATTTTTAAGCATATCTATTTCCGATTCCGAAATCTGACCAATGACGTGTAACCGACAAGGCAAACCCGACAAAGCTGCCACATGACGCACCAAGTTTTTGGTGGGTGAATTACCTATGTGTAAAAATGTCGGATAGTTTTTGTTGAAATCTCTTGGATTATAAGAGAAGCCCGATTTGATAACTGTTGGGATAACAACTACTTTATCAGGAGAACAATGGGTCAATCTTAGAACATCTTGCTTGGTCGCTTCTGAAACCACTGTCAGTATTTTACACTGTTTTATAGGTATTTTAAGCCAAAAAGCGGATAAAATCCATCGAGCCAAAGCATTCTTACCGTCTAACAAACCACAATCGTGTATCGTCAAAACCGTATTGTGATGCGGCAATCCCAAGGCGAAAAAATTGGTATCGCCTGTGATATGATTAATATCTGTTCTATTTCGACGCACTTCCAAAATCGCTTTCAAGCGCGGCAAAAAGCCTTTGCTGTAAAAAGAAGATGTAAAAACATCTAATCGAAAACGACTATTTTTCGGAAAACGGGTCAGCATGGATTCAAACGAATTTTCAATACTCACATTCCCCGTTGGGTTCGCTCGGCGAAAAAATAGACGCACCTTAACTTGTTGATTATCATTCATCGTATAAATAACTATTGGGCTTTAACACGTTTCTGAGCAGGCTTTTGTTTGGTTTTCAAACTTGGAAAAACCGTTTCCAAATGATGTTCAATAAAACAAAAAGCCGCCGCCGTTGGACTTGCTGACTTAACACTTGGAAACATTGCTGTTGAAAAATGATAGAGATTTTCTATGCCTTTGACACGGCAATTTGTATCTAAAACCGCATTTTCATCATGCCCCAAACGGATAAAACCAGATGGATGATACACGTCTTCTATCTTTGTCCCTTCAATATTGGGGTCATAAACAACCGTGTATTTAATGTTTTCTGCGTCTAATTTTTGTTGTAAATAGGCTTTTACATCATTAATCGCTTTGCGGTCGCTTTCCGAAACTTGCCAATTCAGACGAGCAACACGCTGACCAAATTTGTCTTTTTGCTCCGCCAAACTGATGCTGTTATTATTTGGAAATGCCTGTTCCATCTCTAATTGCAAACTCCAAATATTGCGATGAGCATACATTTTCTTCAAAATCAAGACATTGAAAGCAAAACGAATGAGAAATTCTAAACCTTCAAACACATCTTTGATGCTAAAATCCATTTTTTGTTTCCCAAAAAGTAGCTGTTTTATAGACGTAAACACCTTCACTTCTTTGTTCAAAACAGGATGTGCAAAGCCAACCCGGCCCGTTTTGTCCTTTACAACCCACCGTTTTGTCACCATACTGCCTTTTACAAAACGCGGCAAAAAATCAGTATTATCAATAAAAGGACGATGCTCAATTCTGAATAATTCAACCGATAAATGGTCGCCATAGTGTTTGCCCAAATCTTTTGAGGTAATAAAACCTTGTTTTTCATTCACATCTAAAAGCAAACGACAAGACTCAATCGCTCCTGCGGTGAGGTAAAAAATATCGGCTTCGACAGTCATTTTAGACCCCTCAGTATTTTCACAAACAACGCCTCTAATCGTCATGTTTTCAAAAACAAAATCTATAACACGTTGGTTTTTAAGAATATTAACTGCCGATAAATGCGTCTTATTCAAGGCTTTGAACATATTGCGTTTGGCATATTTAAGCCAAATACCTGTTTTTTCATTGCCTTTATCATTCATCAAAGTCTCTATTTTTGGCACATTGCCTAAGACTTTTTGAAGGACTATACGGCGATATTGGTTGTTAATATCCACAATTGTATCCCATTCACGCTGTTTCAAAGGATTGTCTCTTTCATCAAAAAACAGCACTTGCCCACCCCACCGAGCCGATGTGCCACCCAAACCAAAGTACCGACCTTGCGCCGCCGCCCGTGCAGAACCCGATTCGGCTGCTAAACCGATTTCACTTTCATCTTTGGTTTTCTCGTCACCAATTTCGATGGCCGTTATCTGTATATCGTTGTCGTATTTTTCGGTCAAACTTCTAATCAAATACGAGCCATACGTGCCGCAACCGATGATGCAAATTTTTATAGGTAAATTCTTTTCCATTTAGACTTGTTGAGATGATAAACGAAGTGCTTTTTCGTCTATTTTCGGATTTAACCGTGCTTCTGTAAGCCGTATTGAAAGTAATATTTCAGCCAAAACTCGTTGCATGGCATAGTGCCAACCGTATTTACCGTCTAAAAAGCCCCCCCTCAGTATAAAGCAATAAAAAAAGGCAAAAAAGGGTGCTGGAAAGATGAAATACCGCAGTTTATCCACCCATTTCAATTGATTGAAAGGTGTTTGCAACAATTTGTCTGCTTCTTTTTTCAAATATCGGTCTTGCGAAGCAATCCAATGCGAGAAGGATTTTCGGTCGTCGTGATGAATAAATCCATCCAACGTTTCTATCGTTCCGTCAATCAAAACGGTATGTCCATGTCCATCATTGATATAGTGTGCGCGGTCTTTGGCATACAACACTTTACGCGGTGGATACATACTACCACGCACTGGTTTTCCAAAAATCGCATACTTAAATCGAGCCGAATAAGCGGCTGTTTGAGCCGCAT
The DNA here is from genome assembly GCA_031367705.1 of Saprospiraceae bacterium. GTDB lineage: Bacteria > Bacteroidota > Bacteroidia > Chitinophagales > Saprospiraceae > JAAFJT01. Next base: position 33,494 of record JANLQI010000099.1, on the reverse strand, counting down.
CAAGTGGTTGATTCAAAATAGATTCAAAAATGGTATCATCTAAAATATAATCTGCATCCATTGACAAAACCCATTGACTATCAATCTGTTGCAAACCAAAATTACATTGGTCAGCAAAGGAAACGAACTTGCGTTGATACACTTCGACTTGTGGAAATTGAGCTATAATATCTAAGGTTTCGTCTGTACTAAAACTATCAATGACCACGATGCGCTTTGCCCATGTCAATTTTTCAAGGTTGCGCCCGATGTTTGGGGCTTCGTTAAAAGTCAGAATAAGCGGTGTAATATTGTTAGAATTGTCCATGCCGTTTGGTTTTACTAAAATATGTCTGTTTTTTACTCCCTTCAAGCATTACTCATAATGGGTTTTTCCTGTTTCACACTGGGCTGTCCGTTGACTTGACGATACATACTGATATAACGTTTCGCTAATACCGAGCGGGCAAAATCCGTCCGAATTTGGTTAGGACCGACATCAGCGATACGTTCCCGTTCATCATCTTCAAGATAGGCTTGGGTTAAAGTAGATTGAATACTCTTTACCGTGGTATCGCAGATCCAACCCAGATTTTTTTCAATAATATAATCTGATAAACCGACATGTTGGCTCACTAAAACTGGTATGCCAACAGCTAAGGATTCAATGACGGAAATAGCAAAATTCTCATTATGCGAAGTCAAAACGAACAAATCAGCGGCTTCAAAGGCAGTCAATCGCTGTTCAGTGTTGACCCAACCAATCCAGTTGATTTTATTATCAATGTTAAAATTTCGGCTTAGTTGCTTCAATTGCTCTATATAACCAGCCTCCCCATCGCCTGCCATCATTAGTGACCAATCGAACGGTACGTCAGCGAGGGCATTGAATAGTAGTTCTATCCCTTTTTTCTCATGAATCCGCGATAAAAAAAGTAAATGAAACACCTTGTTGTGTTTTTTAGCAGAGCCATCTATATCCGTTTTTTTTATGGGCGAGGGTAGCGTAGCTAAATCCAGAAAATTGGGTAAATTTTTATACTTCAAATCAGGTATCAATGCTAAACATTCTTTAGCTTCTTGGTTTGAGGTAACAAGTAAAAAAGTCTTTTTTAGCATTTTTTCACCTATAAAACGGTGGAAAAGCGGCTTAAACCGCCCTGTTATTGTAAATGGACTTAACATGCCATGGGGAGACAATATGGGTTTAACATCCCTCAGTATGCAAATCATCGTTGCAAATAAAACAGACAAATTCCACCATGAATGAATGTGAATAACATCGTATTGTTTGATATTTCGCCACAGCCACCACAATAAGCCAGGTGAAAACTGTGAGTGGTCTTTTGTCCATCGGCGAAAATAATAAACGGATACACCGTCAACAATAGTTGACTCTCGACTAAACTCAGGCAATTCGGCTTTTCCGTTTGCTGTTGTTGAAAGCACCGTAACTTGAATGTTATTTTCTGCAACCAGTGCTTCACATAACAAACTAACGGCACTCACTGCCCCACCATATAAAAATGCAGGTTTGTAGGTTGGAATAATTTCTAATAGTTTCATAGTGAATACATAAGATATTGGATTTATTACGCGCTCGTTTTTTTGAGCGCGAGAATGATATTTTCGTAGCTGTAATGATTAATTATTTCTCTTGACCGTTGGCGCATTGCTTGAAAATTAGTATCATTTTGTGAAAAGATGTGTTGAATATGGCTCGATAAGGCTTGAATATCACCTGAATGGTACATAAAACCGTTACCATCCACCAAATCATAAGCACTACCGACCATATCGGATAAAATGACGGGCAAGCCAAAACATAAGGCTTCATTAGTTGACAATCCCCAAGTTTCATACATGCCTGAACACATCACGTAAAGGTCGGACACCATATAATATTGCGGCATCTGACTCTGATTGATAAAACCTGTCAAGAGGACATTTGGCTGCATGTCGTGGTCGGTTATAAATTGTTCCATTTCTTTTCGCAAATTGCCTTCGCCAACAAAGACAATAAATATATCGGTGCGATTGGGCAACATCTGAACAGCATTGAGCAAATCTAAGGGACGTTTTTTGTCAATATATTTACCAGAGCAAATAATGACTTTTTTACTGAGGGGTATGCCAAGGGCTGTTCGTAGAGTCGCAATGTCTCCTTTATGTTGTTCACTAAAATTTATAAATCTTTGATTATCAATGCAGTGCGGTGCGAAAACAATTTTATTTTCAGGCACATGCAACATGCGATAATAATCCATATTCTGATTGCCTACGGCAAGAAAGGTGTCTGTGAATTTAAAAATGACTTTGCTCAACCAAAAGGTTTTTATCTTTTTTATTAAAGTATTGGGCTTTTTTTCTTCAATGACGGCTGTATTGTCGCCCCGTAAAAAGATGCGGTGTCCTAAGAGTTTGCCGACAAAAACCGCTAAGAGATTAGTTACATAATTCCAGCCATGTATCCAAATAATGCTTTTGCGTGGTGCTTTGAAAAGCTCTTTGACAACGCCATAGTTTGACAAACCCGTTGATGAATCGAGCGATTCCTGCCGTGCATGGTTTTTAAGAAACTTATATGTGTAGTTACTCAACAATGGAATATCCCACTTCAAAGCGACCCCAAACTCCACATCTGTCTTGGTTTCTATGCCTGTTTTTGAGCAATACCACACTTCAAAATCGAAATTTGGGTCTGCTGCCAAGCGTTCATACAGCGGCACGTAGTATTGAACAGGGTGCGAAATAAGTTGAATGAGGTGTGTTTTGGGCATAAAAGAGTTTAGTTTACTAAAAATACTGAGGGGTCGTTATACTCTTACCATTTGACTAAGTTCGTATTAAACCCAATCGTGGATTCACCTGCGTTGAAGTATTTGAAATTGTTTTTTGTCAATTGGGTATAAATATTTTCACGGCAATTCATTTCGTCGTGGATTTCGATGATGATGAAACGAATTTTTGATAAGAACTTAGCGACTTCTTCTTCGGCTTCAAAAATGTATTTTTCAGAACCTTCTACATCCAATTTGAGTAAATCAATGGTGTTACCATCAAATTTTTGATTGATAACATCGGTTATGGAATAGGCTTTGAGCGCATTGGTTGGGTCATCTGTCTCTTTAACAATCACCGACCAATCTTCGCCATCTCTAAAACTGCGTTCTGTTTTGATATGCGTGTTTTTGCTCCACAAACCCGCATTCAACAGGTTGCCATTGGCGGAGAAATTATTGATACGCATATTATTCTTTATCATTTCGAAATTGTCTTTATCGGGTTCGATGCAGACAATTTTGGCATCTGGTAGATTTTGATGAAAATATAAGGTCGTTAGACCAATATTGGCACCGCCGTCAATAATATTCCAACCCTTTGTTTCTTTCTTAAATTGGCGCATAAACTCAACAATCACCTTGTATTCCTCGACTATAAATATCTGATTGAAGACAATTTTATCGCTGCCATTTGTCCTAACAGCCACTTCCAGAGGCTTGTTATTGACCTGAGTTGTCAAATATTCAATGTCTTTGAGGTCTGACAAAGGCGTTTTTTTAAAGAGGTATTGACCAATACCAATGCCATTAATGAAGGATTTAATCAGTTGTTTCATGTCTGTCTTTGATTTTTTTAGCGGGAATACCGCCAACTATCGTGTTGGTTAATACATTTTTTGTAACGACTGCGCCTGCGGCAACAATTGCCCCTGTTTCTATGGTCACACCGTCGAGAATGCTGCAACCGTGCGCTATCCACACATTGTCTTGTATCACAATACCTTTATCCGTAGAACCTTGTAAGCTAATGGGTTGGAGGAGGTCGTTAAACTTGTGGTTGTTTGGAATAATCATGTTTGCCCCCGCAATTAATACATCATCACCAATCGTTAAGCCGCCATGTCCGTATAAAATATTGTAGGGGTTGATGCTGCATCTTTTGCCGATTATGATGTTGCCACCATAGGTCAATATTAATACACCTTCTAATATTTCTGTCTGCTCGCCTATCGTAATTTTACCGCCTAAACGTGTCTCAATTACGGCTGATTTAGCGATATATACTGAGGGGTGTATAAAAATATTTTTACGCGCATAAGTCCTTAATTTATAGCGATGTAAAAGGCTTTTTAGCGCATTTTTTATTGTTCTGACCATGTGCAATTTGCAAAGACGCTACCATAATTACTACCATCGAAAGCGGCAAATTCGCTACCATTGTCAAAAATATCGAACGGAGCTTTGTCCGACAGATATTCATACACATTGCCCGCTCCACTGAACAACGCCACGTCCAAAGAGTACATCCCTGGTGTGAGCAAATTTGGCGGTATGGTACAAGAAAGCTTGTTCTTTAAATCACCGTTCAGGTGTGGTTTGTGCATCGTCGTGAAGACTTTGTTTTTCAATTTATCCAAAACCGCAATGCCGAGTGTGACATCTGCCAGTTTCGTTTCTTGAACTTCAACGTCTACGTGAATCACAACGGGTTCGTCGTGTTTAAACTGGCTTGTGATGGCTTGTTGGTTGTCAGTTAAACCCATTTCAGCAACTTTGATGACATTGAAATTGCTTTTATTATTGATATAGTTGCCAACGGTAGCATCGGTATTGTTACCTCTCAAATACTTTTCGATGGCTGTATTTGTGTCGCCAAAAAACTCAACACCGCCTTTGTTCAAGACGATACATTTCTTACATAATTGAGCAATAACGCCCATATTATGACTGACAAACAGAACCGTACGCCCTTGGTTTTTGCTCACATCTTCCATTTTACCAAGGCATTTCTTTTGAAATTCGGCATCGCCAACGGCTAAAACTTCATCAACAACCAGTATCTCAGGCTCTAAATGAGCCGCAACGGCAAAGGCTAAACGGACGTACATACCTGAGCTGTAACGTTTTACAGGCGTATCTAAAAACTTCTCTATACCACTGAATTCAACGATTTCATCAAACTTTTGCTTGATTTCAACGCGGGTCATGCCTAAGACTGCGCCATTGAGGTAGATGTTTTCACGCCCTGTCAATTCAGGATGAAAACCTGTACCGACTTCCAAAAGACTGGCGACCCGTCCGTGCATTTCTATTCTACCTGCTGTTGGTTCTGTGATGCGCGAGAGCAATTTGAGCAAGGTACTTTTACCCGCCCCATTTCTGCCTATGATGCCTATGGCTTCGCCTTTTTTTATTTCAAAAGAGACGTTTTGGACGGCCCAAAACTCTTCGATTTCGTCGCCTGTGACCATCGCATCGTTGCCTTTTTGAAACATCTGTTTCAGGCTGCGAGCCCAGTTTTTGATGCCGTTCACTAAAACATCGCGAAGAGCCGTATAGCTTTCTTGTTTTTCGTGACCAATGAGGTAACTCTTTCCTAAATTTTCTACTTTGATTATCGTGTCTGACATGGTTTTGTTTTTGTTTTATGTGCCTATGATCCTATGTGTTTAAATAAGTTGCGTTCATATCAAGTCAGCAAACGTTTTTTCCATTTTTCTAAACTTACGAATAGCAAAATACATGATGACAACGGACATCCCGACCGAAAAAAAGGCGTACATACTGAGGGGGTCGGTTGGACTGTCTTTGATGATGCACCATCGGAAACCATCAATGATTGTCACCATCGGGTTGAGATAATATAACGGTTTCCATTGTTCAGGAATGACATTGCTACTGAATCCAACAGGCGAAATGTATAAACCAAATTGAACAATAAATGGTATAATATACCTAAAATCACGGTATTTGACATTCAAAGCCGTCAAATAAAGCCCTAATCCGAAGGCGGCTAAAAAAGACAACATGATATAAATGGGCAGAAAGACAATGCGCCAACTCGGTACATATTGATAATAAAACATCAAGACAATCAATAAAACGAATGAAATCATAAAATCCACAAAACTGGTGATAACAGAACTCGCTGGCACAATCAGCCTTGGAAAATAGACTTTTGACAACAAATTGGCATTGCCAATCAAACTGTTACTCGCTTCGCTTAACGCATTGGAGAAAAATTGCCACGGCAACATCGCTGCAAAAACCATGATGGCGTAAGGCACATTACCTTCGGGTTCCATTTTTGCCAACTTGCCAAAGACTACAGTGAAAACAACCATTGTTAAAAAAGGGCGCAGGACTGCCCACAACACACCAACGACCGTTTGTTTGTAACGCACTTTCAAGTCGCGCCACGACAAGATGTAAAACAGTTCGCGGTAGCGATACAAATCTGTCCAGTAGTTTTTCTCGGTTCTACCGGGTTCAATAATGAGACTATACGTGTTCTTCTGATTCGACATAAGGCGATTTTATATTATTTTCTCTGTTAAAAATGTCTGTGACGACATCAAAAACTTGTTGATGATAAGCATCCCATGTGTATTGCTGGGCAATATGTGCGGCTTGCTCGCCGACTTCTTTCAATAAATTGCGGTTGTAATAATATTTTTCAACAGCATTGACCCACGCCTCTAAATCGCCAATGGGCAGCACCTCCCCGCCGCCTTGAATGACCGCATCTTTTGCACCTGTATTTTCAGAAACCAAAATCGGTGTGCCGCAAGCCATGGCTTCGATGACGACTTGCGCCCAACTGTCAATATTGGAAGGGAAAAGAAAAAGGTCTAAACGGTGGTGAATTTCAACCAATTCAGCATGACTCAAAAAAGACATATAACGGAAATAAGGCGCGTCCAAATCAGGTACTGGAAAATCGTCAACTGGCCCAATCAGTGTCAAACGCACATTAAAATTCCGTTTGATTAAGGTATCAAGGACTTCCATCAAAAAAGGTAAACCTTTACGAAGCATTAGGGTACCGACAAAATACAGTTCAAGCACCCCCTCAGTATTTTTAGGGTTTTGAGTCGTGAGTTGTGAGTTTTGCGTTGACGGAGAAGAGTCAATATTGTATTTTTTCTTTGGATAAAAAACAGTTTGATTGATACCCAAATACGTTTTATAGATATGGTCTGCTGGAAAACCATTGTCTATCAAGGTCTTTTCGGCAAAAGTAGATAAAGCGATGATGTAGTCTGTATAAACCAATTCTTTGTCTTTATGTGCCGAAACGTAAGCCAATTCTTTGGGGTTTGTATAAACACCTGCTTGGGTCAATATGGGATTCTGATAGCTGTGATGAACAGCAGTCATATCTAAAATCGTCGTTTTACCGCGTTGTTTGGCAACTTTAAACGTCTCTAAATTTGATGTTTCGTAGCCAATGACCATATCAAAATCTGCTTTTTTTAGTATGTTCGCCACCCGTTTATCAAACCATTTTTGAGAAGTCTTTATAGTCCAATATTCTGACCTAACAACTTTTTTAACGGCAGCAATAAGGGGAAAATGTGTGATTTTAGTGTCATCAATACCTGTATAGCGTTGTTTCCGAATTTTTACAAGTAATTCATTCCCTTTTTTGAAACCAATCGTTTTAGGTAACCAAATTTTATTAGCAGCAATAGACGTATAAAAACGGGTCAAAACATTGTTTTTATACAAACCAATAAGTAATGCGTTAACGTGTTGTTTTCCTACATGACTAACGATAATTTTCATAGCTTGTTTGTTTAAAATTTTGTAAATATGCCATGAGAAAGATAAAACTAAGCAACTAAACGCTCAACGAGCCTTGTACAAAGTGCCATCATGGTCAACGTAGGATTAGAATGAGAGCCTGTTGGAAAAACCGAACTGCTACACACATAAATATTAGGATGTCCCCAAACTTGTAACTGATTATCAACCACACCTTTATCTGGCGTAGCGCTCATGCGTGTGCCACCTATGTGGTGATTGGCATCAGTTAGGTAATTTGCCCAATCGGGGTTATCTGCAAAGATGTGTGAATGAATATTTACTTCGCCCAAAGCGTGTTTATCAAATTCTCTTTTCAAAACCGTAGCCATCGTATTGACGGTTTTCCACGTTTTTGGCGTGATATGCCAATTTATTTTGGCTTTTTGTATGCCAAACACATCTTTTTCGTCGCTCAAACAAATAAAACTGTCCGTCGTCGGCTCTTGCTCTAACATCAGTGTAATTTTAGGCAAGGCTTTGTGTTTGTAAATAAAATGCTCCGTTAATAAAGCTTTTGCCGTCAACCAATAGCTTTTATGGTTTTTTGCTATCTTTTTGAATGCTATCAAATGACGTTTATTGCTTGGATTAAAAAGTCCAGTGTATGGATTTTCTTCAGGGCTTGAAAAATGTATGAACTCAACGAGTGCCGAGGCATTAACCAATTCCTGTTCTCTTTGCGTCTTTTCTGTTAAGCTCAAACGGATAGAATATTTCCTTTTTTTGTAAATATGCGTGTTGAACATTGATTGCAACTTGTAATGGTTAGGGTTTATCACATTGCCCAATTCTATACACGGATGATCCATAAAGCACTTGCCTAACCATCCCGAATGATTGCCAATACCGCCTTTTGCTTGATGATTATTTGCCAATAATATCCTGTTGGCCTCGATTCCGCCTGTTGCGATTAAGAGATTGTTGACCTTTATGTAGGCTTGTTGTTGTTTAAAATTGCGAATCTCAATATTATTCGCGTTACCATCTGAATCTACATCAATACGCGTTAAAACAGCATTATAAAGGACTGTAACATGGTGTTTAAGCTGCTCATTGTATCGTTTTTTGAGGTTAGGATGTGGCGACCATTTAGAAAAATGCTGATAAATATCCCCCTCAGTAAAATCAATCGCTTTGTACTTCAATCTTTTGAAAATATCATTTTTGTAATCCCATTCGTCAATGCCCAGAAACCGATTGGCGACTGGGTAATAAGGCATTAAATCACTTAAATTGATGGGCCAACCACTGCCAGTTATCCATTTTTTTTCTTCAAAATCAAGTTGTGTAAACGGCAAAGATTGTCCACCCCAAGCGATAGAAGTGCCGCCAATGGCTCTTTTGCGCCCAATTATCACATTTTCAACGATTTTGCCTGTTTGCTCTGCTTCATTGAGAACTTGACGCTGTTCGTCTTCTTCAAAATGACCTGATTCGATAACCAATACCTTTTTTCCTTTTTCCATTAGCTTAACAGCCAACAAAATACCAGCTACTCCTGCGCCAATGATTGTAAAATCGAAGGGATAATCGAGGTGATTGATGGCTTGTTTGTTAAAATCTATGTAAGGCATTCGTTATAGTAATTCTTATAACTGTTGATATTATTTTGAAGGTAGTTTTTCTGTCGTGTCGAAAAGAGAATAATACCGTCGGGGTTTTGCACCGCACATTGTGTTAAGATATAGCCTACTTTATTTTCTTTTTCGATTTTTTCAAGGGGCAATATGTCTCTATCTTTTAGGCAACTGTGGTGAAAATGCCTTTTATCAGGAAATTGCTGCATTATTTTTAGTGTCGTTTGAGCATCATTTCCTTCGTATTGCAATATATCCCAATGTTTAAATGTCTCTTTTTCCGCTGTTTTTATGTCATTGATATTTGTACCAATGCCAATTGCGCCTACTCGTCCTTGTTTTTTTAAATTTAATAAAAAACGAAGGGCTTCATCAGTCAAAAAATGTGGTAGGCCCTCGTGTAGCAAATAATAATCTATGTATTCTATTTTCAACCGCTCTAAACTGCTCTTAAAACTTTGTTCGACAAGTGCTTTATCAATTTGCCGATAAGCCACTGGCTGATGTGGTTCTTCGGTAAGCGGTAATGTCGTTTTGGTACGTGCTTTTTTTAATGTTGAAAAATAATAATTCAATGGCAACATGACTTGAATCGGCAGGAATTGATTTACTGAGGGGTTGCCCAAACCAAATTTGGTCGTAATCGTTACGTCTTTACGTTTGTCTTTCAAAAAATGACCATAAATCAATTCGGAATAACCTTTACCATACAAAACAGCGGTGTCAAAATGGCGAATGCCTTCTTGATAAGCGGTGTTGAGTAAATCCTTAACATCTTTGTAAGATTTTATACTTGTCAAAGAAGCACCGCCGAAACCTAAATTGAAGTTGATTTTAGTCATAAATAATGATAAATGATGAATGATAAATGATGAATTACGCAAGGCATTGATTATTCATCATTTATCACTCATCATTATTTAAGTTGATTCAAGCAATAAATCCTCCTCTTTTTCAGGGTTTTTCTTTAAATAATAAATTTTATCCAACAAAATAATCCCAAAAAATACAAAGGTTGTATGATGTGTATTAAAAACAAATAGTGAATAAAACAAGACATACATCATGATAAAAGAAGAGAATATAAAGGGGATATTCAATTTAAATACCAAGTAACCAAACAGTGCTAATCGCACAAAAAACAATAAAAATCCGCCTTCAAGAACGATACGTGCTGGCTCATTTTCGCAGTACCCATATTCAACAAGTTCTGGTGAACGCCCCCAGGTGTTTGTAGCACCCTGATAAGTTGCGCCTAACCCAATGCCCAAAAGCGGATATTTACCTCGAAACTCAGTCACTTCTTTGAATGTACTAAGTGTGCGTTCTGAATGTTCTCCTGTTTTTTCGCCTGTTTCGACCCGTTCCGCAAAGGAATTGAAAGCTTTTTCTGCTAAGGCAATTTGTTTGTCAATATTGTAAATCAGACCTAAGACAATTAAGGTTGCAATAATAGCAAGGGACTTTGCCTTTTGTAAAAAAGAACTTGATGCGACGAAGCCAAAGAACAAAAAAATGAGGACTGGAAACATGATACTTCGGCTGCCATTCATCAATGAGCTTACTATGGTGAAAACGGCTAAAAAAAGTAAGACAATCGTTGGACGGCGACCTTCGACGACTAATGCCCAAATCATCATACTCAAAAAAAACAGAAAAGAGCCAAACCCTGCAATGTAGGAAAACGTGCCGATGACACGAACGCCGCCGTCATTGATGAAACCGTCAACAGCATCCGCATTGATGTAAGAATTGATAATATGGGTAGATGGTAGGCTGAACTGTATAAACGAAAAGAAAACTTCACCAAAACCAATAACAAGGAATGCGGGTATTAATTTTTCAACTGGAAATAGGTCGCGCTCGTTGACATAAGTAAGCATCACGAGCCAAAAGCCAAAATGCTGAAGAAAGCCAAAAATACCATGAAATAAAGTATGATTCATGGGATTGAGTGCAAAAGCAACTAAAAGCAGGGTGTAGGGTACAAGTAAGGGATACGAGAAAGCCGACTTTTCTCTTTTCATGAAAAAAAAAAGCAAAAAAGGCATCAATAATTGAAACGTAAACAGCACGTTTCCTACGGCTGGATTGCCAAAGAAAACCCATTTGCGTAAGACACCATAGAAGGTTGTATAAAGAAAATAGCCCAATAAGAGGTATTGGTTTCTTTTCAAATCGGCGGCAGTTATTGTTGATTCGGTCATCATTGTGTTAGGCTGTTTGAGGCATTTTTGCCCATGCTTTGTATTTGTTGACAATTTTTGAACGCAACGGTTTCTCCAAAATTTTATACGTTAAGGCGGATAAAACGAAGAGTGTTATCAAGCCAATGGCAAATTGTAATAAGGGATTGGCCCCCTCAGTATAATGCAGTACGAATGAGAAAACAGCCCCCTGCAACAGATAAACACCGTAACTGATGTCTCCAAGAAAAATGAAAAATGGATGGCTCAGATACCGTTGACTGAAAGCGGTGTTTTGCAATAAAACAATAAGCAAACAGATATAGAAGGCGGCTAAACCCGCTTGTTTGAGTGATAAACCCATAAAAACAGGGTGTAATTGAAATATGCCCATACACGCACAACCTGATAAAAAGAGGGTTAAAAGCATGGTTTTTGAGACTTTTATGTTCCGAATATAAAGGAAACCTAAAATGTTGCCCAAAAAGAAAATGGGAATTCTAAATATAGGATGTTCGTACAAGTAGCCTTCTTTTAGGTCGGCGCGAAGAAAAGGAATGTTCGACCCATGTATAACATAACTAAGCGTTACGCCAACAAAAAGTATTAATATGGCAACTGAAATGGACTTGCGAAGCGATACTTTCTGCCACTTAACAATATAAAGTGGGAATAAAATATAGAAAAACAGTTCGCAACTAATTGACCAAGCCACATAGTTAATTGAACCCGAATAAAACCAAGACTGAATCATTAAAAGTTCAAAAGGTAACTTACGTGATAAATTTGTAAAGCCCGATTGAACGAAGAAATGAAATGCCAATGTCAAACACAACGCAAATACATATAGAGGATAAACACGGGCAATACGCTTCACATAAAAATCGATGGGAGACAACCTGTTTTCTTTTATCAATTTCTCGTAAGCGACAACTAAGATGAAACCTGACAGTAGAAAAAAGAAACTCACTGCCTCGCCACCATTATCAACCAAGACATTCCGAACGGGTGAATAATGTTTTACAACCACCCAAAGGGCAGCGATAAACCGCAACAAGTAGATAAAGTCGGTATTGTTTCGCATCTGTTTTTTTAGTTTTTTGAGTCCGTTGTGAGTTGTGTATTGTGCGTAGTATGAAGTTCAATCTGCTGCCTTTCCATACTCGTTGCGCGACGATTAGGGTAATATTTATCCCGAATATTTAAAAAGAAGCCTTCAATATAGTTCGTCATGATAATCCCACACAAAACGCTTATCGTTGAAGTGATCAAAAAAGTAAGATAGTCATTAGAAAAATGAATCTTATTGACGGCTGTATGAATGATGTAAATAGAATAAGAACAAAATCCTATGCGACTGATGAGTCTCACAACAGGGGCAGTAAACAGCCCATTGAGCCTGTCGTTGATGCGTTCGTTTAAAAGGAAATTGATTAAAATGATGCTAAACGATATGAAAAGGCATGTAAATCCAATTGTTTTGACAAAAAACGATGTAATTGAGTCCAAAAATGGCGTGAACGACAACAAAACTGCTGCTAAAATAAACGATGGGTATTTGTACTTTTCATAAAACGATTTTAGGTAATCCAACCTAAAATGATAGAGATAAGAGACCAAAACACCCGCCAAAAGCGAGTCTATACGCAAATGCGTCATCGTTGTATTTTTAGCCATTTCAAAAGGATACAGCGTGTTGCTGATGAATCGAAGTGTTAGACAAAAGAGCATAATGCTCGGAATTAAGATTTCCATTTGACTCAATTGTTTGCTGTCAGCCGCTACTTTTAGCTTTATCCAATTGTTTTTAAATGCTAACCAAAGGAATAAAGACAAACCAAAATAAAAATGCTCCTCGATTGCCAACGACCAACTCGCCGAATATGCATATCCCCAACCCCAAATATAGTTTTGTAAAAACGTCATGTCAGCCGCAAAACCCGTAAAGTCTAACCGACCATTATAAAATTTGGGAATAAAATAAATAGGATATGTCAAGTAGTAAATTGGATAGATTTTAAAACCGCGCCGTATCAAAAACCGAGCAGGTTTAATGTCACCATATTTCAAATATTCTCGAAACAAAAGTCCTGAAACCAAAAAACCACTTAGTACAAAAAATAAATCAACACCAATCCAACCCATGCGGGTCGTAAAAACAGACACTTCTTGATGTCGAAACAAAACAAGGATAATTGCCATGCCGCGCAAAAAGTCTAATTCGCGAAGTCGGTTTTGTGGTTTCATACTGAGGGGGTTATAACTGTTTGTAAAATAGCATTGAGGCGTATTTGGTATTGCTTGTAACTAAACTCCTCTTTGCGTGTCGTTGTATTGCACTGTTTTTCTGTCCATTGCCCATTAAACAACAATTTTATTTTGTTAGCCAAATCATCAGCATTGCCACTTTTGAACGTATAACCTGCGTTCCCTACCGCTTCAATCATGGCAGGTTGGTCAGATGCAATGATAGGGATGCCGAGCGTCAAAGCCTCTGCGATAACCAACGGATTCCCCTCGATATGCGTTGACGACGGTACGACCAGCACTTTTGATTGGGCATATATGTCCATCAACTGTTCTCTATCCAATCTGCCGAGATAGACGATATTCACCTGTTTTTCTGCGGCATATTTCAACAGATGGGCTTCATGGTCACCTTTGCCCGCGAAGGCAATATTGAGATTCATGGCGTTTTGCACCTTTTTCAAGGCATCAATAAGAATAAAAATACCTTTGCCTTCAATAATGCGACCTGCAAAAAGAATATCATAAACCTTTGGCGTAGGTGTTTGGCTTTTCAGAACAGCTATGGCTTCTAATTCTGCATCAATCGGATTCACCAAAGTTTCAATATTAGGGTTGGACAACAAACCTTTCAAAACATCATTAGCGTGTTGGCTTACTGTAATATTGAACCGCGCTTTATTAGCCATGAATTTCCGAAAAGCGGTGTTCATAAGACTCAACAAACCGTTGTTGTCACGTAGGTACAAATGTGAATTTTGATAGATAATCAAGTATTTTTTTCTCAAAACCAAAGCTAAAAGGCTTATTTTCAATGCCATACCACCGTTGATAAAAACAAGGTCGGCATCCCGAATCGCTGAAAAATACGTATGATACGTTTGACTTCTGATAACTTGAAAAGGATACTCATCCTTCTCAAAAGCATCTGGATTGGCTCTATCAGCACTCTTTTCAGCTTCCGTTGTCGTCAAAATAGTTGGCGTATGCCCCATGCCCATTAAGGTTGAAGCCAAGGTAAAAGTGTTGCGTTCCAAGCCACCCATATTGGGAAAAAAACTCTCTGTATAAATCAGTATTTTCATATAGCTGTTTTCATTTTTTTCTGAACAACACACCCATTGACGAAGATAAATTACCCACTTTCAATCGAATAGGTATTTCGGTCAAGGGCATTGTATCGGCGTAGTTGTAATGAAAACCGAGAAATTCTAAATCGTTTTCGCTCAATATGCGTGTAAAATCCTTTTTCGTCAATACTGAAATATGAGCGGGATAGCTAAAATCCTTGAACCACCGATGTTCGCTGTTGAAAAAGAAATTGATGCGGCTAAAAATGTTTTGGTTGTTTGGTGTACTGACAAAGCCATAGCCTCCTGGCTTGATAATCCGCTTCATTTCCCGCATAAAATGACGCGGGTTTTCAATGTGTTCAATAACTTCAAGTGAAAAAGCAAAATCAATCGAATCGTCTTCGATTGCCCAATTATCGTTCAAATCTACTTTCACAAACTGTGCTTTCGGCAACTTTTCAGGGTTTTCAAAGTCATCTGCCATCCATATTTTGTTTGCAAAAGGCGCTAATAAACGCGTCAAATCACCTCTGCCCGCCCCAATGTCGGCAACGACATCATAAGTTTTGTTACCTAAGGATTGCAAAGCTCGAATTGCCATTTCTTTGATTGTACCCGGAGATTCCCCTTCGGTTTGCTTCCCTATTACACTCATTTCTAAAACATTATCCATAATTATTCTTTATAATTGTTAATAATTGTCAAAACGTAATCGTTTCGATTTAACGCAATACAAGGCTTTCGCAGAGTTCAACAACTTCTTGACTGACATTTGGCCATGTATAACCCGCTACACGTTTTTTTGCATTTTGGGCATAGGTCGTTACTAAATGTCTATTTTGAAGAATGTTTTTTATTTGTACTGCCAAATCCTGAACGTCGCCTGTTTTGAACAACAAACCGTTCTCTTGATGCTTGATGAAATCACGTTGACCACAATTATCGGCACAAATACAGCATAAGCCAGAAGCCATTGCCTGCGTCAAAGCCAATGATTGGCCCTCAAAAAAGGAAGGTAAAATGAAAGCCTCGCAACGTTCATACAAAGCGGTTTCTTCTGAATGTGTGAAATAAGGGATGACCTCAATATTAGCATGAAGATGTTTCGGAAACTCTTTCAAAATATCTGTTTCATTATGACGAATACCTGCTAAAACCAAACGCCAATCATCTGGGAAAACCTTAGAAACTTCATCAAAGGCTTGAATCATCATCGTTTTGCCTTTGCGCTCTAACCAACTGGCATTAAAAAGGAACGAAAGCGTTTTATACTGAGGGGTGTCTTTTTTCTGTGGAATATTTGCCTCATAATAGCCGTTTTTGAAAATACTGATACCTTCTGGCGATCTTTTAAGCACATTAATGAGGTAATCTTTATCTTCTTCATTGGATAACATGATTTTATCCGCTTTTTTCAACCCTTTAACACTGGCTCTAAAACGTATGAAATCTGGCATAAACAGCGACTTAAACGTCTGGTTACGGAAATGATATTTGGCTTCGGCAGCCCAACCACGTTTTTCAATACCATGACTAAACACCACAACGGGTACACCCAAACCGATGAAATAGCCAGATGCGGGTTCATGTGCCAATATCACGTCAGGCTTGATATGTTTATCTAACATGTAGTTTTTAGCCACCCTGCCCCAGAGCGTTGGATGCAAGGCATCAGGACATTCTTTGGTACCTATGTGAATAAACTTATGCCCTTGCGCTTCAAAGGCGGCACGCCAATTCCAAGCGATGCGACCCATGCCTGTTTCTTCGGATAGTGGAATAGAAGCAACGTGAAGTATCGTTAAGGGTTTTTTCGCGGCTTTTTTTTCTATTGTTGGGTGTGGTGACGATGTGACCATTGTATTTTTTATTTGATATTGTAAGAAACTTTTGGAAATCCCGATTATTTAAAGCGAACGACTTACAAGACTTTACTTTGCAAAATGTCTATCATGATCTCTGTTCGTTTGTCTCGACCTTCTTTGTTGAGATGATATGCTGTATCAAAATAATAAGTATCTGGAAAGACAAACGATTCAGGTGTATTGATAATGGGGCATTTCAATTCTTGTTGAAATTGTGCTTGATATTGGGCAATAACAGCTTTGTTTAGTTGATATTCCGATGACATGTAGGCGGGGAAGGTATAATACACTTCCGCCCCTTTCTGATTGGCTACTTCAATAAACGTATTGAAAGCGTTTATGACCTCTTTATAGTCTTTAAAAACCATTTTACCTCTATCGGTTTGACTGGAAGGCTGCGGTAAACTCAAATGACCAATCATATCACCTTCTTTTGTAAAACCATCTCGGTGGTAAATGTTTTGTGGGTTATTGCCCGCAACATCTAAAAACAACGAACTCACGCAACGTTGCCAATTAATGTTCATGAGCCTTAATTGATCATTGAAGGTATTGTCTAAATACCGCGCAGCATTGGGATTGAGATCCATGAGTTGCGAATATAACTTTGTGTCCCCTTTTTGGGTCAATCCGTATTCAATGGATAGCACCACTTTATCGCCCTTTTTTAGTTGTTCTTTCACTTCATTGAGCGCAAACGCAACACCTAAACCTGCATGTAAACTCATATTGACAACGGGCAAATGAATCGAATCACTGATTTTTTTACTGTCTAAACCCAATGTCAGATTTGACCCACCTACAAAAATCAACCTGGGTGATGGCACTTCGGCTAATCGTTTCTCTTTGTCAATCGTAGCGCCAACATAAGCGTTTGTGTCGCGTATGCGGGGGGCTATAAAAGTTTGCAACAGAAAGCAAAAACCCAATGTGAGTACAATAAAAAGAGCGGATTTTAGAAAGAATTTTATGAACATGTATGCCTAAAAAAAATCGTATAATTATTTGTAAGTCAGTACTTTATCACGTAAAATACTTATCATCACTTGTGTCCGTTTCTCTCTACCTGCCCTATTGAGATGATAAACATTGTCGAAATAGTCCGTATCTGGAAACACAAACGAGTCGGGTGTGTTGATAATCGGACAGGTCAATTGCTTCTGAAATTGAGCATCGTATTTTGCAATCACCTCTTTGTTGAGCTGATATTCTGAAGCCATATAGGTCGGGTATGTATAATAAACATCAGCACCTTTATTTTTAGCATACGCCACAAAGTCATTAAGCGCATTTATTTCTTCACTATAATCTCTATAAAGGATTTTACCTTTATTGGTTTTATTTGCGGGGTCAGGTTGGTCTAAATGAGCAACCAAATCGCCTTCTTTTGAGAAGCCATCTCTGCGATAAATCGCTTCATCGGGGCTGCGGAGGGCAGCAAAAAACAAGGAACTCACACAACGTTGCCAATTAATATCCATCAATTTCAATCTATCTCCAAACGAATTTTCCAAAAAACGTGCGGCATTAGGATTAACATCTATCAGCTGTGCATACATTTTGCTATCGCCTTTGCGGGTCAAACCGTATTCAACAGACAACACGACTTTATCACCTTTACGCAATTGTTCTTTCACTTCATTGGGACCAAAAGCGACCCCTAAACCTGCATATAAGCCCATATTTACAACTGGTAAGTGAAGTGAATCGCTTATTTTTTTACTGTCTAAGCCAAAAGCCAAGTTTGAGCCACCCACAAAGACCAAACGTGGCGACGGCAAGGCTGCTAATCGGTTTTCTTTTTCAATGGTTGCAGCTACATAGACGTTTTCGTTTCTGATGCGTGGTGCAACCACAGCTTCTAATAAAAAACAAAAACCCAACGTCAAGGCAGCAAAAACAGCCACTTTTAAAAAGAACTTTACAAACATTTTTTTAAATGATTAAAATTGGAAATAGATAAACTGCTGATTCGTCTCGAATGCCCCGAACAATAAAATGGTAATACCCAACAACACATAAACACTCCATCGGACATATACAGGCTTGACATCCAACCAAGTAATGAGCGATTTACCTCGTTGCAACCACTCTGTCAGCACTAAAATTAAGAGCGAAATAACGATGATCTGTAAGTCAAATTTAGCGATTGCTAATTTTGAGAATAAACCTTGTATCTGGAAACCATGCGTCATATTAGTCAGGATATAAAACGCATCATGTACACTTTGCGCCCGAAAAAACACCCAAGTCAAGCAAATTAATGTAAAAGTTAGCGTTCCTTGTATCAATTTCAAGAGAAACGGAAACTGATTAAGTTTAATAGTTGCCACTGCTTTTGACAGTGGTTTTGTCAACCACAACTCAATAATGAGGTACAAACCGTTCAAACCGCCCCAAATCACATACGTCCAGTTTGCGCCATGCCACAAGCCGCTTATCAAAAAAGTAACCATCAAATTGAAGTACAAACGCCCTAACGGCACCCTATTACCGCCCAAAGAAATGTATAAGTAATCTCTAAACCATGTTGACAAAGAGATGTGCCAGCGTTTCCAAAACTCTGAAATGGACTTAGAAAAGTAAGGTCTGTCAAAGTTTTTCATCAATTTGAAACCCATGACGCGTGCCGAGCCAATGGCAATGTCTGAATATCCCGAAAAATCACAATAAATTTGAATCGCAAAAAATACCGTCGCAATGATAAGTGCCAAGCCTTCGTAATCCTGTGGATTGTCATAAACGCGATTAACGGTACTCGCCAACCTATCGGCAATAACTACTTTTTTGAACAAGCCCCACGCCATCAGTTTTAACCCGTCAGTTACCCGCTTGTAATCAAAATAATGCTTTTCATAAAACTGATGTAAGATATTTTGAGGTCTTTCAATGGGTCCGGCGACCAATTGCGGGTAAAACATGACGTACAAGGCGTATATCCCAAAATGTTTTTCTGCTTTTTGATTGCCTCTGTACACTTCTATTGTATAACTCATGGCTTGAAATGTATGAAACGATAAGCCAATCGGCAATAAGATAGACAAATCTGGAATCGAATTCTGATAACCAAGCGAATTGAGTAATGCTGAAAGATTGTCGTTCAAAAAATTATAGTATTTGAACACCGCCAACACACCAATATTAGCGACTAAGCTATAAATCAAATAACGTTTCCGTTTAGCCCCCTCCGTATTTTCAATATAAATACCTGCGAAATAGTCAATGACAATTGTAAAGCCCAATATCAAAATATAGATGGGCATAAAAATCATGTAGAAATAACTACTCGCTGCTAAAAGCCACTGCCAACGGTACTTATGCGGCATTGCGAAATAGGCAGTCGTGACTATTATGAAAAAATAAACGAAATGTAAAGAGTTGAAAAGCATCGTAAGAAATGATGAATGATGAACGATGAATAACATAAAGTATTGACAATGAAACTATTGCGTTAAGGTCTTTCTGCCAATTTTCGAGCGGGAACGCCGCCCCAAATTTCATAAGGTGCAATGGATTTATTGACGACTGAACCCGCCGCAACGATAGCACCCTTACCAATATTGACACCTTTTAAAACAACGACATTGACACCCAGCCAAACATCATTTGCTATGGAAATAGCGGCACTTGTGGACGTTTGTTCGCCGATATAAGTCTCTCTATTGTCAAAACCATGATTGTGGTCAATGAATTTACAACCCGAAGCAATGGCACAATGGTAGCCAATCGTAATGTTTTCTGAAATATTGAACTCACAGCCATTACCCACAAAAGTTTCATCATCAATCACAATCGCATACCCCTCAGTAAATGGCCCATCGTATTTGAAAAAAACGTTTTTTTCTATCGTACAACCATTACCTATTTTTACTTTATGATACCATGTAAAATGTGCCCCGTCAATAATTGTATTTTTTCCGATTGACGCACCCATACTTTTGAAAAAAATGCTTCTAAAAGTTGAAGTGGTTTTTTTAAAATAATTAAACCTTAAAACAAATATTATTTTAAAAAAAAGTTTTCTCATGTATTGTTAATCAATGTTTTATGCCTTTTTAATGGTTCAAGTACAGATTTAAGAAATTTTAAAATTTCGTAATCTCGTTTAAATTTCTTCAATCTGTTCTAATTCCTGTATTGTTTTCACACGTTTTACTGAGGGACCCATCAATGCTAAAAACTGTTCTGCTGAAACGGCCCAACGCAAAGATTGGTCATGAAACAGCCGCGCATTTCTACCCAATTTTGCACTTAAATCGGCTGAATCCAAACACGATTCAAGGGCTTGATAAACATCTTTTGGGTTTCTAATATCGGTCAAAAGAATGTTTTCACCGTCAACAAGCCCTTTATTGTTCATATCACCTTTTGAACCGACAATCGGAATGCCCAACGATAAGGCACAAGCTAATGAACCACTTTTGTTGCAAGTGCCGCCTTCCCCCTCTTCACTCACAAAGTCGGGCATAAAAAATACATCGCCGAGACTGAGGTGCTGGTAGATTTGGTTGGCAGGCAATTCCCCGACATAGCGCAAATAGCTTCTACTTTCCCAAATTACTGAGGGGGTCGAATTTTTTCCACACAACAACCAAATGAGGTTTGGATAATCCTTAACGAGTGCATCGAAGGCTTGCAAATAATTTGAAATATTGCGATCGCCGAACGTACAGACAATTTTTGCATCTGCACTTATTTTATAAACGTCTTTTAGATGCTTTTTCAGACCCTCACTGACTTTTATGGGTACGATATTGGAAGCTATTGGGATAATTGACTTCTTTTTAGGCGATAGATTCTTCAAGTTGTTGTCATAAAAATCAATACTTGTCACCACTTTTTGGGATATATTAGCCAATTTATAAGCGATTTGTCCTTGTAAATAGGATATAAGCCTTGTTTTTACTGCTGTTTCTGGTCGTATTTTTACTTCATGGAAAATAGTCAAAATAGACACATCTAACTTTGAAACAGCCCGATACAAAGACACTAAAATATAGGGCAAACCTTTGTCGTGAAACCCATGAGGTACATATTGTACGATAAACCAATCGCGTTGAATATTTTTAACCTGCTCCAGAACAATTTTCATCCCCTCAGTATTCCATTGATTGACGATGGGATACACCTCCACATTGTCTTGTTGCACCACCTTTTGATGAGCGCCACAAATAACGTGTACTTCTACCCCTTTCTCAATCATCGCTTGCGCTAAATGATAGGTGTGATCGCCGACACCGCAAATGGTGGGTGGATAGTTCTGCGTTAAAAATACAATTTTCATGGTTATCATATAAAGAAGTGTAAAGCCGTTTTGGCTTTAAGCACCCAACCCGAAGGCTTTGTTTTTCGTCCTAAAATCTGTTTTATCAAGCGTTTTACTTCCGCTTTGTCCTTGTTGTGGTGTGCATCACGCAGGATGAAATAGTCGAATATATTAAGATGTTTGTTGAGGTAAATCGCTAAGTCTGGGAATATTTTTTTGAGTTTTTCGTACATATCTGCCACCATTTTAGTGCGTTGTACTGGTTGTAAAGGTGTAAAGACACTACTTTCGTTCAGACGGAAAACAGCACATAGGTCCTTCAATTTCAAAGCATAACCACCACTTTCTGTTAAAAGTGAAAAATACAACGGGCGATCACTCAAAGGCATATCGGCGATACGGTCAAGCCATAAGTCCGTTTTGGGTTTTCTGAAAAGGAGGGTGCAAGTATGAAAAAAGGTCTCTTGTGCAAAATCTTTGAGCGTGAACCGGTCTCTTTCTATGTCGTTATACACGTCTTCAAACTCGTTTTTAGATTCATGATAGTTTTTCCGACCGGTAAAACACGCTGTCAGTTGTTCGTCTTTTTCTAAGGCATCAACCTGTTTTTGTAGTTTGTAATCGTCAATCCAGTAGTCGTCACTTTCTAAAAGAGCGACATATTTACCTTTACACGCCTTGATACCTCTAATATGGTTTTTCATCATGCCCAAATTGGGGCCTTTCGGCAATAAGCGAACAATGTTTGGATAACGTTGGACATAACCTTCGCAAATTTCACGCGTGCTGTCTTTACTGGCATCGTCACCGATGACGACTTCAAAAGGAAACGTTGTTTTTTGCGCTAAAATACTGTCCAATGCTTGCTCAATATACTGCTCTTGATTGTAGGCAATGATTGACACACTGACCAAGGGTTCAGATATGCTCAGTGTTTGATTTGAGGGCATTGCCTGTGTAGTGGTTTGTATCATTTTATCATGTGCCATGAAGCAGAGTCTTTTGTCGTTACAATATAGTTTTTAATTATTTGACACCACAACTTGTAACCTTCACTGTTTAGATGCAGGTCATCGCCACAATCATAAAGGGGATTCAATTTTTGCTCATTTACAAAGTTTGGGAACAAATCAATGTATGGCATCTGTTGGGTATCGCAATACGCTTTAAGCGTTCTATTCAACGCTAAAATATTAGGAAAAACAGGTTTGTCAGTATAGTTAATGTTTCGATTAGTCGGCAACAGGCTTTGGACGTATATTTCAGTTGCAGGACTTTTAGCTTTGATTGTTTGGATAATTGTCTTGTAATTATTGAGAATACTGTCTATTGCATACCCAAATAACAAGTCATTGATACCAATCTCTAAAAAAATCTTTTTAGGTTGCCTTTCGACCACTTCGTTCATTCGGATTAGTACCCCCTTCGTTATGTCACCGTTGATGCCTCGATTTATGATAGGCACACTTTTAAATATTTCGTGCCATTCAAAATTTTGAGTGTGTGAATCACCCAGCATTATGATTTCCTTTGTTTGAACGGGTAGTTTTTCAAGTACTTCGTTTCTTCCAACAAAGTACGGTACCTTTTCTGGCTGAAAACTCAACTTCTCCTCTGTCAAACGCTGTTGATAAGTCTTCAATAATTTATAAGAACCAAAGCCCATTAATAAGCCATTCAAGGTAATGGAAAGTATCAATAAAATGCTTTTTTTCTTCATTTTGCTTAGAAATTAAGTCAAAAACCGCGCTAATGCGCTGGCAATTTTGAGATGCAATTTTTTCAAACGCCGCTCTTGGTTGCTGTAAATATTGATAGGCGCAGACACATAATCTAAAAAGATGCGGTCGGTCGGCGAAGGGCGTTGCCCGTCTTTGACGACAACCTTCAACCAGTTTTTTTCCCAAGGTTTCACTTTGCTGGCGGCATGAGACATGATGAAGCCAATGCCTTGAAAATCCATTCCACTGTTATCCACGATGGAAAGGGTTTCGGTCGTAATGTCTTTGGCAATATTGAGGGCATCTTGGTCGGTGCGGTTGAACATATAGTTGCGTCCTTGTAAACCAGAAGCAACATCGCCTTTGTGGCTGTTGTGCAAGTCGGCTTTGATACGCGCCATGTCTTCCAAAACCAAGTTCTGCACATCACGCCAGGTTGCTAAAAAACTTTTAGCTTTTCTATGCAAACCGAGAAAGCCACCGTTGACGTATTGCGGATTGTCGCGACGCACCGTCATACCATATTTTTTGAAATATTGCTCCCATTGGTGTCGCAAAGGATGACTGGTAGGTAAAGGCGAATTGACATCTTCGGACATGGCAACGCCGTAGTCCACCCATTCTTCAAAGTAAGAAAATGGGCATTTGATGATGATGTCGCAATCTATATAAAAAATCTTTTCCGCTTCTGGTTGGTATTTTTCTAAGAGGTCAATCATAAAATCGGGCTTACAATACGGCAAAAAGGCTTCTTTTGGGAACTTGATAAAGTGCAATTTTAGGTTTTCCTGCACTGTCATCACCTCTCCCACCCCATTTTGGGATTCAATGACTGCCCAAGGCGGCAACGCCCCTTTGTAGCCAATCCAAATAATGCCCTCATAGCCATGCTTGCTCAAAGAATTGACCAAAGCAGCGACACCTTTGTGGTAATGTCCTTCAAAAACGGTGCAAACGATGGTCTTTTTATTCATTTTTATAGTCGGTTGGTTTTAAAATTTTATGGTAAAAAATAGTCTTCTCTTAAAATCACTCATTTGAAATCTCCAAAACAAGTTCGATTAACCGATGCAAATCATCATCCGTCAGACGGTGATCAATGGGTAAAGCGAGTATATTTTGAGACATTTTTTTTTCAAGAGCATACCCCTCAGTATTTCGCTTCAAAACTTCTTCCCAAAGGTTTGGGACAAAAATCTTTTGGTCATGGAATATCCTTTTATCAATTTGTTTATCGCATAAAAACGGATAGCAAAATGGGACGGCATCGTGTACGAGATTCAATAAACTATCTGGCAACTGATTCATGGGTCTCAAAATACGGTCTAATACTTTGAAATATTTTTTCCGCGCTCGTGCGACATCAATAAACTTAACGGAATAAAGAATCTGCTTTGTCAAGTTCGACATGCCTTTGACTTCTAAAGTCTGCGCCGCTTCGTTTTGGTAATAATATTCGTTGGCATCTTCTTGTTTACCAAAAAGGCGCAACCAAAGATGCTCCGTAATGATGTGTGGATTGGGCGTATAATTATCCTCCAGATACTGAGGGGAGAATAAAAAACCGCCATCAGGCACGCCAAAGAATTTCCTAACCGAGTTGAAAGCCCACGAGATGCCATAAGACTCTTCAAAAAAAGCATGTGAATTGTCAATGACCAATTGTTGTCCTAACAGTTTTGACAATTTACGCCCCGTTTGTGTTTTCAGTCCAAAGTAATTGATATACAAAAACAACTCAGAATCACCTAAAAGCGGAATACCTACAGGGTCAAATACTGTATTGATGGCGTAGAATTCATAAGGTATGGCAGCTTCGCGCAAAGGTAGAATTAAGCTATCGTAGCAATAAAACGGCAGATAAACCTTTGACGGTTTAACGCAGTCGAGCAACACTTTGAAACAGACACGACCATTGGCAAGTGCCAATGCCCGGTCGTGATAAAGTGATCCTTTGCTGGGTAGTTCTAATTCAAAAAAGCCTCCAATCGTTTTGTTTCCAGTTATCATAGTAAAGTGTAGTCCTCCAACATAGCCTTAACTGTTGTAGGTTCGTTATACATCAAAACATCCAGAATTGATAAACCTGCTACAAATTCAGGCGTATTTTGATTGTATTCTCTCAAATTTGGTTTCAAAAATTGTAGCTTTATGAGGCTTTTCTCAAAGTATTCTCTATCAAAAAAATGCTGCCCCCCAATGGCATTGATATAGCCCGATGCTCCTTCTCTTTGGCAAATATCAACGACCCTTTCCGATAATTTTAAAAGACTGTTATCATATCTTTCCGAACTGCGTAGTATTGTTTTTTCAATGCCTAAATAAGTTAAAACCATCTGTACACTGTCAATCGCCACATTTGAAATTGCTCGTTTTTTTGCCCCCCTCAGTATGTTTTCAATAAGTGGAAAAACAGCATCAAAATAAGGTGCTTTGCCGTAAGCATATCGAAAAGTTCTGGTTAGTTTCTGATTCCAAAGCAAGGGTTTTTCAGAAACTATGGTCGTCTGAATAGGGGTAAACGAGCTAACATCCTGAATCGGAATCGTAAAGCGGTGTTTTTTACGATTGAGTAGAATATTATTTCGATGAATCCAACCTTGTTTGATGAATCCAGTATCATCAAAAAAGATAAACTTATCTACCGCATTGATAAGCTGAAAATAGCCTAAATAGGGCAGAAAGTAAGGTTGCATGAGTGCTATTTTCATTTTTTATAAGGAAAAACAGCTCTGTAAAAGATTTTAACACAGCGCCTTGGAAAAATTCATATAGACATAACAAAGCCTTCGAGCTAAGCTTTTTGATTTTTTTATATCCTTTTTCCGTGTTTAGTTATCATAATGGTTTAAAATAGAGGTTTATACAGGGTTCTTAGAGCCAACATACTTTAGAACGTTTTCGTGTAATAAAATGGAATTAAATACGGTAAGTCAAAACAAGATTTCTTTCAAAACTTTTAAAAGAAAGAATAGTCCATAGATGAACTATGGCATCAAGCGAGTAGTATGATTGTTTTTTAAATAGACGCAAGTCTTACCTTGGTTTAAAATAAATTCTTCATTTTATGTTTACTATTATAGTATGCTGCAATACCTATAATGATTTCTTATTTTCAATGATTTACAAAACAATGAGGTTAAGGCATTTTGATTTTTTTATGCTCTCAATTTGTTTTTTTTTGATTGAACAACTTCTTGGTTTTTTGCCACAAACTGACTTTGTCTTTATAATAATAAGACGAATAATAACCATAATTGTAGGAGTTCCCGAGTTCATGTTTAACATTATTGAGCAAAACGTTCATGTTCGTTAGTTTTTGAGTTTCATCTACTTCACGCATAAATTTAAGGTGAGAAGTCGTCGAATAGCCATATTGGAGTACAATTAAAGTTTGTTGAACATAGTCTTTCAATAAAAAACTATCCGCAACAATGCCAATAGGCGCACCGTCAACAACAACAAAATCATAGTTTTTTTCGCAATAATCGAATAGAACTTTAATCTGGTCTTTCATCATCAATTCAGAAGGATTACGCGGGATTTTTCCGCAATCAATATAGTGTAAGTTGGGCAAACGGTCATATACATGAATCAATTTTCGCAATGATGGCACTTCCCCACTCAAAAACTGAGCAACGCCCATTTCCGAAGTCTTACCATCGAGAAATATCTCTAATTTGGGCTTCCGTAGGTCTAAACCAATGACGATTCCTTTTTTGCCTGTCAAGCCCAATGTTAATGCTAAATTAGCCGCAATAAAAGTTTTGCCTTCGCCACTAATCGTAGAAGAAATGAGTATCGTTTTGTTCTTTTCCTCACCCGCCGTATTTTGCAAATTGCTTCTGACTAATCGGAATGATTCTGCTAAAATCGAATGACTGTCGTTGATAATAAGTTTGTTGCGTTTGCCCCGTACATGTGGGATGAAACCCACAAAAGGCAAAGAGAGGTATTTGTCAATATCCGCACGATGATGCACTTTGTCGTTGAACAAATCTCTAACATAAAGCCCAAAAATTGGAATAATCAATCCTAATAACGAATAAAACAAACCCATTTGAACGGGTTTGGGCGATATAATACCCCGGACTGTAGCACGTTCAAGGGAGCGCGTATTAGCCGCTTGTGCTGCCACAGTCAATGCCGTTTCTTCTCTTTTTTGAAGCAAAAACAAGAAAAGCGTCTCTCTGATACCTTTCTCACGCATGATTTGCGCCAACTCTCTTTCATTGGTCGGCATCATATTGATTTGGTTCTCAATCGGGATGATTTGTTGTTTATATCTTTCTTTTTGCTCGTTGACTTCTTGTTTAATGGTCTGAACGCTGATGAGAATATTATTTTTCAGGCTCTTCATTTCTTGATCGAAAGTCGCCAGCATCGGATTGTTTTCCGTAGCAGACTCTTTCAATTGGTTACGATTGCTGATAAGCGTATTATACCGACGAATCATCTCCACTAAAGGCGCACTGGTTTGAACTTCAGAACTAAAAGGCAATGGGCGATAATTTTCTGGCTTATCCATCAAGATACTTTCAATATTCCTAACCTCATTCGCCCGATCATCCAATGCTAAAACCTTTTGCCCCATGACATGCGATCTTTCGAGATAGGACTTGGCAATATCTGCTCCTGCAATGGGTAAAGAATGGTCTTTTCTAAAACCTTCTTCTTGTTTATCAACGCTATATAGTTCGTTAGCGACATAGTTGAGCCTTTGATTGATAAAATCCATCGTTTTGCGTCCAGCATCATTTTTACTTTCCATAATAGATACACCATATTCACGGACTAAACGATTAATAATAGCGACCCCCCTATCTGGCACTTCATCGGTTGTCGTTATATTAAGAATACTGGAACGCCCCGCCTGTACAATGTCTAAACGAGAACGGAATAAATCGGCTGTATTGTAAAGATCGTTGACAGAAATAATCAATGGGTACTCGGTTGATAAATTACCCGCTTTTTTCAACACTAATTCTCTTTTGCCATAACTAAACGGCGTACCATAAGTGACTATTTCTGTTTGATCCTCGGTCCGATACAATGTAAAGCGTAACGAATCGTAGTGTTTTATCTTCAATTGGAATGATTTTTCGGCCCCCTCAGTATTCCAGTGCAACAGTTTAACTGGGTTATCGCCATACAGCTCAGTACTCTTTACGTGCCCTTCTTGGGTATAAGTGACATTAAGCCCCAGCGAATCTACGACGCGCGCCATCAACTCTGGCGAACCTAAAATCCGAATACGGTCTTCCATATTAGATTCTCCATGCGAGAAGCCTAATTCCTTTGTAATGGCTTCTTTTGACACAGAGTTTTGCTCTGTGTCTTCAATCAAAACAGAGCCGCTTATCTTATAGACGTTTTTGCTGTATCGTATATTGAAATAAAATAAAGAGACACCAATAATTAACCCTAAAGCCAACCAATACCAATTGTTGAGCAACAAAGAATAATAATAAATAAAATCTTTAGAACTACTCTCAATATGTTTGATCTGCGGTTTATTATGCGGATTTTCAGCAACTCTTGTAGATGCAGTGTGGTCAATCATGTTTTTATTAATTTGTCGTAAAATAAATGAATGTTGAAAAGGTTACTGTTAAGGAACGAAATCCCGATTATATTGGGGAGGGGGTAGCTGAACGCTTATTTTCTAATTAAAATGGATAAAGAAATAGCCAATACAGATACCGCAGCTGACACGTAGGAAACAATGCGGCTGGACTTATCTGCCACCGTATTGACCTTTGTTTTGTTCGGTTCGACATAGACCACATCATTCTGTTGGAGATAGTAAAATGATGATGCAAAAATTTTCGATGACTGCAAGTTCAACCGTTTTATCGCCCGCCGTCCATTCTTTTCTCGAATAATAATCACATTTGAACGATTAGAATATGGTGTCATATCACCGGCTAAACCGATAGCCTCAAATATCGTCAACCGTTTGTTCGTCAACCGTATTGTCCCTGGGCGTTGCACTTCTCCCAAAACACTTATTTTTAAGTTCAAATAACGAATATTGACAACTGCATCTTTCAAATAGACTTTGAGCTTGGTATAAAATAATTCCTGTGCCTCACTGAGCGTTTTGCGATTGACATAGACTTTTCCAATGACGGGAAAATCGACAAATCCTTGTGTATCAACGAAATACCCTGACAACATTTCCACCGTATTGTTAGTCCCCTGCATCGCTTGGGCCATAACTTGCATATTGTTACCCTCTGGATTAAAGGGTTTCGAGGCTTCCAGATTGTAACTCGATACAGTAATAGACAACAAGTCATCGGGCTGAATACGCAAATCAGATAAACCGATGTTCATAATGCTATCCGACATATCTGTTTCGGGCGGCAAGTCATTTAAGTAAAGTAATTCTTTATGAGAAACACAGCTGGTTAGTGCACCCAAAAAAGTTAGTACAAGAAAGATAAGTATGTTTTTTTTCATTTTCAAACGCTTATATTTACAAAAAGAGTGAGAACAATTACCCCCTCAGTATTCCTCCTAAATTATACTGAAAGAGGGCGTTTTCTAAATAGACTTTTGTTTTGAAAAGGATAATTATCCAATATGTGTTGACACACCGGAGTCATTCCATTTTTAATCGCTTCAATATGTCTTTGATGATGTATATCCGTTGCAATAAAATCTATCATATTATTGTTAATCAAAAGCCAAGCACAGTCGCTTATCGATTGACCATAATAGCCAATAAGCGATAAAAAATTAAGTTGGAAAAGGCAACCATAACTCTTGAGGTTCTGATATTCAACTAAACTTTTATTGTAAAACCGATAACGTTCTGGATGTGCTAAAACAGGTGTATAACCTCTACTTTTTAGTATAGACAAAACATGGAAAAAATTAATAGGCTCACTTAGATGAGACATTTCAATAAGAATATGTTTGTTGGGTAAAGTCAATAACGCTTCATCGGCCATTAGTTTTCTTTCAAAAATATCATTGACCATATATTCTGCGGCCACCGTCAATTCCATATCAATATGCTCAAGAGCTATCTGTTTCTTAATAAGTATCAAGCCATCTAAAACTGAATCTCCATTATTTGGATATAGTTCAGAAATATGTGGTGTGGTAATGATTTTTTGAAAACCTAATTCGCCCATCTGTTTAATTAAATTAATAGAAGTAGCCAAATTAGGTGAACCATCATCAATACCTGGTATTAAATGTGAGTGTATATCTACTTCAATCGCTTCAAAGTAGTTAAAAACACTTTTTTTGTTTTTCCTATTAAAAAAGAAATCTAACATAATATTCGTTTTGAGAGGACACGGCTTCGCCCTTCATGTGTCTTGACCACATATTTTTGATATTAAATAAAACAAAGGAATGGCTTACTTCAAGATGTTGTTATCTTGAAATTGATGAATACATTAAAATACATTAGCCGTTTGCCTAACTGTATGTTAAAGTACCGTAAGTCACAATGAATAAGCTGAATGAAAATACACTGTTTCAAATAAGCTTTGCCAATTGTGCTCTATAAGTTATGATTATCTAAAGAAATCGAAGGTTATCGACTTGATTTAAAGGTTCAATAATAAATGTTTAAGTTCCAAATAAAGTTTACCTAATGGTTTTCTAAAAACAAGTTTGTTATTTATATATTTCAATTAAATTTCAATACATAATTAATGGGTCAATTCCATCCCCACACGTGAGGTTTTTTCTGTTAAAATAGGTTTCGAGGTTTTATTATATATGTGCCCGGCTTGTTGCTTAAAGATTCTAAGGGCACGGTAAATAGATTTAAACTGCTCCAATTTAGCCAACGGTTTCAACCAAGCTGTAAAAAAATAGGGCTGCAATCCATTTTTACGCCACGCGAAAGCATCTTCATGATTGGCTCGCCAACGATTTTTGAACGAAGCGTTGCTCAATCCACCCGTCCGCATTTTGATAGACACACCTTGTAGATAATGCATTGAAATACCGTGACGATAGATGAGCCTAAGCATCAATTCATAATCAGCTGATTGCTTAAAAGCGATATCAAACATACCAAAACGGTCATAAATGCTTTTTTTACAGAAGAATGTTGGGTGTGGCGGCATCCAGCCAAACAAAAATCGGCGACGCTTCACCAAACCAGCATTCCAAACACGCACAACATTATCTGCATGGTTTTCAAAAAAATCTAAATCACTATAAAGTGAGTCAATATCCTTTAATTCAAATACATTTGCAATACGTTCTAAAACCATATTATCGGCATAGATATCATCGGAGTTTAGAAAACCAACAACATCGCCTGTAGCCATACGCAATCCTTTGTTCATAGCGTCGTAAACACCATAATCAGGTTCTGAAATCGTTTTTGTAATGTGTTTAAATTTTTGAACAATAGACAAGGTATTGTCTTTTGAACCGCCATCAACGACGATATGTTCGATATTTGGGTAAGTTTGGTTACTAACACTTCGGAGGGTATCAGCAATTGTCTTTTCACTGTTGTATGCAACAGTAATAATAGAAATAGTTAGCATGTTCTAGTAATTTTGTTCACATATTGTTTAATTAATGGCTCCCTTTGTTCGTAGATAAAATATAAATATTAAATAAAGTTAAGCATAAGACACAATGCAAAGCATTACATCAATTATAGATATTTAATTTTTATTGTGTTAATTGTGATGCGGAACAATCTAATAAATGTCTTGTGGCGTTTGATGAGTCTTCGATTGTTTCCAAATGGCTTATTTTCATATAAACCCCTCCTTATAATTTATTTATAATAACTCTATCTTATTATATTATTAGATAATAATTAAGCACTAAAATAAAATCTAATAATTTTCATTATTATCAAAGCACAAAGGTCTGTTATTATATTAGAATAGAAAAGACCCAATAGGGGTAAATATTGAAATTTTAATAAATAAATATTATTTTTACATTTATGAGCATAACAATAATAAACAATTAAACAAATAATGCTAAATAATAATAACGACAGTGTTTTCTCTATTAACCAAGTATTAATTATAAATAATTCCATTACAAATGTAAGAAAAAAAAAGACAAACTCCTTATTAATTTATAATAAAACCCATTTCATCTAATATCACATTTTAAGATAAAATTAAAAAGATTTTTATTTTATAACCTAATTAAGTTAGTGCCTTATAAGTTTAATAATTCTATTAAATTAAAATATATCAAACTAAAGAGAAGGAAGGTGTATTTATATCTAATTATATTCTTTTCAATAAAAAAACATATAAATTTATTTAACCAAAACTATAAACCTTAAATAATAAACAAATATAAAACAATTCAATAAATATTAATATTACATGCTTAATTGTCAAAAACATCTTTTTAATATTGATGCCGATGTGCATTATATCAATGGCGCTTATATGTCGCCCATTTCAAAAGCCGTCACAGAAGCTGGTGCGGCAGCAGCTATGCGTAAGATGCGCCCTTACACTATTTCACCAAACGAGTTTTTCAGCGACGTTGACCGTTTGAAAGTTTTGTTTTCAAAAATCATTCATGCCCAAGAGCCTAAACGGGTCGCCATCATCCCCTCAGTATCTTACGGCATGGCAACGGTTGCAAAGAATGTAAAAGTCCAAAAAAGACAAAATATTATCGTTGCTGACGCTCAATTTCCAAGCAACGTCTATACATGGCGGGAGTTAGCAAAAGAAAAAGACCTAACCATCAAAACCGTTCCCTACCCTATTGAACGTCAAGATGGTCGTGGCAAAATATGGAATGAACGCATACTCGACAGCATTGACAACCAAACAGCCATCGTCGCTTTGGCACATTTACATTGGGCAAACGGAACAAAATTTGACCTCAAACGCATCAGTCAACGCGCCCATGAAGTCGGTGCAATACTCGTCGTTGACGGCACTCAAAGCGTTGGTGCAATGCCGATTGATGTTTTCGACATGGGCATTGATGCCCTCGTTTGTGGCGGCTACAAATGGCT
>JANLQI010000097.1:0-13689 GCA_031367705.1 Saprospiraceae bacterium | reverse complement strand
TGTCTTGGGTCTTTTAGAGCGTTTTGCTTCCAAAGCCTCTGTGACTAAAATGAAAGCCCTTAGTACCCAATTATTGGCTCAAAACAATGAAACGATAGACCTTTATTTGTCCATGTCGTTGACGGCTTGGCTCAAATTGTCAGACCTTACTTTTTTGCCCATTCTTTCAGAAATAGATAAAAAATATGCTAAAGACAAAGTCTTTCAAGAAGCCATTATGAGCAGCCTTGAAGGTAAAGAAGCACTTTATCTCAAAACTATGAATCCAAGCAATTTGCTAAAAAGCAATTTGGCATTGGCAATAGATAACCATGAAAAGAAAGAATTAAATGCGATTTATGTAACCGAAACAAATAAGGTCGATAACAGAACGAAAGGCTTGCAGTTGTTTAGGACAATATGCGCTACCTGTCATGGTGCGGACGGTAAAGGCATCCCCGATTTAGCACCGCCGCTCAAAGGTTCTGAATACGTCAGTGGCTCGATACATCGACTGACTGCCATCGTTTTACATGGTCTGAGTGGACCCATTCATGTCGAAGGGAAATTGTATCAATTAAACAACGATATGCCCGGATTGATTGATAACAAATCATTAAGCGATGCAGATATAGCCACTATTATTGGATATATTCAAAAAACGTTCGTTCAAGAACCTAAAGGTATTTCGGCAGAAGAAATTAAAAAATTGAGAGCTAAAAAGCCTTTAAATGGCGGGCTTTACAATGAAAAAGAATTGCTTGAAGGTGTTTTTGAACGGTAAAATACTGAGGGGTATTTCAAAACAAAATAATAACACTTTGAAACCTAATAAAAAGCCAAGCTGAACGAATAACGTCCAGCTTGGCTTATGTATTTTAAGTCGTGAGTAGACAAAATCAACGCAAGTAATTGATAACCAACAATGTATGAATCTCAACACACACGACTACATCCTCAATACCACTTAAGTCATGATGGATGATTTATGTAATTCATCATTTATCATTCATCATTAATTAATCCTCCTCACCGTTCGGATTACTGAGGGGGGTAATATTGGCACCAAAAAATAGGGCGTTCAGAAACAATTTATTCGTTCCGTACCACACAGCACGGAAATTAGGATTGTCGGCAAACAGAATGACACGACCTGCGCCATCTTCTGACACCAATATAGCCGCTGAATTGGCAATGTATTTCCCCATATCGCGATGTAAATAGCCGCCAATCAAAGGATTAGCAACGTATTGTGCGACAGTATTATAAGTCTTTTCGCCTGCTTTTATGAACGTTGAACCATTCCTATAAACGGACACTTTTCTATCTGAAAAACCGAAACCGATGGGATGCGTGATGTCTAAATCTATCTGAAAAATAGAACCGCCGATGGCTTTTGCACCTTCCCAACCCGCAGCATCTTCGTAATTGATTCTGCCTTTGATTTTTGTGGTGTCGGTTATCAATTGTTCTTTGATCAAATTTTGTTTAATCGCCCATTCTGAAGCGGTTTTAAAAGTTATCAAAGTACCGCCATTTTGAACCCACGCTTTAATTTTACGCACAACAGCAGAATCGAAACGGTATGTACCACTGACCATGACCAATGTATTGTAGCGATTCAAATTAATCGTACTCAAACTGGTCGCTTCTACTTTTGTGATGGGCATACCAATTCTTTGATCGAGCAAATGCCAGACTTCGCCTGCTTCGTAGCCAGATACACCTGTTCCAAGCAGCATTAAGGCTTCAGGTTTTTTGACGGTTTTGATGTTGCCACTGCCCAAATCTATACCCGCAATACTGTAACCATTGCTCAAAGGCACAATATCAACTTGCGCATCTGTACTTACTTTTTTAAGGACAATGAATAAACTATCGCTTGAAATTTTCTGCAAATTGACAGGAATAACCAAAGTGCCGTATTCAAATTTTCGTTGACCCTCTCCGAGTTTTAGGGTAAAAGGTTTAAAACTCGTTTGTACAATAGCGCCTTCTTTTTGCAATTGATACAATGCTTTATGTGCATTATAATCTGTCAATTCAATCAAATACGCATAGTTGCTTTTTTCAAAGGCTTTTATTGTTTTTGTCAACGGTGAGACGATTTGCTTACCTTTTGTAGGTGCTGTTTTCAATTCTGCATACGGCAAATTGTAGGCATGAACCACAGACCAAGTGGACGCATCATAAAAAATACTGTCCGCATAAGTGATGCCTTTTTCAAAAATAGAGCGCACCATGATATAATTCAACTGCTCAGTCGGCACAGTATAGGCGGTACCTTTCTCAAATTTTTTACCGTCTTGTGTGATGCTGTTGTCTAATGCATAACAATCAATATGGTGCTTGAGTAAGAAATTAACAAATAGATTCGTGCGGGTCACATCTTTGGCATCGCCAAAAACGTAGGCTTTCGTAGCGTTCGTGCGAGCTTGATTCAAAGCTGTTTTATAAAAATCGTGGCGCAATTGAATCAAATTCGCTTTTTCCGTCAATGATGCCCGAACCGTTGTCAAAGCTGCCACAAATTGATTCCGTACAGTGAAGCCAAAACTGAGGGGTATCGTCGTCGTCTCTTGCAAATGCCCCCGTGAACTCGCTTGTTCGAATAGAAAACCTGCACCACCATAAAAATTGATATAACTCGACCCATAACCTGGATACAGTTTATCGAAAGCCTCTTTAGTGAAATACATCGAGCCTAATTTATTCATAGCTTCGGCGAAATAATTGCCAAAAGCGGGGTATATTTTATCATACAACAAAGCAGGTACGATAGGATTATTGGAACTGTACTTGCCTGGGTCGAAGTAAAACGTAGAGTTTGTACCCATTTCGTGATGGTCGGTTTGCACATAAGGATGCCACCGATGAAAAAAAGCGGCGCGGCTCTCACTTTCAGGATGCGACAACAAAAACCAATCTCTATTGAGGTCAAACCAATAATGATTTGTGCGACCACCTGGCCAAACTTCGTTGTGTTCGCGATCATTGGGGTCAGCCACAAGTGGGTCGCCTTTGTGCATATTTGCCCAATGTGCATGCCTGTCACGACCATCAGGATTGATAACTGGATTGAGCGTAATGACCATACTGTCTAACCATTTCACCGTTTCAGGATTGTCAGAAGCCGCCAAATAGTAAGCGGTCAAAAGCGATGCCTCGCCACCCGATGGCTCGTTGCCGTGGACATTATAAGCCAAGTGAATGACCAAAGGCACGTTATCGGCCACGTTTTCAGTCCGTCGTTTCAGATTGGCTTGACGAATCTCCTCCAAACGACCATGATTTGTTGGGGATGAAAAAACAGCCGCAAGCAAAGGGCGATGCTCATAAGTTTCACCAATAACTTCAAGCGTCATGCGATCAGACAGCCGATCCAATTCTTGAAAATAAGAGACTAAACGGTCATATCGGGTGTGATGTGACCCAATCGAATAACCCAAAAACTGCTCGGGCGTTGGGATTTTTGGATTAAAATTGCCCGCATTGGGGTAAAAATAATCGGCTTGTGCCGTCATCTTCAAACTACTCAAACAGAAGAGACAGACAAGGACAAAAAAGAGATTTTTCATTTTGGATTGATTTTGTTTTAATATGAAAAGGCATTTTATAAGAATAATCCTCAAATATCTAAAATGTTTTCTCTAAGCAAACACCCCCTCAGTAAAAGTTGAAAATAAAAAAAAGTGAACAAGAAAATTACAGCAATTCAGTAAATGAATAAGTGAAATGAAAAAAAACATAATGCTTTTAAGCCTTTTAGCGGCTCTACAACTACACCTATTTGCTCAAAAAGCAACTTATAATATACCTCAAATGCCCAATCCAACGGAACGCAAAGCGACGATGGAACACGATTGGGCAGCCTTGCAAAAATCACCACCACAGCTCGGCGTTCGGGATTGTTTCTTGTTTTTATTGGATGCTTTGGATACACAATTTTTAAAACCAGAAGAGGTCGAGTGGTTATTAGAAAAGATGCTGACCCGTGTCATAACCGAACCAACTGCGCCCAGTTTTGGCAATATTTATTGGGGTTGGACGGAAACGACGAATGATGTCGGCGATGGTAACAACGTTGAGTTTTGTGTGCAATACGGCATTTTAATAAAACTCCTGTTTGATGACAGGCTCTCGCCCAAAGCGAAACAAACCTTAGATACGATATTCGACTATGCTCTAAAAGGCATTCGCCAACAACCCGTGCGCATCAGTTACACGAATATTTATCTGATGAAAGTTTGGAATTTTGTCGCTCTTGGACAAGTTTATAAGACCCCTTCAGTAATCGAAGAAGGGCGCAAGACTTTTGATATATGGCTCAATCATGTGGCGCGTTATGGGAATAGGGAATATGACAGCCCGACGTATTGTGGTGTGGACATCGAATCGTTGCTGCTATTAACTCAATTTTCAACGGATAAAGATATTAAAAAGAAGGCTTCGGACGCACTCGATTTCTTCCTCACCGATTTGTCGGCTCATTACAACCCACGCGGTGGTTTCCTCGGTGGCGCACACAGCCGCGACTACAATCGTGTTTTCAGCCGTGATTTGTTGGAAGAAAAATACATGAATCCACTGCTCGGACGAGAAAACAATAACACACACCTCTTTCATCAAATCTGTTTGTCCATTTTAAAAGAACGGGGTTTAAGCACCCAACAAAAAGAGTTGATGAACCGCAAAAACAGGTTTATTGTACAACGTTGGGACAGTTTGGCGAACACTTATGCTTGCGATTTTGTTGGCAATAAGGTGTCTATTGCATCTTCTAACCAAGCGTATAGCCCTGACGATAAGCCTTTTGTCATCTATCTCAACAGTCCGAAAATCCCTGAAATGCCCAACATCGCCTACGTTATTGAAGGCAGAGACGACCATTATGGCACATGGAGCGCAGAAGGCAAAGGCGATAAAATGAAACATTTGATGCCGCCCAATTATCCTTCAAACGGTGGTTGGGGCAAAACACGTCATTTAATGCCGTTTATGCAAGCCGCTCAAAATAAAGGCGAATTTGTGATGTTGATTTCTGGAAATAAAGACCACAATTGTATCAACGACTATTTGAATTCAACCATCATTCTGCCCAATTATTTTGATGAAATATGGATGGGCAACAGTAAAATAAAGACCCCAAACGTAGGCGAAAAAGCCGCTTTTGACAAAACAAACACCTTTTTTGCCCGATTTGAAGATGTGGCAATTGCGTTTCGTCTTTTGTGGGATGATGCAGAAACAGGTGAAAAAATGAGTCTTTACAACGATGGATTTAAATACCATTCAGCGAGAGAACAATTCGCATTAAAACACAACGAAACTTTGCGCTTGACCTTAAAACATTCGAACACAGGCAAAGGAAATATAGCAATGTGGTGGAAAGTTGAAGAAGGTATCAAAACCGAAGCCGATTTTTTAAGGTTTAGAAACAGCGTTATAAAAGCTAAAACTACTGTCAATGTGCAAAAGGACATTGTAGATATTTCAGTTGAAACGCCTTCTGGAAAATTAGGTATAAAAGCAGATTTGACACAAAAAAAACGCTTAAACTATTACTATCCAAAGCCTTTGCCTAAGGATTTCCTATTCAATGTGGATGGCGTTGAGGTTGGGAAACCGATTATGGAAAAGTATAAATACGGAAAATAAAAATGGACAAAATGGATAAAAATCAAGTCACCCGCCGCACATTCGTCAAACAATCGGCTTCAATAGCGTTGGGTTCAGCATCTATTCTTTCGGGGATACCCCTCAGTATTTTGAACGAAAATCCAGCCGTTTTTCAAGCAATAGGCACTCGAGTTGGAGAAGTGACAGAAAATTCGGCCCTTGTTTGGACACGTTTAACAGCAAACAAAGAAAGAAACAACGGCGGCATTGAGATAAAAGGACGTGCGCAGGATTACAAAGGCAAAGGCTTGCCAAAAGTAACTGTACCCGTCGAACAATTGGAAGGGGCTTGTGGTGGAAAAACAGGGTTCGCCCGTTTGCGCTACGCTACCAATGAAAAAATGACCCATGCACAAACAACAGATTGGGTAAAAGTGTCTGAAAAAACCGATTTTATTCATCAATTCTATTTGTCAGGACTAAAACCTTCGACAAAATATTATTACATTTGTGAGTCTGCTATTCAAACTAATAAACAAATTTCTACAAGTTGGCGGGGGCAGTTCGAGACAGCACCGACTGCCCAAGCCGCCAGCAATCTCCGTTTTTGTTTGATGACGTGTCAAGGTTATCCCGACCGAGGGCATAAAGACGGACACGACATCTATCCTTCTATGTTAGCACTTAAACCCCAATTTGCTTGTTTAACGGGCGATTTGGTGTATTATGACAACGATATGCCGCGTGCTGTCAATGAGCGTTTGGCGCGGTACCATTGGGAAAGGATGTTCAGTTTACCACGTCTGAAAGCGTTCAATTCTAATGTTGCAACGTATTGGTTGAAGGATGACCATGATACACTGGACAATGATTCATCACCCGGTGGCACAATGGGCGAATTGACTTTTGCTCAAGGGCAAAAAATCTTTCATCAACAAGCACCCATGACGACAGGGGCGAGTTATCGCACTTTTAGGTGGGGCAAAGACCTTCAAATTTGGTTGACAGAAGGACGTGACGAGCGTTCGCCTAACGACATGCCCGACGGGCCTGAAAAAACGATTTGGGGCAAAACGCAAAAGGGATGGTTCAAAAAAACCGTCAAAGAAAGCGATGCAACTTGGAAAATACTCATCAGTCCAACGCCTTTGGTGGGGCCTGATCGGGTTCAAAAAGATGACAATCACAGCAATGCGGGTTTTCAGCATGAAGGCGATGAACTACGACAATGGATACACGACAATGTACCTGAAAATTTCTTTGTCATCTGTGGAGACCGTCATTGGCAGTATCATTCAGTACATCCGAAGACAGGTGTTCACGAATTCAGCATTGGTGCAGCGAGTGACGAACACGCAGGTGGCACGCCAGGCGAAAATAAAGCCTATCATCGTTTTCATTTGGTAAAAGGCGGTTTTATATCCGTAGAACTCAGGCGAGAAAGTGACAAAAGCGTCATTCTTTTGCAACACCACGATGTGCATGGTGCTGTTGTTTATAAATGGCAAAAAGAGCGGCTTGTTTGATAAAGCCGATGTATATTTAAGCAAAACACGACAAAATACCAAAAATACTGAGGGGGTCGTTTGTCAAATAAACTGTTTAACAAAATTGAATGCGTTGACTATTCAAAACTAAAAAAAGGGAAATGTTAAAAAATACAACACTTTTTATCTGTTGCAGCCTATGTTTTTCGGGTTTTGCCCAAACAGCTTTTCATCCCGAAGAAATGGTGAATACCATTATGGGAACAGATTCAAAAAACAGCTTTTCAAATGGCAATACCTACCCTGCCATCGCTACGCCTTGGGGCATGAATTTTTGGACACCGCAAACCAATACCAATGGCGATGGTTGGCAATACCAATACAGCGCAGATAAAATAAAGGGATTCAAACAAACGCATCAACCCTCGCCTTGGATTGGCGATTATGGGCAATTTTCCATCATGCCTATGACGGGCAAAATGAATGTAAAAGAAAATACGCGCGGCAGTTGGTTTTCACACAAAGCAGAGGTCGCAAAGCCATACTATTATAATGTGTATTTGGCGGATTATGATGTTTTGACCGAAATCACGCCGACGGAACGGAGCGCAGCGTTTCAATTCACCTTTCCAAAAACAGACAGTGCTTTTATCCTCATTGATGCGTTTGACAAAGGTTCTTATATCAAAATTATACCCGAAGAAAACAAAATAATCGGTTATACAACCCGCAACAGAGGCGGCGTACCTGCCAACTTTAAAAATTATTTTGTCATCACGTTTGACAAAGCTTTTGAAAGCATTTTTGCTGTTGACGACAGTATTGTTATGTCTGGAAAAAAGGAAATAACCAGCACACACGCCCAAGCCATCGTCGGTTTTAAGACTAAAAAAGGCGAAAAAGTGCATCTAAAAGTCGCTTCGTCCTTTATTTCTTTTGAACAAGCCGAATTGAATTTGAGTCGTGAAATCGGCAAACAAACCTTTGCTCAAATCATGGAAAAAGCTAAAAATGCTTGGCACAAGGAATTGATAAAAGTAAAAGTAGAAGGCGGAACGGAAGAACAATTGAAGACTTTTTACTCGTGCCTGTACCGCATGTTGCTGTTTCCAAGGAAGTTTTATGAATTTGATGCCCAAAATCAAATCGTTCATTACAGTCCGTACAATGGTAAAGTGGAGAAGGGATATATGTTTACAGACACGGGTTTTTGGGATACTTTCAGGTCATTGTTCCCTTTTTTGACCATTATGTACCCCGAAATGGACGCACACATCATGGAAGGTTTGGCGAATACCTATAAAGAAAGCGGTTGGCTACCCGAATGGGCAAGTCCAGGGCATCGCAAGAGCATGATGGGCAGCAATTCGGCATCTATCATCACCGATGCCTATTTGAAAGGGATAAAAGGCTATGACATCGAGCTTTTATATGAAGCATTGCTCAAAAATACTGAGGGGGAGGGGCCCATCAATTCTGTGGGCAGAAATGGGGCACAACAGTACAATACCTTAGGTTATGTCTCGCTCGATGGTTTTGGCGGCAGCGCAGCAAAGACGCTGGAATATGCACATGCCGATTTTTGTTTGAATCAATTAGCCATTGCCTTAAAAAAGCCACAAAGCGACATCGAAAAGTTTGCAAAACGCAGTCAAAACTATAAAAACCTCTTTGACCCAAACCATAATTTGATGCGTGGCAAACATGCAGACGGCAGTTTTGATGATAAATTCAATCCATTCAGATGGGGCGGTGAATTTGTAGAAGGCAACAGTTGGCATTACAGTTGGAGCGTTTTACACGATTTCAAAGGCCTGTCAAAATTGATGGGTGGCAATAAAAAATTAGAAATGATGCTCGACAGCGTGTTCAATCTGCCTCCCATTTTCGATGAAGGCAGTTATGGTCGGGTGATTCACGAAATGACGGAAATGGTCGTGATGAATATGGGGCAATACGCACACGGCAACCAACCGATTCAGCACATGATTTACATTTACGATTATTGTGGTGCACCTTGGAAAACGCAAATGCACGTCCGCGATGCCATGGATAAGCTCTACAAACCAACACCCGACGGCTATTGTGGTGATGAAGACAATGGGCAAACAAGTGCTTGGTATGTGTTCAGTGCGATGGGTTTTTACTCGGTTTGTCCCGGCACGCAAG
This sequence comes from Saprospiraceae bacterium, assembly GCA_031367705.1. Lineage (GTDB taxonomy): Bacteria > Bacteroidota > Bacteroidia > Chitinophagales > Saprospiraceae > JAAFJT01. The sequence continues at coordinate 4,435 of JANLQI010000097.1, read as the reverse complement.
AATATGCGGTTGGCTCTCCCCTTTTCAAGAAAATCACCTTGAGTTTAGAAAATGGCAAAAAATTTATCATCAATGCCCCCCGAAACAATGCCAAAAACGTGTACATTCAGTCCGCCTTATTAAACGGTGTGACATACGATAAAAATTATGTGAAACATGCCGATATTATGAAAGGTGGTTCATTGCTTTTTAACATGGGCGACAAACCGAACGTGAAAAGAGGCGTTGCAAAAGCGTCAGCGCCGTATTCATTTTCCAAATAAAAAACAGAAAATACCCCCTCAGTATTTTCAACAAAAACAAGATAAAATCATCATTTTCAAATTAGAAAACAATGAAAAAAGAAGAATCAACACACATTACCAGAAGAGATTTCATAGAAAACACCGCCAAAGCCGTTGCTGGATTCATCATTGTTCCCCGTTTTGTCCTCGGTGGTAAAAAGCCTGATGGGACGATGTATATACCACCCAGCGATATGATTTCATTGGGATTCATCGGCACAGGGAAGCAAGGGAAAGGGTTAACAAGCTCTTTTCTAAGCACAGGAGAAGTCCGCATCGTCGCCATCAGCGAAGTGTATAAAGCCAAAGCGCAATTGACTCTTGAAAGAATAAAAACGACTTACGAAAAGAATGCGGCATTAGGCACCTACTCTGACATAGCCGTTTACAACGATTTCAGAGAGGTTTTGGCGCGCAAAGATGTGGATGCTGTGGTGATCGCCACGCCTGACCATTGGCACGCAGCGATGGCAGTACGTGCTGCCGAAGCAGGAAAAGACATTTATTGCGAAAAACCGTTGTCATTGACCGTAAAAGAAGGTCGTGCGATGGTAAAAGCAGCCCGCAAACACAACCGCGTCTTTCAAACTGGCAGTATGCAACGCTCGTGGCCTGAATTTAGACAAGCAGCAGAATTGGTACGCAACGGCTATATCGGAGACATAAAAACCATAAAAGTGAATGTCGGCGGACCGCCAAAACCTTATGATTTGACAGCAGAACCCATGCCGGAAGGTTTGGACTGGAACGCTTGGTTGGGACCCAATGCCTTTGCACCATTCAATGCGGAACTCGCTCCACAGACCTCAAAAGACGTGTTCCCAAATTGGCGATTGTACAAAGAGTTTGGCGGCGGCATGGTGACGGATTGGGGCGCTCACATGTTCGATATTGTCCAATGGGCCTTGGATATGGACAACAGTGGACCTGTTTCAGTCACACCTCCCGATGGCGAAGAGCATCCTTTTCTGACCTATCGTTATGCAAACGGCATTACGATGACACATGAAAAATGGGAATGGAATAATGCCATTCACTTCATCGGTACGCAAGGTGAAATCAAAGTACAACGTCGGAAAATAGAAACAACGCCCGTTTCACTCGCCACAAAAATCATTGGTGAAACCGAAAAACACGTTTACAAAAGCGAAAACCATTACAAAGATTTCTTGGACGCGATGCGCAAACGCAGTAAACCAGTTTGCGATGTCGAAATTGGTCACAGAACGGCTACCGTTTGTAATATTGGCAACATTGCTTATCAATTAAATCGCCCATTGACATGGAATCCAAAAAGAGAAAAGTTTAAAAGAGATAGAGAAGCCAATGCCTTACTCGGTCGGGCGATGAATAATGAATGGCGGATAAAAATTTAAGCTAAAAGACATCTAAATTTAAACAAGTAAAAAAGATTGAGTGAATGGCCATCCTCTCCACCGTCATTGGCATATTACTATTGGTGTTGCTGATTTCCTATTATCGGCTGCATACATTTTTAGCTTTTTTAGTGGTGTCCATTGGCATTGGATTGGTCTTAGGTATGAAACCCGAAGCCTTGATGAAAGCCGTTCAAAATGGTATCGGCAGCACTTTGGGTTCGATAGCAACTATCATTGCTTTGGGTGCGATGTTGGGAAAATTGGTCGCTGTAAGCGGCGCAGCACAGCAGATTTCCTTGAAAATGATTGAGTTAGTGGGGATAAAACACATTCGCTGGGCATTTATGATTACGGGTTTTATTGTTGGTTTGCCTTTGTTTTATTCCGTCGGTTTTATGCTCATCGTACCTTTAGCGATAACGGTGGCACATCGTTACAACTTGTCGGCGGTCTATGTTTCTTTGCCATTATTGGCTTCGTTGACCGTCACGCAAGGGTATTTGCCGCCGCACCCCGCTCCTTTATTTTTAGTAAAACAATTGAATGCGGATATGGGTTTGACCTTGTTTTATGGCATCATCATCTCCATTCCCGCTATTTTAATATCAGGTGCGCTCTATGGTTCAACGGTAAAAGGGTATAATACACAACCCAATTTGTCGTTCGTTGCACCACAATTGCCGCCCGAACAGTTGCCTTCAGCACCCCTCAGTATTTTGACCGTTTTATTGCCCATTTTATTGATTGGCATCAGTGCTATTGTCACGCCGTATTTACCAGAAGGTAGTTTTTCGAAAGACTTTTTCCTCTTTATTGGTGATGCCAATATCGGTTTGTTGATTGCTGTTTTATTTGCGTCCTTGACATTGGGCATTTTCAGAGGCAAAAGCAATAAAGAAATTACCCAGTATTATACCGATGCCGTTAAAGATGTGGCGTCGCTTTTTTTAATTTTTGGTGGTGCAGGTGCTTTAAAACAGATTCTCACGGATGGTGGCGTTTCTCAAACCATCGCCGATTATATGCAGCATTCCAATTTGAATCCTTATGTTTTAGGATGGGGTATTGCTGCTATTATCCGCGTTTGTGTCGGTTCATCAACCGTTTCGGGTATTACAACGGCTGGTTTTATAGCGCCTATGATGGCAACGGTGTCTGTCAATGCCAATTTGATGGTTTTGAGCATCGGGGCTGGCAGTATGATGTTTTCTCATGTCAACGATACCGGTTTTTGGCTTTTTAGAGAATATTTTCAATTATCCATGAAAGACACCCTTAAAACATGGTCGGTCATGGATACGCTTGTTTCCATCACGGGCTTATTGGGCGTTTTGGTGTTGACATGGTTTATTTAAAAAATGATTATCAAATGTATTAAATCAGTCTAAAATCATGACAAAATTTACGAAAACGGTCAGTTTCTTCTTTATGAGTCTGCTTATGACAGCATCAGCAACGACACAAAATGCCCCTGTGCGCATGGGTATCGTGGGCATGACACACGACCACGTCAGAGGCATTTTGAATAATCCCAAACATGACGGAATGATATTGGTCGGTTTTGCCGAGCCGAATAAGGCATTGGCATTGCGATATTTAAAAGATGCCAAATTGCCCGATAGCCTCTGGTTTCCGAGCCTCGAAGCGATGATTGCAAAAGCCAAGCCTGAAGCCGTTTGTGATTTCAGAAGCACCTTCGAGCACCTCGAAACGGTTGAAAAATGTGCGCCTAAAAAAATCCATGTCATGGTCGAAAAACCTTTGGCGGTCAATTTGATACACGCCAAAAAGATGGAACAATTGGCAAAGCAATATGGTATTCAACTCATTACGAATTATGAAACAACGTGGTATGCCAGTCATCATCAAGCGTTTAACATGATTCATACTGAGGGGGTATTGGGTGACATTAATAAAGTAGTCATTCACGACGGGCATCGCGGTCCTAAAGAAATTGGCTGTTCTCAAACGTTTTTAAGTTGGCTCACCGACCCTATCAAAAATGGTGGCGGTGCGATTATGGATTTTGGTTGTTATGGTGCGGATATTATGACGTGGTTGATGCGGGGTGAAAAACCGATTTCCGTCACAGCCATTGCACAAACCAATAAACCCGATGTTTATCCAAAAGTAGATGATGAGGCAACGATTATCGTCCAATATCCAAAAGCACAAGGCATTTTTCAAGCGTCGTGGAATTGGCCTTTCGACCGAAAAGATGCTGAGTTCTATGGCACTAAAGGTTATATTATGGCAGATAAAACCAATCAAATGCGCGTTCGCTTAGGAGATCGCAATGCCGCTGCTGAAGAAAAAAGGGATGTAATACCTTTACCATCGCCCCATAATGACGCTTTCAGTTATTTCGCAGCTGTCGTAAAAGGTCAAATTAAACCCGATAAAGACTTAGGTTCTTTGAGCATCAATATGGTCGTTATGCAGATATTGGATGCCGCTGTGGCTTCTTCAAAAAGTCATAAAACGGTGTTTTTGAAGTAATTTTGATTAAAAAAAACGGCGATATAATAGACATGATTATCAGATTTTGCAGATTACCAACGGCTTGCACTCCTGTAATTCTTGTCAATAATCTTAGTAAGCCTTCATCGCTTATTAATACTTTGAAACTGTTTTATGAGTTTCAATTAATTAATCTACATTATTTGACAATATTTTTCCGTATTTAGTTAGAGGATTTTTCAAGCCAGTATAGTTTAATAAATCCTCAGAATGTTCATTGAACTGCGATAAAAACAGATTGACTTTTTCTCT
>JANLQI010000096.1:0-17513 GCA_031367705.1 Saprospiraceae bacterium | reverse complement strand
TTTTTCTCAGCTTTTCACTTTTCACTTTTCACTTTTCACCTTTCACTTACTATTCATTCGTCGCAGTTATAATGTATTGATAATCAAGCGAAGTATCGTCCGATTTGATGTTTTTAAAACCCGCTTGTTTCAATTCTTTTTCAACAACACTCAAAGGCACTTTTGTATTGGTCGGTGGGCCGACAGGAATATTTTTCTCTTTGTAATCCACAATCAGAACCATTCCGCCCTTGCTGATGCCTTGACGCAGACGTTGCATATACGCTACACGGTCACTGATATACATATAGGTGTTGACGATGATAACCGCATCAACTTCACCTTTTTGCAGTTTAGCATTATCCATATCCACGAGTCGGGCTTCAAAACGGCTGCGTAGCTCCGAATTCATTTCGTTTTGCGCACTGTCCATGAAAGTGATAAAACGGGGGTCAATATCCAATGCAATCGTCTTTTTAGCGATAGGCACAAGGCGAAAAGCGAAAAAACCCGTACCTGCACCCAAATCAGCTACCGTCTTTTGGCTCAAATTGCCGAGGCGTTTGATAACCATATCGGGTTTTTGCCATACGAGGCGGTCACGACTTTCCCAGTCTTGGCGTATATCGTCAATCTTATTTTCTTGCTTACTGGTGTCGTTCGTTTGTGTATCTGTTGACTGATAACCGCCTGGACGCTCACGGTTGTCTTGGCAAGCGTTGACAACGATAAGGCATATTGCGAAAAAAATTATTTTTAACTCCGTTCTTTTCATACTTTTATAAGGCTTCGTAATTTTTCCAAAGGTAAGTCCTCCGCTTGAAAAGTCTATTAAAAATGAGTGGATATTTGTAACTTCTTAGATTAGAACACAGATTTAGCTGATTAATTCTGACAAATATCCACCATGAATTGTTCTAATTTTTTGCGAATATCCCTTTGTGAACACGTAAAATTATTGCAAATCGCAGAAAAAGCAAGCAGTTTCCCCTCGCTTGTCGTCACATAACCACTGTACGATTTAACACGTGTAATGGTCCCACTTTTGGCTCTCAAACGGCTACTTACTGAGGGGGTGCTTTTGAACATATTTTTTAATGTACCGGACTTGCCTGCCTCTGGAAGAGAATTGTAAAAAGGTGTAAACATCTGATTATCAAGGGCTACTGAGCGCAATATGGAAGCCAATTGCAAAGGCGTAATACCATTTCGCGGCGACAAACCAGAACCGTCTTGCATAAACAACCCCTCAGTATCAACGCCTTTTGTTTGCCAAAAACGAATGGTGGATTTTATTCCTTCCTCATTCGAACCGACGCCAGATTGTTTCAGACCAACAGCCCGCAGAATGGCTTCACAATACAAATTCACACTTTCATGATTCGCTTTATTGACAATATCGGACAATTTTGGCGACAGCCAAGTAAAAAAAGTCGTTCGATAAAAACGGGGCATGGCTTCTTGTTCCAAAACCATTTGCGTCGTTGCCGAGTCGGTTACTTCAATGCCTTGGCCGATTAAGTTTTTTCTCAAATGCCATGCTGCGAATAGGGGCGGGTCGGGCAGCGCACCATTTATTTTGAACAAACCCGTTCCAGTCGGTATCGTTCCTCTGATATAACCTGTTGTGCTGTTTTGCGTGGCATATATATATGCGTCGTCGCCACCGCCAACAATGGTTTTTACCTCGTTAATGAATTGAAAACCAGGGATATAGGGAGAAACGCTGAATACTGAGGGGTGTGTCCCAACATTTTGATTTTGTTGAAAAGTCAGTTCATATAGGTTTTCATGAAAATTCAAACCGCTTGGCCCCGAGCCATAAGCATTGCCCAAATCCTCCCAAAGCCAAGTGGGTACAGCCGTTCCATTTTCATAAGCTGAACCATCACCCACAATTTTACCAACGATGCGTTTGATGCCCAAACGACGAATTTCATTTGTAAAACTGTCTAAAACAATACTAATACTTGGCACACCGTCCATCAAAGGACTTGCCAATGTCGGGTCGCCATAACCTTTTATAATAATATTGCCATACAAAACAGAGTCTCGAATACTACCATCATATTGCAATTCTGTCCGAAATTGAAAGTCATTGCCCAAAATACCCAAACCCGCTGCGGTTGAAACAATTTTCATATTTGACGCTGGAATAAGACTAACCGTTGGGTTTTGTGCCGCAACAATTTGCCCAGTTGCCACATCTAAAACAACGATGCCGACCTGTCCATGTCGCAAAACTGAATCGTTCGCCAAGCGTTGAACGGCTTCATTGTAAGGGTTTTTAGCGAGAGTCGTATCGGGTTGTTCGACACTTTTAGCGGTCACTTTATCGGCACAGTCTTGAGAAAACAAAGCCATTGGACATACGGTATAGAGTGTAATGAAAAATAGTATTTTCTTGATATTCAGCATGTTATGGTGGTTTTTAGATTTATTAAAGATATTGGGATACTGCCACTATTCGACAATACCCCAATATTTTATTCCGAAATCTCAAATTTTGAAATATAAAATTACCCTTTCCGACGATTCAATTCATCTCTAATCAAAGCTGCTTGCTCATAATCTTCATTGGCAAGCATTTCTTGAAGTTTCTGATTCAGTTCATCAGTGTCCATATTGGTCAATGAGCTGCGTGTATCAGATGCACGGCTACCGCCTGTTTTACCTGCTTCTGCACCCACACTTCTACTGCCAGAATCATCAGCATCTTCTAAAACAACACCAGCCGCCTCGAGAATGAACTCATACGTGAAAATCGGACAATTGAAACGCACAGCCATAGCCAACGCATCGCTTGTACGAGAATCAATTTCGTGCGGAATACCGTCTTTGTAACAAATGAGACGCGCATAAAAAACGCCATCCAGTAAGTTAGAAATGACGACTTCGTGCAGGTCAATATTGAATGTTTCTAAGGCATTTTTGAACAAATCATGCGTCAAAGGGCGATTTGGCAGCATACGTTCAACCGCTACAGCGATTGCTTGCGCTTCAAAGCCACCAATGATAATGGGCAAACGACGGTTGCCATTGCGTTCGCCGAGAACAACGGCGTAGTTATGCGTTTGGGTCATGCTCGGTTGCAAACCGACTATATCAAGAGGAATTTTTCTCATAAAATTCTAAATCTGTGAAATTAAGGTTTTAGGATAGCCAAATAGGTTTTTTACTTATTCAGCCGATATCCTTCAATATTACTGTTTGCCGCAAAATTAGTTATTTTTAGCAAAAAGATTTATCAAAAATTTGACCAATATTAGGTTTATTGGTTTTGAAGATGAATTTCTTCAATCAGGCAAGGGCAAAGAGGCATTCTTGGAAAAGGTTAATGACATGTTGGAGAAATTTCTAAAGTTTCTCCAACATATACCCCCTCAGTATTTTCGAGGTTTTATCGTGTTTTTATGTCAAATTTAAACCGAAATCAAATGTCCTTTCTTTTGTGCATCTATCAGACTCATCAATTTAGGCATCTGATTCATGGTTTCTTCGTAGCCAATATCGCACAATTCTTTAACTTTTGACATACTGAAAAAGCTAAATTCGTCGACTTTTTCAGGGGCAATATAAACGTCTAACATTTTGATATGCGGTTTTGAATTTGTCCACAGCGTTAAATCCACGACGCGTTGTGTAATACCCATAAATGTATCCAATTCCTTATTTGACTGCACATGAACCTTAGGTTTGACGTTTGAACCAATCAAGATTTCGCATTGTTCGCGAATGATTCCAGCTGGCATATTGTTGGTAATACCGCCATCAACATACAACTCGCCGTCAATTTCGACGGGTTTGAAAAGCCACGGCACGGAACAAGATGCAATAACTTTGTCGAACAACTTTCCCGTACTAAAATATACGGCTTTGCCGATGTTCATATTGGTCGCGCAAACATACAAAGGGAAATTAAGCGACTCAAAACTGTCTTCGGGAATAAAGTCGGCAAGGCGTTCTTTGAGATAATCCAATTTTGAAAAGCCCGCACCAGGAATACCAAAAATGCGAAATATCTTCATAAAACTCGAATCTGCAATCATACGCTCCATATCGTCCGTCGGAAGACCTGACGCATATAATGCACCTATAATTGAGCCAGCACTCGTACCTGAAACGATGGTTGGTTCGATGCCATTTTCAAGCAAAGCCCGAATGACACCGATGTGTGCAATACCTTTTGCACCGCCACCTGAGAGCGCAATGCCAATTTTATGTTCCTTATTTTGTTGTTTTGGAAAACCATTTATATTCATTCGTCATGTAATTTTATAATGTGAGCATTTTGATTGAAAGTTCAATCCAAAATTAGGCGATTATTGTTTCAAAAGCAATACTGTCATAAAGGCATAGTTGATATGAGTTTAGAAAGGCATAAGTGTTTGCATTTTACATCTCAATAGTTGCTTCTTATCTAACAAAATAAACGTTTGGGTAGTTCAAATTGTATATTTCTGCATGAAAAAATTTTAACACTTTTTACAGATATAAGTGCATCTGTTCATAAATTATGCCACGTCATTTTTTTTCTCATCTTTACAACTTTTTTTCATAAAACCTATTTTTGAACACTTTTTCAAATGAGGTTTGTCTGATGATAAATTTTTATAAATAAATGAGAATCAACCGTTTAGCTATTTCGTCTTTTTTCTTTTTTGTTGGATTTCTTTATGCCAATTGGGTCGCTCGATTACCTGAATTGCAACGATTATATGATGTCTCAAACGCAACATTGGGTACTCTTTTACTCTGTTGGGCAGCGGGGGCTATTGTTTCTATGCCTTTTGCGGGTTGGTTAACGGTGTTTTTTGGCAGCCAAAGACTGACGTGGATAACGGCTTGGGGGTTTTGTCTTTTTGCGCCTTTAATCCCTGTTTTTTCAAATATTTGGCTCATTGGTGGGCTGTTTTTCTTTTTAGGCTTAAACAATGGGGCGTTAGATGTTTCGATAAATGGCCAAGCCGTTTACGTTGAGCGGATGTATGACAAGCCGATTATGTCTTCGTTTCATGCCGTTTTCAGTATCGGCATGGCGTTGGGCGCAGGTGCAGGGGCTTTATTTGCAAAATTAACCGTTCCTCTTTTTACGCATTTATTGATTATCAGTGCTTTATGCGCTGTGTTATTGGTATGGGCAATGCGACATTTAATCAAAGATGAAGACTCAAACAGCGTGAAAAATGATGCAGAAGGCACTTTTACTGAGGGGGGGCAAACCTTTCGTTTACCAACAAAAGCGATATTGCCATTGGGTATCATCGCCTTTTGCGGCATGACAGGCGAAGGCTCGATGGCGGATTGGTCAGCCATTTATATGAACAAAACGATTGGTATGAGCGAAGCCTTTTCTGCCTTAGCATTTGGGGCTTTCGCAACGTCTATGACTATTGGGCGTATTTTTGGGGACTTTTTTATTGCTAAATTAGGTAAGCGTAAGGTGCTGATTTACAGTAGTTTATTGGCTTTTTTAGGACTTGCATTGGCACTTATGGTACTCAATGAATACATCGTTTTGCTTGGTTTTTTCAGTGTCGGTTTGGGTCTGGCGAATGTTGTACCTATTGTGTATTCAACGGCGGGAAATACTGAGGGGGTCTCTCCGAGTGTCGGTATTGCGATGGCAACGACGATTGGGTATGCTGGTTTTTTTATCGGACCGCCTGTTATTGGTTTTTTGGCAGATGCTTTTTCTTTACAAATAGGTCTTACTTTTACGCTCACGCTTTTTGTCGTTATGTTTTTTTTAGTTTTTAAAAGACAATTTTGATTTTTTTTGACCGCTGATTGGACTGATGCGACTGATTTTCGCTGATTTTTTGTCATCCCGAAGGGAACTAAAATCAGTGAAAACCAGTCGCATCAGTCCAATCAGTGGTCTCTCAACATTCAAATTAAATAATATGGAAAATCAAGTACAACCCACTCAAACTGCTACAACATTGTCGCCACAACCTGAATTTGCAATGATTGACAAAATATCGTCGTTGCTCGACAATCAATTTAGGATTCCTTTTACGCAAGTGCGTTTTGGCGTTGATTTTCTCATCGGTCTCATTCCAACGGTAGGCGATTGGTTGAGTTTTGGCATTTCATCTATTTTGGTATTTTCAATGATGCGGCGCGGCATTGGTTTCGTTATGTTGCTCAAAATGTTGGGCAATATTACGTTTGATGCAACTGTTGGTTCTATTCCGATTGTTGGCGATTTGTTTGATTTGCACTACAAGGCGAACCGCCGAAATGTTGATTTGTTGAAACAATATTATGTCGAAAACCCAAATCCTCCTGCGGCAACACGCAGTATTTTCATTGTTTCGTTGATGTTTTTAGCGATTTTGTTTGGTTTTCTTTTTCTCGTTTTCAAAACTATAGGTTGGATTTGGAGCATGGTTGCACCTTATTTTCATTTTTTTTGACCACTGATTGGACTGATGCGACTGGTTTTCACTGATTCTATTTTAGGATGACAAAAAGGAAAATCAGTGAAAATCAGTCGAATCAGTCCAATCAGTGGTCTCCCTTCATAATTACCCTCGTCGGTTTTTAGCTATAAAAAGTCGAAGAAACAAAGGGTTTTTGCCCATTTCGCCTTATTTTTAGGATTAAAAACGATGTCAATATGAAAAAGCTATTTTTATTTTCAAGCCTAACACTACTCTGTTTTCTGCATGAAATCGAAGCGCAACAAGGTCTAAAAGCAGACTATTACAATGGAAAAGATTTGCAGGCAGAAAAATGGGTTATGTCCCGTATTGACCCGCAAATTGATTTCGATTGGCAAATGGGTACGTCTCCTGCAAATGATATCAGCCCCAATGTTTATTCCATTCGTTGGACGGGTCAACTGCAAGCCCCAGTTTCTGGCACTTATATATTTTCAGCAAAAGTAGATGATGGCATCCGTGTTTGGATTGGCAATCTCTTGATTTTAGATGCTTGGGGATTGCATGATTCAGAGGATTTTTCAGGTACGATTGCCTTAGATGCGGGTAAAAAATATGACCTGAGAGTTGAATATTTCAATGGTTTACGTGAAGGTGAAATTCATCTTTTGTGGGAAACACCTGACGATAAAGCCAAGTATTCAGGACATAATTATAAAAAAATAAATAGCGAGTTCTTTTCACAATCATCTGTTATTCAAACTGTTACACCGCCCCCTGAAAAACCTATTGTGGTTGCTAAGCCGCCAATACCTGTTAAAAAACCTATCATTCAATCCAAAACTACCCCCTCCCGATTGTCTCGGGATGTTCCATCAGTAAATTTGGATACTGCAACGAAATACGTACCCAAACACGTCCTTTTTGTAAAAAGTAAACCGACTATGCTGCCCGAGTCTTTTGAGGAATTGGACAACTTAGTGGCGATGCTCAAACGTTTTCCGAACAAAAAAGTCGTCGTCGAAGGACATACGGACAACGTAGGCGACTCCAAACTCAACCTCAAATTATCAGAAGAACGAGCCAGTGCCGTAGTGGATTATTTGATTAAAAAAGGCATCAAAAGCGAGCGTTTGACTTGGAAAGGATTTGGCGATTTGCGCCCTTTAACGACTGAAAATACAGTAGAAGGTCATGTACAAAACAGGCGTGTAGAGTTTATCATAAAGTAGGTTGTTGGAAATTAGAATACCCGAATTTCCGAACATCGAATTCTTAAATTCATACATTTTTTTTACCTTTGCGTCGCATTAATTGAGATGCACATCTTAATTTAACGAATGACCAATTTTGTATGATAAATAGCTGTCAGTCAGTATGTTATAAAAACAAACAACACCATTCATCATCCATCATTTCACCATTCATCATTATCTAACAACCAATTAAGAATATGAATCCATTTGATTTAATCATTATCGGCTCGGGACCGGGCGGCTATGTGGCAGCCATACGTGCGTCACAATTGGGAATGAACGTTGCCATTATCGAACGTGAATCGTTGGGCGGCATCTGTTTGAACTGGGGTTGTATCCCAACAAAAGCCTTATTGAAAAGCGCGCAAGTGTTTGAATATTTGAATCATGCTTCAGACTACGGTATCAAAATAGCTGGTGCGGAAGCCGATTTCGGTGCGATGATTGGTCGTTCACGCAGCGTTGCAGATGGCATGAGCAAAGGTGTTCAGTTTTTGATGAAGAAAAATAAGATAACCGTCATCATGGGCAACGCCAAATTACTGAGGGGTAAGGCTGTAGAAGTGACGACGGCAGAAGGTAAATCGGACATTTATTCCGCAAAAAATATCATCATCGCTACTGGCGGACGTGCAAAGGAATTGCCTAATTTAAAAATAGACGGTACTAAAATCATTGAATACCGCAAAGCAATGTCGCTACCAACTCAACCTAAAAGCATGGTTGTCGTAGGTGCGGGTGCGATTGGGGTTGAATTTGCTTATTTCTACAACTCAATCGGTACGAAAGTGACGATGGTGGAATTCATGGATCAAGGGCTTGTACCGCGTGAAGATGAAGATATTTCTAAGGAATTGACCAAAATTTATAAGAAAAAAGGCATTCGCACCCTTGCAGGAACGGCTGTAGAGTCTGTTGATACAAGCGGCGATGTCTTGAAAGTTAAGACAAAAGCAAAGAAAGACGGTGCAGAAGAAATCATCGAATGTGATGTTGTTTTGTCGGCAGCGGGTGTTACACCTAACACTGAAAACATCGGTTTAGAGGCTTTGGGCATCAAAACTGACCGTGGTTTTATCACCGTTGATGACAGATTTCAGACCAATGTACCTGGCATTTTCGCTATTGGTGACGTGTTGGCAACACAAGCTCTTGCCCACGTAGCGAGTGCAGAAGGTATTACATGCGTTGAAGGTATCGCGGGTCTACATATTTCAAAAATTGATTATAACAATATCCCAGGTTGTACGTATTGTTCTCCTGAAATTGCGTCTGTTGGTTATACCGAAGCGGGTGCAAAAGAGGCTGGTTTTGAGATAAAAGTAGGCAAATTTCCTTTTTCTGCAAGTGGAAAAGCAAAAGCGGCGGGTGCATCAGAAGGTTTCGTCAAAGTCATTTTTGATGCCAAATACGGTGAGTGGCTCGGTTGCCACATGATTGGTATGAACGTGACGGAATTGATTGCAGAAGCTGTTGTTGCCCGTAAATTGGAAACGACGGGACATGAAATTATCAAATCTATTCATCCGCATCCAACAATGAGCGAAGCGATTATGGAAGCGGCGGCTCATGCCTATGGCGAGGTGATACATTTATAGTGGGTTGGTTATTTGGGATTGGTTATTGATAACGCCATACCAATAACCAATTTACCGATAACTAAGAACCATAGAACCGACTCCATACTGAGGGGGTCGGTTTTTTGTTTCACGTCGAGATGATGTTTTCAAAAAACTATCCCTTCAGTATTTCTCTCGAAATCACAAGTTTTTGAATTTCACTCGTTCCTTCGCCAATCGTACACAGTTTCGCATCGCGGTAGAATTTTTCAACTGGAAAATCCTTCGTATAGCCATAACCGCCAAAAACTTGAACTGCTTCGTTTGCTGTCCAAACAGCGACTTCTGAGGCATAATATTTTGCCATAGCGGCTTCTTTTGTCATGCGTTTATTGGCATTTTTCAGATCGGCTGCTTGGCGAGTCAACAATTCTGCTGCTTCAATACGGGTTGCCATATCTGCCAATTTGAAGCCAATCGCTTGGAAATTGGCAATGGGTTGCCCAAATTGATGGCGTTCTTTGGCATATTTAACCGCCGCTTCGTAAGCCCCTTTGGCAATACCGAGCGACAATGAGGCAATCGAAATACGCCCACCATCCAATATTTTCATCGCTTGTTTGAAGCCTTCGCCTTCATGTCCGAGTATTTGGCTTTTATGCACCCGACAATTATCAAAAATCATTTCAGCCGTTTCGCTGGCGCGCATACCCAATTTATTTTCTTTTTTGCCAGCTGAGAACCCCTCAGTACCACGTTCAATTACGAATGCCGTAATGCCGCGTGAGTCCAAAAGTTCACCTGTTCTGACTAAAACAACGGCTACTTGACCTGATTTGCCATGTGTAATCCAGTTTTTTGCGCCATTAATGACCCAGTAATCACCGTCTTGAACCGCCGTACATTTCATCCGCATCGCATCTGAACCTGTATTCGCTTCTGTCAAACCCCACGCACCAATCCATTCACCCGTTGCCAGTTTTGGCAACCAACGTTGTTTTTGTTCTTCAGTGCCAAACATCAAAATATGATTGGTACACAATGAATTATGTGCCGCAACTGACAAACCGATAGAACCACAAACTTTTGAAATTTCTACTATTATGGTCACATAAGCTTGATAATCAAGTCCTGCACCGCCGTATTCTTCAGGGACGAGAACGCCAAGAAAGCCGTATTCGCCCATTTTATGCATCATTTCTATTGGGAATTCTTGAGATTCGTCCCAATCCATAAGGTAAGGTCGAATGTGTGTTTCCGCAAAGTCTTGAGCTGATTGACGGATAAAAGCTAAATTTTCGGCTGATATTTCTGTGTTAGGTGTTGTGACTTCGTTCATCTCTGATTGTCAGGTGTTTTAATATGAAAAAATGGTTGGTATTTTACTTTCAATAATGATTGAAAATAAAACGCAAAGTTAACTCATTTGTTGATGAATCTCGTTGGATTTTTCAATTGAATAGGTGGAGGAAGGATTTTATGTCGTTTAACAAAGCATTATCAAAATCGAAAATGTCGGTTTTGTTCTCAAAAACATAATCTAAGTTTTGAATGCTGCATTTGCGTTCTGCTTGTTTTTTATCATTTTTACTACAAGTGTCAAATCGGATATAATTACTCAACCAAAATTTGTCATAATCTTTTTGTGAAATATCTTTTCCATTGGTTTGCAAACAGTTTTGCCATTCAGAAAGGCAATCAGCGAAGGGAGAGTCTTTTGTTTTAATGGTTTTCAGGACGGTTTCTAATTCGCCTTGACCATCGACATTTGTGAAATAACAGGCAATAGAGACTGTTGCATTGTGTGTATTAATGGTTAAAAAGTCATTGATATTTTGTATCTCATCTGTTATTTCGACACCGAAAACGGACTGAAAAGCAGCTTTCAAGCTGTCATTCACTAACTTTAATCTGCTTTCAACATTGTTTTGGTCAAGGTCAATTAAAACACCAATTTTTTCAACACCTCTCATAACACCTGTAAGAGCATCTTTAAGTGAAGATGTTAATTTGCTTTCATTTAATCCATTCATACAATCGAAATCATCAATTTGGCATATTGGGTTGCTCACTTCAACTTGATTTAAGTGTAAGTGTCGAATGACAGCCTCTACAAAGACTTTGTCATTTTTACTTTCAACGATTAAGATATTCATTCTCCTCTAAATGGGCTATTATGGGTAAGTTTATATTCTAAGTTTTCAACATCAATGCGATTTGCAACAACTTCATTTGTTTTAAAATGGCGGAACAATTCAAAATGAATGCCTTTACCGACATACTGAGGTTTTTGAGCAACCTCAGCAAACGCTTCAATCATTTCGCTGCTATGTGTTGTTGCAAAAATTTGGATATTATATTCAACAGATAATTTGAACAACATTTCCCAAAAATCTTGTTGAACAGTGTGATGCAAGCCATTTTCAATTTCATCAATTAATAAAAATTTACCACCGCTTGTTTGTTCATTTTCTAATTTTACGATTGTCAAAATGTAACGCATCATTTTTTGAAGTGCATCACCATAATTGGTAATAGGCAAAGCTGCTTTTTCTCCTGTTTTTCTTAAAAACAAGGTTTCAGGAAAAGTCGCATACGTTTTTGCTTCTGATACTGAGGGGTCTATAATTTGTATGGCTTTTAAAATCAATGCACTTTCACCTTTTATATCTGCTCTATCAAATTCTGCACTGAGGTTTAGGTTTTCGGGATATTGTTCGTCTTTTGAAAGTATAAAATTTAGTTTATTTTTTTGCCAAAAAACAGATTTGAGGGTTTCTTGCCTCCCAGTAGTGCCTCCAATATCGTAAGTCTTTTTCATTGAAAAACTTACCGCATCGTATTCTTCTTTTGTGGAAAAAGTCTTATTATCTTCGTTTTTTACTTCAAATGAAATGGGTTGACTTGTATCCAAATTAAAAAACAGGTTCTTCAAAGCATCATTTAAAGGTAGTTTTTGTTGTCTCAATTTAATGCTTATATCTAAATCTCCTTTTAACGAAGCATACAAAGCCTCCAACAAACAAGTCTTTCCCGAATTGTTTTTCCCGCCAAAAAGGTTAACCAACCCAAACCCATTTATTTCTGTTTTATGAAAAACGCGAAAGTTTTCTATTGAAATTCCTTGAATCATTGCTCTATTTTTTTATAATGTTTTTACTTGACAAAGTTACTTGTTTTATGTTAAAAACAAAATTCAGCGTCAATATCCATATTTCTCCTTCCATTGCGTCCGCAACTGTTCACGAATCCGTGTTTCAGCAGGATTTACTGAGGGGTCAAAAAAACGCTCGCCACTGATATCGGCGGGCAAAAACTCTTGTTCTGCGAAGTTACCCACGTAATTATGAGCGTATTGATAGCCTTTGCCGTAGTCCATTTTTTTCATCAAATTCGTTGGGGCGTTGCGTAAATGAAGCGGAATACTCAAATTGCCTGTTGCCCGCACTTTGGCGATAGCGGCATCAATAGCCATGTATGCTGAATTACTTTTAGGCGAAGTGGCTAAGTAAATGGCGCATTGACTCAAAATGATACGTGCTTCGGGCATACCAATTTGATGCACTGCTTGTGCCGTCGTGGTTGCTAAAAGTAAAGCATTGGGGTTCGCCAAACCAATGTCTTCTGATGCCAAAATAATCATACGCCGCGCAATGAATTTCACGTCTTCGCCACCTTCCAACATGCGGGCAAGGTAGTAAACAGCTGCATTGGGGTCGCTGCCGCGCATAGATTTTATGAAGGCTGAAATGATGTCGTAATGTTGCTCTCCAGATTTATCATATCGAGCAATATTTTGCTGAATAATATTTGTAACTATTTGATTGTCAACTTCATAAGGTGGATTTATGCCCCCCTCAGTATTGACGGTTCTATCAGGTGCAAATTCAGCAATCAACTCAACAATATTCAATAATTTGCGTGCATCGCCACCACTTAACAGCAAAAGGGCATCGGTTTCCTTGAAAACCATGTTTTTTATCTGCAAAACTTCATCGGTTTTTAATGCTCGGGTGACCAATTCAAGCAAATCATCGCTTTCCAATTCTTTCAAAACATAGACCTGACAGCGAGATAGAAGGGCAGGAATGACCTCAAACGAAGGGTTTTCCGTCGTCGCGCCTATAAGCGTAACAATGCCTTTTTCAACCGCACCGAGTAATGAATCTTGTTGTGATTTTGAAAATCTGTGGATTTCATCAATAAACAAAATAGGATTAGCGGTATTGAAAAACTGCCGCCGTTTGGCTTCCTCAATCGTCTCACGCACGTCTTTTACACCTGAATTGATGGCGGAAAGTGAAAAATACGCCCGTTTTGTTACCGAAGCAATGATATTTGCTAAAGTCGTTTTGCCCACGCCTGGTGGCCCCCACAGTATCATCGAAGGCACACGGTCAGACTCAACCGTGCGGCGCAAAACGGCATTTTGACCGACGAGGTGTTTTTGTCCGATGTATTCGTCAAGGCTTCGGGGGCGCATACGTTCTGCTAATGGCTGCATTTTAAGTGAAAATTGATATGTATAAATAGCCTCCGACTTTAGTTGGAGGAAAGAAAGATGGGCAAAAATAGTGAAAATACTGAGGGGGTCGTTTTATAAAAAAAATAGTCTTACTTTTGTTTATGCTTTTTTAATTTAAAAAAAACGACAAAAATGATAGAAGCGATTCCTAAAAACAAAATAACCGTTGAAGAACTCTTTGACATGGAACTTGAAGAAGGCTTTTTCTATGAACTCATAAATGGTAACATCGTGAAAAAACAAGCACCCTATCCCGCTCACCAACAAGCTGTAACCGAATTGGTTACAATTGTGAACACTTTTGTACGAGAAAAACAGTTGGGAAAAGTTTATACCTCTCCCATTGATGTGTTTTTCGATAAGTACAATAATACGCAACCCGATATTATTTTTATCAAGAAAGAGCGTGATTTCATTATTACAAACAATGGGATTGAAGGGCATCCTGATTTAATCGTTGAAGTATTATCGCCTTCAACTTTTAGGTATGACCGTAAAGAAAAAATGGAATTGTATTGCGAATTTGGTGTATCTGAATATTGGATAGTTGACACTAAAAATCAATCAATTGAAGTTTATACATTGGAGAATGATAGGTATAATATGACTTATTTTGCCATCGAAAACGGTGATATTGAATCAAAAACCTTAGAAGGTTTGAAGTTTGAGGTGTCTTCGATTTTCTAGATTAATGTATTGATGTATTGTTAAATGGCTGTATGGTTTGGATTCAAATCATACAGCCATTTAACAATACATCAATACATTAATTTAACTCCCAAAAACAAACCCAAAACTCGTTACCCAGTTTTTAGTTGAGAAAGAATTGTTTTGTAAACCTTGGAAATTGAATTTGCCTTCATTGTCCTTCAAATCTGTCAAAAAACGCCCGTCTAAGACCAAAGCTATTTTGCCCAATTTTAGTTTCAATCCTGCGCCACCTTGCAAACCGAATGTGAAACGTTTCGTTCCGTCAAGACTCACGTCCTTGTTGACATCGGTTGACGTGCTACCGACCTTTGATGTGCCTGTCGAATTCTGGTTGATGGCAAAAGTCGCATCGGGTCCAATATTGGCATAAGCCTGCAAAAAACGTCCTGCTGTGTGCAAACGAAACATGACAGGGAGAATCGCATAATTTGTATAGTTTTTCAACTCCGTTGTGGTTGTGGTCGCACCAGTTTTGATACTTTGAACCGATTTAAAACCCTTTTGCAAAAAGCCTAAATCTGTTTGGATTGAAAAGTTTTTATTCACATTAAATTCGATTGGTAAAGAGATTGCCCAGCCCGCCAATTTGTCATTGCTAATGCCCAAAGCGGTTAATGAATCTTTGTTGAACGAAAAGTCGGCGATATTTCTGCCAACACGTAAACCAATATTTTGGCTATACGCCATCATGTTGAGAAACAAAAATGAGGTTAAAATGATTGTCTTTTTCATAATTTCAAGTTTAAGTGGATAAATAGTTAGATGATAGTTGATAGATAATAGTGGATAGTTATTCAGTTTATGAATGGTTCTGAAACGAACAATTAGACCCCTCAGTATTTTTTTCTCTGTTAAAGAAACCATAAGGAAGCGAATACTCGTAGCTGAGTAGTATTATTGTACCTTAATAAAATCACTTGTTAAAATGAGAACGATGAAACTTTTGAATGTTTTCAAGACCTTTTTTCTTGTAGCTACTCTGTTCTTGGGGTTCTCCTGCCACAAAACGGCTGATAGTGCGCCCACTTTAACTATCGCTGCACCGCTTGCAGATGACCAATTTACGAGCGGACAAGTCATTACAATCAAAGGCGATGCGGCAGATGCTGTCAGACTACATGAGTTAACTATTAAAATAACCGATGATAAGACAGGTGCGGTTTTGTATTCAAATACCCCTTATTGTCACGATTTGCAAAGTTATGCCTTTAACGTGACGTGGACTGCTAAGGTTACGGATTGGACGGATGCTACGGTGACGATTACGGCTGAAAACCATGATAGTCAGCAGACCATTAAGACGGTTAAAATTAAAATTTGGCTTTGATAATCAAGGGTTTACGTATTAACTTGGCAACGTAATTCTAAAAATAGTGCCTTGGGGTTCATTGTCTAAAATCTGGATGGTTCCTTTGTGAATTTTGATGATTTGAGCCACAATATAAAGCCCTAAACCTGTTCCCTTGGTGCGACGGGTCATTTCGCTACCGACGCGATAAAATTTTTCAAAAACTTTTTTTCGTTCACTCGCTGCGATACCAATGCCGTTGTCCGCAATTTCAAAGACGAATTGTTGGTTTTCAAAACTTTGGAGAATGGTTATTTTAGGATGGTCGCCTGAATATTTAACGGCATTTTCCAAAAGATTTGTAAACACTGAAATAATGCCTTGTCTGTCACCCCTCAGTAATGGAATCTCTTTTTCCGTCGAAAAATGAAATTGCGCTTTTGGGCATTTCATCCGAAATTTCTCAATCAAATCCTTAATAATAGGTGTCAATTTAATGTCTTCAAATTGCGGCTCGTAAGTGGCATCAAGCCTTGCGGACAGTAAAAGGTTATTGACTAAAACATTCAAACGTTCTGTTTCAATGCTTGCTGAATTAAGTAATTTGGCTTGCTGTGCCTCGTCCAATTTGTGTTTTTGAAAGGTTTGATGCACTAATTGTATGGAGGCAATAGGCGATTTTAACTCATGTGTAATTGATAAAAGGAAGTTTTGTCGCTGTTTTGATAAGGAAATTTCAATAAAAAAGCTCCGATTGATGAGCCAAACGACGACAAGTAAACCGATAAACAGAAAACTGCCTTCGCCCCAAACCATCGTTTTTTGACGACCATATCTGTCTTCTAACTCCGCATACTGAGGGGTCATTTTGAATTGAATTTCGTCGGTATATAAGCCCTTTTGTATCAATTCAATGCGTAATAATTCAATGCGGGCTTGTTTGGCATCTGCATTTTTTTTTAATAACAGCATGGACCACCAAGCAAATGCCATCAAAATATAGATGGATGAAAAAATAACGGCAATACGCAGTTTGGCTGTATTTCCCATGACGCTTTTAGATTTTGAACCGAACATATTTTATCGTACTCTTTGCAATATTCGCTTTTTCATAATAAGTTTGGACTGATAACTCATTCATAATCAATGGCTTGTTATGGATGTCGCTGTCGGAAAATAAAAATTCGACCCCCTCAGTATCTTGGCAAATATCGAGCGTAAAATCATATAAATCTGGTGAATCTGTTTTCAAATGAACAATGCCATCGGACTGCAAAAACTTACGATAACGATTTAAAAACTGTTCAGAAGTAAGGCGTTTATTCGATTTACGTTCTTTTAAATAAGGGTCGGGAAAGGTAATCCATATTTCAGACACCTCGTTTTTAACAAAAAAATGCTCAATCTGTTCGATGCGTGTGCGCAAGAAAGCCACATTTGTCAAACCCGCTTCCAAGGCTTCTTTTGCGCCTTTATGTATGCGCGAACCTTTGACATCTACACCGATAAAATTGCGTTCGGGGAACATTTTGCCCAATGCAACAGCATATTCGCCACGACCACAAGCCAATTCAAGTGTAATGGGGTTATTGTTTTTAAAATGTTCTGCCCCCCATTTGCCTTTTATATCAACGATTTGACCATTTAGTACCGTATTTGCGGGGTCTCTTACATCCAAATTATCAAGGACATTGGGGAAAGTTTGAAGTTCTGCGAACTTCTTTAATTTTTGACGACTCATAAGAGTGAAACAATGTGTGATTAAGTGATAAGAAGGTATAGTAAACAGAAATTTGATTAGTTTTT
>JANLQI010000085.1:0-6859 GCA_031367705.1 Saprospiraceae bacterium | reverse complement strand
CGTAAATAGATTTGAGTAGTGCCACTTTGTCGCTGAATCCTGGATATTGAATAGTTATAGTAGATGTAAATTTAATATATTTTTGTTTTTTTACAAAAACAAAAATCTATTCAATTTCCATCTACTATACCTATTCAATATCCAGGATTCTGCGACAAAGTGCCACTACTCAAATCTATTTCCGCTTGTGGAATCGGCAGCAATTCATGCTTGTTTTTCTTGAAATTTTTACCATTTGCTATCATAGCAGCTTCTGCGCGTCCTGTGCGAATGAGGTCGAACCAATGCTGTTGTTCCAAGCCCAATTCGACACGGCGTTCATGCAAAATTTTGTCACGCAATTTGACTTTGTCGGTTTCTGTAACATCGGGAAGGATGTTTGTATTCGTTCCCCGCGCCCGTTTTCTGACTGAATTGAGGTGCGTTAATGCCATAACTGTTTTGCCATTTTCATTTTCGGCTTCGGCGGCAATCAAAACGACATCGGTATAGCGCAACAAACGGATATTGCCTGGCCCTGCGCCGTTGCCACCTGGATGGGTCGGTACCCATGCTTTTTGGTTGAATCGGGCATTAAAAATGCGTGGATTTTTAGCAATGATGGCAGAACCATCGGGCAGCACTTCGCCTTCGTACAAAATGGAGGCTTCACGTCTTGGGTCGCCTGGTTCAAATTCTAAAATAAAGCTGTCGGACGGACGATTGAAACCCCAACCGAGATTTGGGTCGCCGCGCACGCCTTGCACTTCGTTGTATTGCGAACCACCGTCGAAGCGTTCGGTACTGACGGTTGCTTGCACTTCAAAGACGGATTCAGATGAGTTTTCACCCTCTGGCGTAAAGATTTTAGTATAATCGGGCAGCAAAGCATATTCGTTTGAGTTGATGACTTCGAGGGCGTATTTTTCAGCATTGACATAATCTTTTGTCGTCAAATAGACTTTTGCCAATAGCCCTTTTGCTGCGCCTTTGGTGGCTCGTCCTAAGTCATCGGGTGCATATTTCGATTTTTCAGGCAAAACGTCAATGGCTGCCTTCAAATCGGTGATGATTTGGGCATAAACTTCAGTCGTTTTGTTGCGTGTTTGCTTAAATTCGTCTTGCGTCAATTGCTTGGTCACAAGTGGCAAGTCGCCATACCAACGGACTAAATTGAAGTAAAAATAAGCCCTGAGAAACTTGGATTCAGCAATCAAACGGTTTTGCAAAGCGACATCCATTTTGATTTCAGGAATGCGTTCAATAGCAATATTTGCCCTAAAAATGGCTCTGTAATAGCCATTCCAAAGGGTAACAGGCGCAACATTGGCGGCATCGAATGTGAAATTATCCACGTCTAAAAGGAAAGCGGCATCGTTTGGCTCGCTGCCTTTGTCGGTATCGTCGCTGATAATATCGGTGCAGCCGATGTACGCAAAGACGCTGATTTCCCAGTTACGCAGCACATTATAGACGGCATTGGTGGCTAAACGGGCGTGTTCCTCGGTCTGAAAAAAGTTCTCGGCGGTCAATTGTCCGCGTGGTGTGACCTCAAAATAACTGTCTTTACAACTGCTGGCGATGAGCAGTAAAAGCGGTAAAAGGATGCGTATCTTTTTCATTTTTAATCGTTTTTTTATGTTGAAAAATGATTTTTTACTGAGGGGGTGGATTGTGATTTTTTTTGACCACGGATTTGACGGATTTACGCTGATTTTTTATTGTCATTTCGTAGTGAATAAAAGAAATCTGAGAAAATCCGTCAAATCCGTCAAATCAGTGGTCAAAAAAATCAAAAACCCACATTCACCCCAACCGTCACGGTCTTTGCAACAGGATAAACACCTCTATCAATACCGACAGAAAACGAGTCGTCGCCATTGACGATTTCGGGTGTGTAGCCTGTGTATTTTGTCCACATTTTCAAGTTCGTCGCCGACACATAAATACGGAAGTTTGACATCTTCATTTTACGACTTATACTGAGGGGGAGGGTGTAGCCGATTTGAGCATTTCGAATGGATGTAAACGAACCGTCTTCGATGAAACGGTCTGAAACTTCATAGTTGCGTCCGCCAATCGTCACACGAGGCTCGAAGTTGCTTGTCCCTTCACCATTCCAACCATTGAGGAATGTTTTTTCAAAATTACCCGTTGAGAAACGAGCTAAACGTTTGGCATTCATCACTTTATTGCCTGTTACGCCACTGATTTGGATGGAGAAATCAATGCCTTTAAAGTCTGCACCGAGGTTAAAAGTATAAGTTAAAGTTGGAATTGGACTACCTAAATACGTACGGTCTTTATCTGTAATCACGCCATCGCCATTCAAATCGGCATAGCGCAAATCACCTGCGAATACGTCTTTTCCAGGCGTTTCACCGACACGTTTAGGGTATTTCGCCAAGTCTTCTGCATTTTGATAAATACCCGCCACTTGGTAGCCGTAGTATCCACCTATCGGCAAACTGTTAATCGTTCGTGAGCCAAGTTTGCCACCTTCGCCTACGCTGCCGCTAAAAATCTCTGTTTTGCCTGGACCCAAATCAATCACTTCATTGTGAACGGTTGAGACAATGACGTTGGCATTGTAGCCAAAACCTTGTTTCAGGCGGTCACGCCAACCCAAATTGATGTCAAAACCTTGATTGAAAACCGAAGCGGAATTGACCACAGGAGGGTCAGATGCGCCGATAAATCCTGGAATCGGTAATGCCGACAAAATGTCAGAAGTCGTCCTTTTGTACCAATCTATTTCAGTTGTCAAGCGATTATTGAGAAAACCTGCTTCAAAACCGAAGTTTACTTGCTTGGTTTCTTCCCAATGTAGGTTCGGATTTGCTAAACGGGTAATCGTTGCGCCCGGGAAAAACTTTTCGCTTGCACCAAAAATAGCATCGAGCTTGTCTGTAACAGGTGGGCTTTTTGAGTTTTGGTCAATCTTATCGTTACCCGTAACGCCAAAACTGCCACGTAATTTGAGTGCGGAAACCCAATCCACGTTCTTTAAAAAATCCTCTTCTTTCAATCGCCAACCTATACTAAATGAAGGAAAAATGCCTGTTCGTTTGTTTTTACCAAATTTTGAAGATTTATCAATTCGCGTAGAAGCTGTCAAAAGGTATTTGTCATTGTAGCCATAGTTGATGCGATACAATTGTGAAAACATGCGCCAACCGTTGCTGCTTTCAGTAATGGTAAAACCTGCCGTTCCTGCCCGTAAATAGAGCAAATCTTCGATATTACCCGCAATATTGTTCACATCGCCTGGCAAATTGGTTGCGGAACCACCTAAAAACCAATCATCGTTGGTTTGTGCAGTCACACCCGCCAAGAGGTTGACGTGGTGTTTGCCGAAGGTATTGTCATAGGTTGCAGTGTTTTCCCACAACTTATTGATGCCTTTGCTGCGTGAAGCACTGAGGGAGTTGATATCGTTTTTCTGAATATCCGTCACTCTGAAAACAGGCACAAAACGCTTGGCTTCATTGTTGGACAAATCCAAACCGAAGTTAGAGCGAAACGTCAAACCTTTAAACAAATTGATGTCAATATAGGCATTGCCCGCAGTACGGAAGCCGCTCCCGTTGTTGTAACGCTCATAATAACGTTGCGCCACAGGATTGCCAACCGAACCATCGGATGTTGTGTTGCCAAATTTGCCCAACGAATCTATCGGCGCAACGGTCGGTGGTGCATAATAAGCGTTGTAAATTGTACCCGCTGCGTAGTTGTTTTTTGTATTAATCAATGCTAAATTATGCCCAATTTTGATAAATTTATTCAATTTATACTCATTATTGATGCGTAACGACAAGCGTTCGTAGTCGCCATTTTGCAAAATACCTTCTTGTTTGAAGTAGTCACCGCTGATGCTGTACGTCATCATATCGTTGCCACCACGAGCCGAAAGGTTGACGTTTTGCATGGGTGCAGTTCTGAAAATTTCGTTTTGCCAGTCCGTTCCTTCGCCAAATGACGAGGGGTTAGGGTAGGGAATGGTCGCCGAACCTGCGTTTTTAGCGGCTTGATTTCTAAGCGTTGCGTATTCCGTAGCGTTCGCCAAAGGTATTCTTTTGACCAAATCCTGTGAGCCATAATAGGACGACAAACCGATAACAGGTTTGCCCGATTTGCCCTTTTTTGTTGTGACAATGATAACGCCATTTGCCCCACGCGAGCCATAAATAGCCGTTGCCGAAGCGTCTTTCAAGACCTCAATAGACTCCACATCGTTTGGACTAACAAACGAAATATCGTCGCTCAACAGACCGTCAATGACGTAAAAAGGGCTGGAATTGTTCAATGTCCCTGTGCCACGTATGCGAATGACCGCACTTGCACCAGGTGAACCCGAAGCAGGTGTGACCAAAACCCCTGCAACTTTGCCTTGCAAAGCCTGTGCTACTGAGGGGGTCGCTATGGAAGCAATGTCCTTGCCTTTGACCGACGAAATGGCACCTGTTACATCACTTTTTTTCTGCGTACCGTAACCGACGACGACGAGTTCTCTCAATGTTGCGTCTTCTTCTTCCAGCACAATATTGATGGTTTTTTGACTGCCAACGGCAACGTCTTGCGAGATATAACCCACAAAGGAAAAGGTCAAAGTGCCATTTGGCGGCACTTTATCGAGCGTAAAATTGCCGTCAATATTGGTCAAAGTGCCGTTTGTCGTGCCTTTTACAACCACACTCGCACCTACGAGCGTTTCATTCGTTTTGGCATCGCTCACTTTGCCTTGTACGGTCATCGTTTGCGCGAAGGCAGCAAAACTGACCAATAGAAAGAGTTGAGAGAATATTAGTTTTTTCATAATTCGGATGAGTTTAGTTATTAATTTTTGAATTAGAATCCCGCAGCTAATTCAAACGAATAGAAATACTGAGGGGGTCACTTTTCTCTCTTTTTCAAGAACTTTTGCACTTGTATTGTCCAAATCGCATAACCGTCAGCGTTCATGTGCAACATATCGGCTTTGAACAATTTTGCATCGGGCTTGCCTTCGTTGTCTAACATACGATTGAAGGTGTCAATGAAATACAAGCCTTTTTCTTCTTGCACCCATTTCCAAAGCCGAATATTGAATTCTTTTTGTTTGTCAAACTGCAAAATCCGTGAAGGACTGGGTTTGATAGCAAAAAAGACGATGCGGGTATTGGGCAATTGCGTTTTCACCTTTTTGACAAAGGTTTTGGTATCCTCAAAAGCGGTTTCGACGCTTTTTCCAGCGTTAATGTCGTTGTCGCCTTCATAAAAGAAGATGTATTTTGGCTTGTGTGGCATGACCACGCGGTCAAAAAACAGATTGGCATCGCTCGTTTGAGAGCCGCCAAATCCGTGATTGACAACCTTTAAATTTTTATTGGCAAAATCGGCTTCATAACTGCTCCATAGGCGCAATGTGGAACTGCCATAAAGCAAAATCTGACCTAAAATAGGTTTGTTTATTGAGTCTTTTGCTTCAAAAGTCTTGATTTCAGGCTCAAAAGGATTTGTTTGTGCTGTTGTTTGTAGGATAAAAACAAAACAAATGAGCGCAAGTAGGTAGATTCTTTTCATACTGTTGTTATTGATAAATGATGAAAATTTTTAGTAAATATTTAGGGACACCTCTATTTAAAATATAGATTTCGGTAACTCTAATAGGTCTCCATTGCCTTCATCTTATGAGTTTCAATTAATTAATCTACATTATTTGACAATATTTTTCCGTATTTAGTTAGAGGATTTTTCAAGCCAGTATAGTTTAATAAATCCTCAGAATGTTCATTGAACTGCGATAAAAACAGATTGACTTTTTCTCTTAAAAGATTCCAATCGTCCGCCATTTGGTGATTGTGCAAAACATCTTGTTTGAGCCAACGCCAAAGTTTTTCAATTGGATTTAACCAAGATGCATAAGTTGGTAAAGGCACAAACTGAATAGGTAAATTGAGATTCAAATACTTTTTCTTAGGCTTTATGTCTTTCCAATTATCAGGCGTTCTGAAATACTGCTTATACTTTTGGTTTTGTAAAGCCCCCAAAACATCAGGATGATAGTGAACAGGCCAATTGTCAATGATGATGAATATTTGCTTACCTTCATATACTTTTACTAAGTATTGAAGGAAACTAATCAAACAAGCGACCGTGATTTTGCTGCGTTGAAAAAAACATACTTTCCCTGTTTTAGCCTCTAAAGTGCCAATAATGCGGCTGGTTTTCTCTGCACCATAAGCTCTTTTAGCTAAGGCTTGGTCTTTACCTTTTTCAGCATAAGCATCTGCCGTTGTGGGTTGATTATAATAGGACAATTCGTCTAAAAACAGAACAACAACGTCTTGTTCTATAGTCATTTCGACAGTTTGTTCAATAGATGCCCACTTTGTTTCATAATTCACATCAGGGCTATGTACATATTGACGAGAGGCTTTGTAATGGACTTTAAGTCTCTGCATGACTGCCCAAAAGCCTTGCTCTGTCTTTACTTTTATGAATGTACAAACTTCCATAAGCAGGGACAATGACCAACGACTTAACTCATAACCTTGGCTCATCGGACTGCGCCGAACGGTCATTAATAACTGTTCTTGCGCTTCTTGTGGACTCAGGGGGGGAAAACGATGCCTTCCGACCTCGTCCCTTCCGATGATATAAGCCCTCGATGCCTTCTGTCTGATAACGGTGTATCCATTTACCGACAGTATGGGCATCTCGTTTTACGAGTAGTCCGTTTTGACTCACATCCTTGATGTAATTGCCTTGTGCCACTTTTAATAAGGCACTCGCTCTTTCGCGCATATAGGGCTTGGGATGACTGACCAGTACTTGTTCAAGTTCCGATACAGCCGTTTGTGTTAAGCGTATATCTATTACTATCATCTTGTCTGTTTTT
>JANLQI010000306.1:0-6702 GCA_031367705.1 Saprospiraceae bacterium | reverse complement strand
TTTTTTTGGGGTTTGGGGTCGCATTTTTTTTTGTATACTTAAATTAATTTGTTTTTTGATTTTTTTTTGCAAAAAAAAATAAAAAACAATTTTATTTTCCGTCTACTATATCTTGTTTCTAACTATTTAATCAACAATAAACACATTGAAAATCACTTCATCATTGATTGGACCACCACTTTTAGGGTGAATTTGTTTCAAAACGATGGTGACATACTTTTTTAACTGCGTTTTGTGGTCTTCTGGCTCGGCTTTGTCGCTTTTGAAAGTTGCTTTCACAAAACCTTTTTCGCCAGGTTGAACCGTTGAACGCGTCCAATCCAATTCCGTACAATCGCAACCTGAAACGAGGTCAATATCAAGGGGCGCATTGCCTGTATTCGTAAAATTATAGGTTACAGACGGTCTTTCACCTGTTTTAATTTTGCCAAAATCAACCGTTTTTTTGTCAAACGCCATCTTAGGGATACCGCCTGTGGTGTTGACAGGTGGCGGTGGCGCATCTTTTTGTGGCGTTTTCACGGTCGTACTTGAAGTCGTTTTACCCGTTTTAATAGCCGTTTTTGAAGGCGTACAAACCTTATGAGCGGTTGTTTTTTTAGCCGTTGTACTTTGAGCCGATATTTGTACAACACTTAAAAGGCATAGAAAAAGAGACATTTTTAGAACTAAGGATTTCATATTTTATATGATTTTTAAAACTTTATGTGAAAAAAAATTAGTCAATAATAATCGCTTCAAAACTCAATTCCTCAACAATCGGATAGTCATTTACAGGATGATTCTGCTTCAAAATGACATCAATCGGCTTTTTTATGGGCTTTTTACGGTCTTTGGGTTCAATATCTTCTGAATAAAAAACCGCTCTTATCATACCTTTTCCACCCGGTTTGACGGTCGTGCTTGTCCATTCGAGGTCGGTACAGTCGCAGCTTGATACGATGAGAATGTCGAGGTCTGTATCGCCTGTATTTGTAAAATTATAAATCACTTCTGGCTTGGCACCTGCCTTGATTTTACCAAAATTGACCGTCTTTTTATCAAACGTCATAATGGGCATACCTGCCACAGGCGGCAGCGCATCTTGTGGATGAGGTGTGAGCGCAGTAGAATCAAGCGTTGTTTTAACCGCATTTTGAGCATTTAAACCCACAACAAGGAGACATAAAAGGAGTGTATTCTTTAAAACCAATGATTTCATATTTTGATATATCTTTAAAATTAAGCACAAAATTAATAGAAAAACGGAAAAAACACCCCCCTCAGTATTTTTCACTTTTTTTGAACAAAAAATGGCTCGTGATAAGTTTGTGAAACTCTAATCTGACATTTGCATCATTATTTATCACTTAATTGTTTAACATTTTTAAAATTTCTCACTTATGAAAAAAGCACTTTTATTTTCATTCCTGTTTGCACTGGGCGCAATGGTTAGTTGTACCAAAACGGAAACCGTTACCGTTGACTCTGCTGTACCAAGTGGTACATTTACGTCAAAATTGGCTGGCGCATTGACTGCACAAAACGGTACGCCAACCGCAGGAACGGCTTCTGTCGGAACGGACGGACAAAGCACCAACTGGGTCAAACTCGGCAGCGATTTCAAAACGGAACTCGGCACAGGCACAGCCACTTTGTACCTTTCTACTTCGGCGACTTACAAAGCAAGCCCTGGCACCGGCAACCCCGATTTAAAATTGGTCGGTGTCATCGCTAAAAATGGCGAACAGTATTTCAAATTGAGCGCAGCGCCAGATTCTAAATTCAATTATGTCATCGTTTGGTGCGGCTCGGCAGCCATTCCTTTCGGCAATGCGATGCTAAAATAAGCTGCCTTTTTTGTAAATACTTAGTTTAGACACGAATTTCACAAATTACACGAATAATTTTTAATCTGTTTTAGGGTATATTAATAAAATGATACTAAAAATCTAACTTTAATTCGTGTAATTTGTGAAATTCGTGTCTAACCTAAGTAATTACAAATTTTCTCTATCATGCGACTCAATTATCTTTCACACCCAACTGTTTATGACATGAAAAAGATACTTTTCCTACTCTTTATACACCTTTTTTATTTCGGCAAAAGCCAAATGCTGGGACAAAGCGGCTGGACACGCAACAAAGGCGGCATCTACGCCAAAGCGGGTTTTTACACCTTAAATGGCTCAAACTACTACAATACTGAGGGGGTCAAATCCACGACCCGTGATTTTCATCAACAAGCCTTAACGTTTTATGGTGAATATGGCTTGACAAAAAACATCACCACCATCCTCAATTTTCCTTATCTCAAATGGCAAGGCTATGCCGACGACAAACGTGCAGTCGGCATCGGCAATCCTCAACTGGAGTTAAAATTTGCACTTTATCGCAAAATACCTGTCGTTTCCTTGACAATTGGCGCAGAATTGCCTTTTGCCAAACAAACCAACTATTCCGTTGCCCGAGAACCTGATGCTTTTGGCGTTGTCAATCGCATTAATTTGCCAACGGGTTATCCAGACTTGAATTATTGGGGTACATTAGCGGTATCGTCCGGCTTTTGGAAAGGTGCGGGTTGGGTCAGTGCTTATGGGCAGTATATTGTTCGAGGTAAAGACTTCAACAATCAAGCGAAATTAGGCTTTGAATTTGGTTACAAATGGACACCAAAGTTTTGGACAAACGCCCGCCTTGTAGGTTGGTATCAAGCGCAATCAAAAAAAGGGACAAATGCTTCTATTGTCAACGGACAAGGAACGGAATACACTAATTTAGGCATCGGAGCAGCATATGAAATTATAAAACATTGGAGTATAACCTTGGATTACCAAACGGCTAACAACCTTTTGGTGCGTCCAAAAAACATACAAGGTGCGCCACTTATTCAAATAGGCGTTTCCGCAGAATTTTGACCATAAATACTCGATTTCAAAGCACTTTGGTTCAGTAAAACCGAGTTAAAAGTCAGTAAAACCGAGTTGTACTCGGAAAAACTGAGTTTGAAGTCGGAAAAACTGAGTTTGAAGTCAGAAAAACTGAGTTTGAAGTCGGAAAAACTGAGTTTGAAGTCGGAAAAACTGAGTTTGAAGTCGGAAAAACTGAGTTTGAAGTCGGAAAAACCGAGTTTGAAGTCGGAAAAACCGAGTTTGAAGTCGGAAAAACCGAGTTCAAAGTCAGAAAAACTGAGTTCAAAGTCAGAAAAACTGAGTTCAAAGTCGGCAAAACCGCTGACAAGAGCGGCAAAACCACTGACAAGAGCGATAAAACCGCTGACAAGAGCGGCAAAACCACTGACAAGAGCGGCAAAACCACTGATAAGAGCGGCAAAACCGCTGATAAGAGCAATAAAACCGCTGATAAGAGCGGCAAAACCGCTAAGATTATCAAAATGAACTATCGAATACAGTGTCAACCCAATGATAACCATTAATAAATTAAAATGAAAGTAGCCATTATCGGCAACGGCATTGCTGGCATCACCGCCGCCCGTTGGATTCGCAAATTAAGCGACAGCACAGAAATCACCGTCATCTCGGAAGAAGGCGATTATTTTTTCAGCCGCACCGCCCTCATGTACATATATATGGGTCACATGCGCCTACAAGATACTCAGCCCTATGAAAATTGGTTTTGGGAAAAAAACCGTATTAATTTACTGAAGGGTCGTGTGGAAACGGTTGATTTCAATAATAAAACATTGAAAATCAAAGACAATAGTGATTTTGTGTATGATAAATTGATTATTGCCACAGGTTCAAAATCCAATAAATTTGGTTGGGCAGGACAGGATTTAGACGGTGTTCATGGCTTGTATCATCTTCAAGACTTAGCGGCAATGGAGCGTCATACGGCTACGGGCATCAATCGCGCAGTCGTCGTCGGAGGTGGTTTGATAGGTATTGAAATGGCTGAAATGTTTCATTCAAGGCACATACCCGTCACTTTTTTAGTCCGTGAAAACAGCTTTTGGGATAATATTTTACCTGCCGAAGAGTCTGCTATGATAAACAGACATATTAATGAGCATGGTATTGATTTGCGATTAGGTACTGAAATGGACAGTATTGTTGACGAAAACAACGATGGTAAACTTGATGCTTTGCAGATAAAAAATGGTGAAAAACTACCGTGTCAATTCGTTGGTTTAACCGTTGGCGTTTCGCCTAATATTGATTTTTTAAAAAACACCCCCCTCAGTATAAACAAAGGAATCAAGGTCAATAACTATTTAGAAACCAATCAATTAGATGTCTATGCCATTGGTGATTGTGTTGAATTAGAAACACCACAAGCAGGTCGCCGCCCTATCGAAGCGATTTGGTACACAGGCAAAATGATGGGTGAAACGGTGGCGTATAATATTGTAGGGAAAAAGGTGCAATATAATCCAGGTATCTGGTTCAATTCTGCTAAGTTTTTCGACATCGAATATCAAGTTTATGGCGATATCCGCGCCACAAAACCCGACGAACATGAAACGATTTATTGGGAACATGCCGAAGGAAAACACGCCATTCGCATCAATTTTGACCGAAATACTGAGGGGGTCGTTGGCTTCAATTTAATGGGCATTCGCTACCGCCACGAGGTGTGTGAAAAGTGGATAAAAGAAGGCACAAAGGTCGAAACCGTCCTTCAAAACTTAGGGCTTGCCAATTTTGACCCAGAGTTTTATAAAGAATACGAACAAGAGGTCGTCAATATCTATAATCAGAAGTTTAACAAAAGTCTTCAATTAAAGACCAAACGTGGACTGAATGCAGTTACACGGTTTTTAAAGGCAGCTTTTTAAAAATATAAAAACTCAAAGACATGCAAGTCGAACAAAGTCTCTCACTCGCCAATCCATCGCCAATTCATACAACGGTTCGTCAAAAAATCGGGCTTTCAGCCGTAACCATAGGCTTTTTGATGTTTTTAGTCGCTTTTTTTAGCGGTCAAGACGCTGCCAATTGGTCTCCCGTTTTATATTTTGCTTTGATGGCGGGCTTAATAATAGGTGGTGCAGTCGTATTTATACGTGATGAATACATCGGTAAGCCCGAAGGCATTAAAAACAACAGTGTCTATTTTCACAACCTTTCGTCGCGGGAAGCTTTGATAGGCTTACTTGTTTCGCTTTTCGGTTGGTTAGGTTTGACGCAGCTACCCGCTTTTGGTATGGGCAGTTTTACGAGTTGGAACGCCTATTATGTTCTTCAATTGGCAGTCGCTGCCTATTTTGGCAATAAAACGTTCAGACGTGAGACATTGAGTCAGATGAGTGCACGTGGCTTGGGTGCTTGGATGTTGGGCATTTTTCTAACAGGTTTTTATGTCGTCCTCTATTGGTATGGTGAAAAAATGGTGAGTTTGATAGCCATTTTCGACCCCCTCAGTAAATTGGTCAGCAACAGCCCTGCGGACAAGTGGTTTGTGTATGGGACGCTCTATACGGCAGGTGTTTTGGTCATGGGCTATAAATTTGCCTTGAAATACAAGCACAATCGCTATCAACTCATTCGCACAGCATCGGTTTCTTTCTTTCAATTGGGTTTTGCATTTCTCATTCCTTCTTTTTTGAAAATGATGAACGAACCTGATTATTATTTTACCTACTTCTGGCCCCTCAAAACCGACCCTTTGAAACCAGATGGCATTAACTATATCGTACAGTCATCCAGTCATGGCATTGGTTGGTATTTTATTGCCTTTTCTGCTTTCATGACCTTCGCAGGCGTACCTATTTTGACTTATTTTTATGGCAAACGCTGGTATTGCTCTTGGGTGTGCGGCTGCGGTGGCTTGGCAGAAACGGTAGGCGACCCATTCCGTCAATTGTCCGATAAATCATTGGGTGCATGGAAATTTGAGCGTTGGATGATACACTCCGTTTTGGTTTTTGTAACAATAATGACGGCTTTGTTGTGGATAAATTCAGCATATCAAGGAGCTGTTTTAGGCGATTTATCTCATGGATTTTCTAAAACCTATGGATTTTTGATTGGTTCTATATTTTCAGGAGTCGTTGGTACAGGCTTTTATCCAATTCTCGGTTCGCGTGGTTGGTGTCGTTTTGGGTGTCCACAAGCGGCTATTTTGGGTATTTTTCAAAGGAAAAAATCAAAATTCCGTATCACAACTAACGGCAGTCAGTGTATCAGTTGTGGCAATTGTTCGACGTATTGCGAAATGGGTATTGATGTTCGGGCTTATGCACAACGAGGTCAAGACGTGGTTCGGGCTTCGTGTGTGGGTTGTGGCATTTGTGCCGCCGTTTGTCCACGCGGTGTTTTGCGTTTAGAAAATGGTGATTTGGATATTGATGAACGGACAGAAGCGGTGCGGGCTATTCATGTGAAGGATGGCATGTTGGAAGTTGATAATTCATTCAGCCTTTGATTGGATAGAATAATATTAATATTGTGAACAACTAAAAAGCGTTGTCAGAATTTACATTCGACAACGCTTTTTATATTTTTCAATACGGGTAAGTAGTTGAGATGAAATAATCGGACAAACCTTACGAAAGTTTTGAACACCCCTTTCGCTTAAAATTTTGCTCGTAAAAACATCTAACATCTTGAAACCACCGATTTTTAATACGGCTTTTGCACTGCCCAAAAAAGCCGTATTGAAAATCGGTGGTTTCAAGATGTTAGATGTTTTTACGAGCAAAATTTTAAGCGAAAGGGGTGTTCAAAACTTTCGTAAGGTTTGTCCGATTATTTCATCTCA
>JANLQI010000057.1:0-3680 GCA_031367705.1 Saprospiraceae bacterium | reverse complement strand
CTGCGTGCAGAACATGCAGAAGACCGTTATGAGAAGTTGCTTAAATCATTTCCAGACATTTTTCAGCGTGTGCCGCAACATTATATTGCTTCGTATCTGGGAATCAAACCTCAATCGTTGAGTAGGATTCGGAAAATTATTGCAGAAAAAAAGAAAAGATAGCGTATTTGTTAACATAAGTGAATGTTTTGAGGGTGAACGAGACCCCACCTTTGTCCTATCAATTAACAATTATTTCGTTCACTTTTTTAAATCATTTTTCTTATGAAAACATTTCATTTTCTTCCCGTTCTTATGCTTGCTGCGGTAACAACTTCTGTCGGTTATGCTAAAACTGAAAAGCTCGACAATGTTACACGTGCTATTTACGCAGCTATTGATGCCAACAACGCTGTGGCTTTGCGTAAACTTTTGGCAACCGATTATCGGTTTGCAAATCCTTTTACACCGCAACCTTTGAATGCCGATGGCTTGATTGGCTTCGCTGATGCCACGGCAAAAGGTTTTACAGGTGGCAAACACCAAATCAAACAAATCATTGTTTCTGAAAACAGAACAACCGTTATTGGTACGTTTGTAGGTAAACACACAGGCTTGTTCAACGGCATCCCTGCGACTGGCAAAGACGTGATGATGGATTTTATATCTGTCATTGAGTTCAACAAAAAAGGTATGGCGACCATGCAGTCCACACAAGCCAATGCCTTAGCGTTGCTCATTCAGTTGGGTGCTGTGCCACCACCCAATCCAAATTCCAATATTCCGAATGTGATGAACATTTATGGTTTGTTTGGCAAAGGCGATATTCCGGGTTTGATTGGCAATTTGGCGGATAATGTCGAATGGGATTCGCATCTCAATCCGCTTTTCCCCAGCGCACGGGTTTATCAAGGACAGAAAGATGTCTATAATTTCTTTGGTTCGTTGCGCGAATCGGCTGAAATCACGGCTTTTATTCCCAACCATTTTTATGAGAAAGACAACACTGTCTATGTTTTAGGCACATTCGATTACACAAGGTTGAGCGACGGCAAGAAGCTGCATGTCAATTGGACCATGTCTTTCGCTTTTCAAGATGGTAAGGTCACACGTTTTTCAGAAACGTTTGAGCAACCGACGGCGTTGATGAAGTAAAATTGTTGTGGTCAACAAGTCAATCCTAAAAACGGCGGCGTGGTTCAAAACTGCGCCGCCGTTGGGTGTTTATACTGAGGGGGAAATTATCTGAATAAAGGTTTAGGCGCATTAATGAAAACATTAACATATCGTTAGCAATTAATTTGTTTCAGTCTATTGATTAAATTGTTTTATTATATTTAACTTTGCACTATATTTAATTTATTTTTATCACTCTTTAAACCCATAAGAATATGGCAAAGAACAATGTTAGAGCTATTACAACCGAAGGCGAAATGACTTTTGACCAAGCCTTCACACAACTACACTCAATTGTTGCAGCAGAAGAACCGATTTCTGCGGATGACAAAAAAGGCGGAAGACCCATTACTGTTGAACTCAGTAATATGGACTTCATTATTACCAATGCCTCTAAATTAGACCCCTATTTACCCAAAAACATTGAATCAAATGTTTATGCCGATGACCATGCCCTTTTAAATGAAAAAAAGAGACAATTACAAGAAGTAAAACGTTTGGAAAAGGATATTGATAACCAAATGGCGGTCATTAAAATTAGAATGAAGAAAAACGTAAAGGAATTTTATGTTGCCTCAGCAAAAGCAGGTGATAAGGATTCTACGCTCAAATACATTCGTACGAAAATGGAAGATTGGTATGCCCGTAGTTCCAACAATACCGATAATCCACCCGCAGAGAATGGAACGGAGAAACCTAAGTAATTGTCCAAAGGATTATACTAAAAACCCATTTTATACTGAGGGGGGTAATGGGCTTCTTTTTTTATCCAATTGACTGCCAATCTTGTTCATTTTAAGAACAAGGTTGGCAGTTTTTTATTGGGTATAACCTGTTTTTTCTTTTAGACAACTTTCCTTCTTTTACAGCAATCAAATAGCACCTTTGGAGTGATGAAACAGTACCTTTGAAAGGACTGAACAGTACCTTTGAAGGTACTAAACAGTACCGTCGAAACGACCTACCCGTACCTTTGAAGGTATCGTTCAGACTATTGATATGACAAAATGTCGTATCAAAAGAACTTTTCAGACCATTGAAGGTAGATAACAGTACCGTTGAAGGTACTGGTCAGACTATTGAAATGACAAAATGTCCTATCGAAGCAACTTTTCAGACCTTTGAAGGGGGAGAGTAATACCATTGAAAGCACTTTTCAGACCATTGAAAAGACTCAACGATACCAACGACACCCTAAAAAGGGGTGACGTTACAACCTTTCAGACTAATAGAATGAAGAAAAATTGTGATTAAAAGAGTTGAATACTGAGGGGTGTACTTTATCAGTTCGCATGGTCAATAATTTCCCATATTTCCGTTCCCAAATCCTTTGAAATCATGCCAACGCCATTCACATCGTTGCGATGAAGTCTTTATTCGGATACGCTTTTTTGAAGGCTTCCATGAAATAACCGTTGGTTTCATTATTCCACCCGCCCTTTTTCCTCCACATCTGCCCGTTTCGTTGCCCCTTTCATCTTTTGATTCCCAAAGTTTTGTGTCCAAGAGATTTTGAACTTGGGTTGTGTAAACTGCAAAAACGTATAGAAATACTGATTTTGTTCAGGTAAATCCAATATCACTCTATAACGAGAGGTATTGAAAATATTATCATAGCCAAAGCTCAATTTGCCGCCGTTTTTGTTCATCTTTTTTTGAAACCCCGCATTGACAGCACCGAATGATTTTAATTTACTAATCCCAAAGAGTCCACCCGAATTGTAATTGCCAGAGACTTCAAACGACCAGTTTTTAGGTAAACTAAACAGTTGGGTGCTGAAGAGCGTCATTTTTGGAAATTTGACTGTTACCAAATGCCCATTATTGGTGGCACTGACTTGGCTATATACACCCGCTAAATTGACGTACATCGTCCACCATTTCACAGGGCTATAAGTCTGTCCGATGGTGAGCGCGTATGTTTGATCGCTGTTTAGATTTTGAGAAATAGATAAAGCACGGTTGGTATTGGGTTCTATTTGGGTTTGAAAACGAGCGATGGGTTGGTTTTGATAGCTGTATTGTAAAGAAACGAGGGTTGTTTTGAAGCGATAATCGGCTTTCAAATTGTCAGAAATGGACGGTTGCAAAGCGGCATTGCCCGCGAAATAGGTGTAAGGGTCAACAAAAAAAGTAAAAGGTGCCAATTCATTGAACGTTGGGCGTGTGATGCGACGGCTGTATGATATGCCCAACGCAACATTTTTGTCCACATCGTGAGAGAGAAACAAGCTTGGAAAAAACCGACCATATTTGCGGTCAACGATGTTCGGTTTTTCAATTGTACCTAAGTTTGATTGCGTATATTCATAACGCAAACCACCTTTAAAGGTCGTTTTTGTGTTTAATTTTACTTCATAAGAAGTGTAAGCCGCACCAATATTTTCTTTCAAATCATAAACGGCGGTCAAAGTAGGGTCGGTTATCCACGGTGCCGTTGAAGTACGGGTTGCCACTGCCACATCGTTTTTAAATTGAGACATCACGGCTTTTATACCCATTTCTATTTTGCCTTTTTTACCCAA
>JANLQI010000050.1:0-5067 GCA_031367705.1 Saprospiraceae bacterium | reverse complement strand
TTTTTCTGCATAGATGCCCACACCTGCGGCAACCCCGTTCGCTTAGTCGCTGGCGGTGGTCCGATACTGAGGGGGGCAAATATGAGCGAGAAACGGCAGCATTTTCTAAAAGAATTTGACTGGATTCGGAAAGGTTTGATGTTTGAACCGCGAGGTCACGACATGATGTCGGGCAGCATCCTCTATCCGCCAAGCGACCCGCAGAATGACATCGGCATTTTGTTCATTGAAACAAGCGGTTGTTTGCCGATGTGCGGTCATGGGACGATTGGGACAGTGACGATTGCCCTTGAACAAGGCTTGGTCACACCCAAAACGGCAGGCGTTTTGAATCTCGAAGTGCCTGCGGGCGTGGTAAAAGCGGTGTACACTATGGAAGGGAATAAGGTCAAATCGGTACGTATTACCAACATCAAATCGTACCTTCATACTGAGGGGGTCGAAGTGGTGTGTTCAGGTTTGGGTACTTTGCGTTTGGACGTGGCTTATGGCGGCAATTTTTATGGTATCATTGACCCTCAACCGAATTTCAAGGGCATGGAACACCACACAGCTGACCAACTCATTAGTTGGAGTCGTGAAATTAGGGAAAAAGTGAATGAGCAATACACGTTCGTGCATCCAGAAAACCCGACCATCAACGGTATGAGCCATGTGCAATGGACTGGCAAAACGCTCGACTCAACTTCAACGGCACGCAATGCTGTTTTTTATGGCGACAAAGCGATTGACCGTTCGCCTTGTGGCACAGGTACTTCGGCGCGTATGGCGCAATGGTATGCCCAGGGTAAGTTGAAAAAAGGCGATGAATTTGTGCATGAAAGCATTATTGGCTCAAAATTTATTGGGCGTATTGAAGAAGAAACGACGCTTGACGGTTATAAAGCGATAGTCCCAAGTATAGAAGGTTGGGCAATTATTCACGGGTTCAATTACATTCTTTTTGATGATAATGACCCTTATATTCATGGTTTTCAAGTGATTTAAATGTTTTTTGAGATGATTACACAAAACGGGCAACGACTCATACTATTACTTGTCTTGGCACCCCTCAGTATCTGGCTGATTTGGTGGGGCTTTCGCAATGAAAAAGACCCCCTTTGGCAAGAAACGGCTAATTTGCTGCGTCAAGACATTGTGACGCTTGATAAGTCGTCCGATTCGTTGCGTCTGTTGTATAATCGGTTTCATGCCGACGAAACTGTTCCCGATTCTATTGTCATGGGCCTCATTGCCAAGCCTTACTTACCCACAATGGCTTTTGATAAGTTTAAGGCCTATTTTGACCTTATTTATGACCGTAAATTCCTCATTATTTCAGGCGTAACAGGGGCGGGGAACTCGACATTGGTTGACCGCATTGCTAACATGATTGCAAGCGATATAGAGACGAAACGAAATTTCGGAGAAGAGAAACGAAAAATGGAAATCCTGTGTGCTCCTCAGTTCGACCTCGATTTGCATCATCGTTATATTGGTTATTATGAAAAAAAGAACTTTGTTAAAGGCGATTTATTGAAGTTTTGGGATAGATGCAAACAGCATCCATCGCAGCGATTTGTTTGTTTGATTGATAATTTTGATAAAATAAACCCTGAAACACTTCTGGGGCCTGAGTTGTGGCAAAAATTGGATGACCCAACCTATAATGTTGTTTTTGGACAGGATACGATTACGATTCCAAGTAATTTCTATCTATTATGCGTCACTCATGCGGGGATTGGACAAAAAATAGAGATGAACAACGAGCATTTCAAGCGTTTTGGCGGTCAAGTGAGTTTGCCACCTACGGCTGTGGAGTTGGTTTTAAGTTTAAAAACTAAGAGAAAAGACGTTGAAAAAGACTTAGCGACCCCTCAGAATAAAGGTGCTCAGAAGGATATTGCAAAACTAAAAAAACAATATGAAGCACTCAATGACACTCAAAATTTGCAACGTTTTGTTTATTTTTTTGAAAAAACGAATCAGTTTATTTCTCAAAAATATTCGTCGGGACATCAGTTAGGTCAATGGAGTGATGTGCGTAAACAGTTTTTACCAAATGATTTTGAGCAATTACGAAACATTTTTATCAATCATGTTAATGCGTTTCACCCTCAAACTGAATTGAGGAAACCGGATTTTGAACCCATACTTTACTCAATAAAAAACGAGGGAGATGTTGAAAATTCAAGCCCAGTCTGGCGGGCGGTCAATACTTTGGCTGCATGGGGTTTTGCGTCTGAGCTGGGCGTTGCAGGTTCATTTGCGCTCATTTCTGCCATTTTCGGATGGTGGTATTTTAGGCGGCGGCATGAGTATATCAAGGATTTCACGAATAAAATTTATGGTTTGATGAGCGATCATCATCAAAACCTAAAACCGCATGACCAACTTGTTGCTGAAATAAATGAATTGAAACGTGAATTTGATGACCTCGTTTTGAGTCAAAAAGTCAATTACAGCGAAGCCTCGTTTTTTTATGGTTTTTTACAAGACAAGGTGCGTGTTATCTCAATTGCTCGTGAAATCAATGAAAGTTTTTTGAAGTTGTTAGACGCTTTTATGGAAGACAATGTGTTGACAGAATCAGAATATGGCAAGCTCGACCAGTTTTTAGAGAGCATTCGTTTCAAAATTTCGACCCCTCAGTATAATGACTATAAAAAACAAATTGATGAGATGTATCAGCAGTTTGGTGGGTAGAAAGCATCAATTCTGAATAATAATTTTCCTTATAAAATGTTGATTATCAAAACTTAAAGAGATAAAATAAAAACCATTCGGGAAGCCATCAATTGGCAAATCAACGACCCCCTCAGTATAAACAGTCTTTTCGGTCACGATTCGCCCAAGTGCATCAAACAGCTTTAGATTTTTGGAACTACTGTTGTTCCAATTTTTAATGGTCACACTCAAGACTTCATGTGCGGGATTTGGATATGCCTCAAATGTCGGTTTCTTAATATCAGTAACAGCGACAGGGACGCAGACATTATTGTTCAACAAACCTGCCCGAAAGCCATTTAAAGCAGCCCACATCCGCGTTTTTTGACCAGCTGTAAAAAAAGACATACAGTCATCGTTTGTATAGTCCATATAATTCCGAAAATAGTCCAAAGTGCCGCCGCAAGAGCCTTGTAAAATGGTCGGGCAGCCCTCATAAGGGCCTGCTTGACGGGGTGTATCTTCAACCTCATCGTCGTCAATGCAAGTCGTGTCGCTGCCCCAAATATGCAACAGATTGAAATAATGTCCGATTTCATGCACAGCAATACGTCCATTTTGACGACCATCTTTCAAACTGCCGACCGTTCCAAACGCCCGATAGTCAACGATGACACCATCTTCTTTTGGTCGAATGAGGGCTTTTGAAGGCGATGACGCAACACCGAGAAAGCCATTGCTGAAAGCGCAAACCCAGATATTGAGGTATTTTTGAGGATTCCAAGCATTTGAACCGCCTTGTGCGGAATAATAAACGCGGCGGCTAACGGTATCAAAATAGGAAGAACCTATATTGGTGAAATTCGTCTGTTGGCGGACAATACCTGTCGTGTTGTTGTTGTTTGTATCCCGTTTGGCAAGGCAAAATTCAATCTCACAATCAACGGCAAACCGTGAAAAAATGGGGTTTACGGTATTTTGTTTTCTGAAATCACGGTTGAGGGCATCTATTTGTGATTGAACCTGAGCGTCCGAAATATTTTCGAAAGCATTTTCCCAAACGACATGAACAACAACAGGAATGCGCACGACGGCTCGTGATTGAATATTATTTTGAAAAACTTGGCGAACATACCCCTCAGTAAAGCGTTCAATTTCCTCGTTCTTAAGGGTTTTGAAATCGCATATTTGAGCGAAAAAGGAAAGCGGAAAAATTAAAATGAGAAAATAAGAAATGTGTAAGCGTCTCATTTTGATAGTTTAAAAGTGAGTATAGTGAATTTTAATAGACAAATGTAGTGAAATAATATTTAGACATCAAGTGTCGGGTGAGATTTCTATTTTATGTTGAACAACAAAGAGTGATACAAATATTTAAATAAAAAAGAATATTTGTTTGATATTCTAAAAATGAGCTATATATTTGTTACAGTTTTCTCATAGTATGTTTGTTTTTTTTCCTGCACCAGGTCATATCCTTTGGTGCAGGATTTTTTTATTTATACCGTATTCTAAATGAAAACGACCGTTCCGTAATAAACGTTTTCCTTTTTCGAAAAAGCCACCTTTCGTTAGTTGATTTGAGTTTACCTTTGAGCTATAAGTTTTCTCATAGTATGTTTACCTAGTCTTCCTGTGCCTTCCTCCTTTGGTGCAGGATTTTTTTTTGCGTCTACCTTAAATTAATGAATTATTATATACAAAAACTCTGCCTAAATTTTTTTATTTGCCTGTATCTTATTTTTTAAGTACCGATTTTAATAAAAAAAACGACCGTTTTCTAATAAAAAGATACCGTTTGCCCATAAAATCATTCCTTTTAAAAAAGAATTTTTTTTGTCTCAAAAAAAAATGCTTAATTTGCACTTAAGTTTTCTCATAGTATGTTACTTTGTTGAGTTCCTGCATCTCGGTTTACGAGTTGCAGGAATTTTTTTTGCGCCTACTAACCTACCAATTTCTTTGTTACAACTTTCCTATCTATTCATTCTCAAGGCATTTTTCAAAATAAATTATTCATTGTTTGCATGGATTGTTTGATTTATACATTTTCTATGAATGTATCTAAACGATTTAATAAGCCTATTGTCTAAAATATATTATGTAAAATCTCAATAGAATATTGTGCCAAGTATTATATATTTATCTATTGTCTACCTATAATCTTCTACTTTCTACTTTTATTTTTTTCATAATACCACCTTATTCTAAATAAAATAGACCGTTTACTGTTTATTTTGACACAAACATTAAAAATAGTTCCATATATAATTATAATTATTTAATTTTGCTCCGTGTAGTTTTCTCATAGTATGTTTACTTCTCCTACATCTGACCCCCTTGGATGTAGGAGTTTTTTTTGCCCTTTTTTCAAAACAGACGGAATCGTGTTGGGACAGTATGTCAAATAAATTTTTTAAG
>JANLQI010000034.1:0-7044 GCA_031367705.1 Saprospiraceae bacterium | reverse complement strand
GCGACTGATTTACGCTGATTTTTTTGTCATCCCGGAGGGAACTAAAATCAGCGAAAACCAGTCGCATCAGCCCAATCAGTGGTCAAAAAAATCATAAAAATCATAAATGAAAAACGCGCAAACATATACGTTCCTCAACGCCCTACTCACCGCTTGGAAAGCGAAGGGTAAGCCCTCGGGTATTGATGCCTATTTGCGGATAACGCAACTCGTCGAGGCATTGCCCGAAGGAACGGATTTTGCGGCTTTAAAAAACCTCATTGCACC
Organism: Saprospiraceae bacterium; assembly: GCA_031367705.1. GTDB lineage: Bacteria > Bacteroidota > Bacteroidia > Chitinophagales > Saprospiraceae > JAAFJT01. The sequence continues at coordinate 6,777 of JANLQI010000034.1, read as the reverse complement.
CATCATCGTCACTTCGCCACAACAACAAGCCGATTTCTATGAGACGTTTGATAGGGTTTTGAACAATTTTGAGATTCAAGAGACCCCCTCAGTAAATTCAGGCGACAGGCGGCAGGCGACAGTCAAAAAATGGTTGAAATGGGCGGCTTTGGGCTTGATAGCGTTCATCATGGCTTGGTTTTTTTGGCAATTTTTAAAACCACCGACTATTCCTATAAGTACAACGAGAGGCAAACACATTTTCGATGTCCCTGTTGACCTTAAACGTGATGCCGAAGGACGATACATGTCTCTAAATGATGATTTGAAATTATTGGATTCAAGTTTGGTGATTCAATCCATGCCTGATATTTCTGATTCAAAAGAGCATCAATTTGCTTCAATTAGCATTGATACTGTTCAAAAAACGCTGTTTTATAAACCCATTGCCGTAGGCAATGATACTTTTGAAATCAATATTTGCTTAACAAATGGCACGTGTGATACGCTCAATTACGTCTTTAAAGTTCAAGAAAATGTATCCAGTGGCTCAACAGGTGGCGGTTGGGACGATGGTTTGGTGAAGAAAGCCTTTAATCATCAGCCTAAAATTGAGACCTTAGTCCCCAAAGTAGAAACAAAATTGTCCTTCCGAAACGCCTATATGTCGGGTTGGAAATGGTTGATTGCCTTGCTTGTCGCAGGTTTTTTAAGAGCGATTTATTATATTTTAAAAATTAGAGAAGAGAAAAAACAAGCTGAAAAAGAAGCGGAACAAAACGCCTCCAACCTTGAACGAAAGCCCAATACTTCTGCACCGTTTATCTGGCAAATACAGATAGAAGGCGCAGAAAAAGTAAATTTTGATGCTATTTTTGCCCGATTTACGCAGGATTTGCGGCGGCGTTCTGAAATTGAACACCTTATTTTTGATGCCAAACGCACCATCAAAGCGACGATAGCAAAAGGTGGTTTGGCAACTTTTCGTTACCGTCAACCGACTCGGGCAGATGAATATTTATTCCTCATTGACGTACACAATGCCAATGACCATCGGGCGCAGGTTTTTGATTTGTTGTACCGCACGCTCAACCACAGCGAGGTGTTGATTGAACGCTATTTTTACGATGGCGACATTCGTTTGTGTTGGAATGAGGCGCATCGGCACGGCATACGGCTCAATGAATTGGCGCATCGCCTTGGCACGTCTCGTTTGGTCGTTGTGGGTACGGCGGCTTCGTTGATGAATCCACAGGCGCATGAGTTGATGGAATGGACGACTGTTTTCGATGCGTGGCGGCAACGGGTACTTTTAACGCCCCGTGCACCGATGGCGTGGAATGCTATGGAACGACAATTGGCGACAAAATTCCGCATTTTACCCGCCAATTTGAAAGGTTTAGCCGCTTTGTCCGATACTTTTGATGCCGTTGATGCGCCCGATTTTAGGCGTTGGCGCAGCGACAAAGACCCCGAAAATGAACCGATTAACTTGCCCGACAAACTGAATGGCGCAGCGATTATGGCGCAATTAGAAGCAGAATTCACGGTTTATAAAAATGGTAAAACCGATACACGGCTCTTGCAATGGCTCGCGGCTTGTGCTGTACCACCTGTTTTACATTGGGATACAACCTTATTTTTTGGCAATTTAATCGCTGATATGTATGGTAAAAACGGCGATGAATTGGGTTTGGTCAATTTAGATAATTTATTCAAAATCAATCGTTTATCATGGTTTTTAGAAGGCAAACTCTCTAATACTGCCCGATTAGCAATGCTTGATTTTTTAGAAAAAAACTACCCCTCAGTATCAACACAAGTTAGAGCCGCTTGGGATAAAGTGTTGCAAGACAATCTCGCAGCCGCACGTAAAGCAGCCGAAGAACGCGGTGAAAATTTCGATGCATCGATTGCCTTCGACGATTTGCGTTTGCAAATGATTATAAACGAACTGAAACGGGGTGTAGAAGATGAAAACAAGCGGCAGGACTTATTAACGGCATTGCGGAGCCTGTCACGCGGCGGCGGCAAAGCGGATATTGTTGCGCTTGAAATTTTGGAAAAAGAAAAGGATAATGCAAAGAAAAGCCTTGAAGACATCAAAAAGGAGCTGCATATCCGCATTGATAAAGGCGAAATAGATACAGCGATTAATGAATTATTGGATTTGACGAAAGCACAAACAACCTTACAAACACGACTGAAAGAGATGAAATTAGAGTTAAGAAAATAAAATACAATAAATTGATAATCAATTCATTAGCATTAAAATTTTGTTTTTACTTGTCTCCATTGCCTCCATCTTTAGATGGAGAAAAATGATTATAATCCATAATTCTCCATCTAAAGATGGAGGCAATTGAGACAAGTGAATGAATTAGAAAAATGAGCGAACAAGCAAGCAATATTGGCGATGAAAATCAATCGTTCCAGCAATCGTTCCAAAGCCAAACATCGTTTGAACCGCCTTTTGAAGGCATAAAAACGGAATTGCACACGATTGTGGACAAGCTGCAACGCGACGAGCCGTCGGGTGAGCCGCCGCGCCGTCCTTTGTGGCAACGGGTGCTGATTTGGCAAATACCGATTTGGTTGGTCGCTTTTTTAGTGGTTTTGAGCTATAATCCAAGGGTGGACAGTTGTGGGGGCGTGAAAATCAACTATAAAACACAGACTTTATGTATTGCCAATGACAACGATTTTTTCCTTTTTGTTGAGCATTTTGCTTGTGATTTTATCGAAAAAGATGCTGTTGCTTATGATTCTCTTCAAATGGATTCTATGGCAAAACAAAACCTGCAAAACTATTTTACGAAATACGATTTCTTATTAGAAAAGCAGCCGACAGAGGTGGAGGTACTGCGGGGTATGCAAAATGCTGGTTATGACTCGACTTCTTTTTATAAAAATGTAGCGGTGGCATTTTGGAATGCGGGTGTGCGGTTGCTGAATGAAGGGGAAACGGATTCGGCTTGTGGGTATTTTAAGAAATTGGAACAATGGAATGGTGCGGATTCGGTATTGACGGCGGCAGATAGAGCGGTGATTAAACGGAATTGTAAAGAATCGCCAATTGTAATTCAACCTGTAACACCACCTAAAAAGAATGAAAAACCTAAAACGCCCCCCAAAACCAAGCAAGAACCGATAAAAACAGAACCCAATCCGCGACAATTAAACCTAAAAGCACAGACAACACCCCCCTCAGTATCTTTTGGCAAAAAGCCTGATTTGGTAACTATTGAGCAGCCAAACAGGCAAAATCCTGTAAATACAGGTGCAACTGACCCAAAAGCACAACAAGCCACAATCCCGATTGTCACCACAACAGAATACGTTGGCAAAACCGCTTTTGATTTGGTGCAGGTGAAAGGCGGTACGTTTATGATGGGCTGCACCGATGAGAAAGATAAAGACTGTGATGATAATGAAAAGCCACCGCATCAAGTATCTGTCAGCGATTTTTATATCGGCAAAACAGAGGTGACGCAAAAACAATGGCGCGAAGTGATGGGCACAAACCCAAGTAATTTTAAAAATTGCGACAATTGTCCTGTGGAAAACGTGAGTTGGGAAGACATTCAAACCTTTTTACAAAAAATGAACAGCCAAACCAAAGGCAGAAAATACCGCTTGCCGACGGAAGCCGAATGGGAATTTGCGGCACGTGGCGGCAATTATTCAAAAGGGTTTAAATACAGTGGGAGTAATAATATTGATGACGTGGCATGGTATCGTTCAAATTCTAAAAGTAAAACGTATCCTGTCGGTCAAAAGAAAGCGAATGAATTGGGGCTGTATGATATGAGTGGCAATGTGTACGAATGGTGTAGCGATTGGTATGATTCCTATAAGGATTCCGATAGAAACACTATACAAAACAACCCGACTGGTGCTGAAAAAGGTACGTTCCGCGTGTTTCGCGGCGGCAGTTGGTACCCCAACCCGCAGTACTGCCGCGTCTCGGGTCGGTTCAACGACGCGCCGACGTATCGGGACAGCAACGTGGGCTTCCGTGTGGTTTTCGTCCCTTAGTTCAAAGTTGACTGCCTTAAAAAAAGAAAAAAACGCCAAGGGGAGCGGCGTAAAAGGGTGTGGTTGGTAGAATTAGGATTTCCTTGATTTTAAGGATTGGTAGGATTTAGATGTTTGTGCGTATAAATCCTATCAATCCTTAAAATCAAGGAAATCCTAATTCAAAAATACCCCCTCAGTATTTGCGATAAAAAGAATGTATATTTGTCAAAAAATAAAGAAAATGACAACAAATCCATTTCCAAACATCTTATCCGACAGTGGCATTTTGAACGGTAAACCTTGCATAAAAGGCACACGTATCAGCGTAGAACTCATCATGGAGTGGCTCGGAACAAGCGGCTCACCCGAAAGCATCGCTGCCAAACATCCTTTATTAACACCTGAATTAGTAATGGAGGCTATCCGCTATGCGGCTCGTTTTGCAAAAAATGAAATCATCATAGAAGTTCAAACTGCGGCATGAGTTTATTCGACTTACGTTTTCTAACAGATGAAAATATTGATGTAGAAGTGCTTGCATTTTTACGTGAACAAGGCTTTGATGTCTTTGACATTAAGGAGGAAAGGCTTTTTGGGCTTTCGGATAAAGAAATATTGACTTTTTCGTTTACCTCAAATCGCGTTGTTATTACACAAGACAGCGATTTTGGTACTTTGATATACCGAGACAAAGAGCCATTTTTTGGTATTATCTACCTCAGACCTGGACATGAAAAACAAGAAATTCATGTGCAGACCATGAAAAGCCTTTTAGCAAACAATCCAAATGTGGAATGTCCTTTTGTTATTGTTGCAGAAAATGATACTCAATACGTCAAACTAAGGATACGAATGTTGTAAAAAGATAAATTGAGAATAAAATTTGTTGAAATTTGAAAACAAATAATGACTACACCGCCGCCGTCAAACGCCTCGAATCCATCAGCGACGCACCCACAGGCACACCCGAAAGCGATGAAGCCGACATATTGGCAACGCTGATAGAAACGTATGAGGAAGCCCATTTCCCCATCGGTTTGCCGCATCCAATTGAAGCCTTAAAAATAAGAATGGACGAATTAGGTCTTAAAAACGAAGACCTTGTACTGATTATCGGCTATGACATCCGTGTGAGTGAAGTGTTAAAAGGTAAGCGCAAATAGCATACAACTTACGTCAAGTTTGAAACTTGACGCAAGTTAGTATGCTTATAACAATAAAATTCCTGAACTTCTTCTTCAATGACTGTGAATCTTTTCTGCTCTTTATACTTTTTGTGATAGGCTTTAAGTCCTTCTTTTCCACCAAAGCGATTTAAAGGAATTTCTGTATTCAAAAACGTTAACTGGTTTTCATGCGTAAATGAATTGAATGAGCTGAATGCCCAATCATGGAATTCTTCATATCCAAAATGATGAATGGGATTGTGGTGAATATAACAAATCAAATCACGAAAGTAACCAACATCCTGCACAGGAACTCGTCCAAAACGCTCTCTGAATAAAGTGCCTTTCCTCTGACGTTGTTTGTTCAGCGATTGTACGTAACTACTCAAAAAATTATTGATTTGTTTGCTGTGAACACTGATAGGTTTGGTCGTTAAACTTGCGTCAGTCATTAAACTTGCGTCAAGTTTGGAACTTGACGCAAGTTGTTTAGACTGTTGCTGTTGCGGCAAAGTCTGAACACATAAATGAAAATGATTGGGCATCAAACAAAAGGCATAGGTCTGAAAATAGCCTTTTGCAAAACGTTCCCACTTGCGCAGAAAGAAATTGTAGTTTTCTGCATCATAAAACAAGTCGTTGTTTTCAACAGCGTGTGAGAAAATATGATACATTTGATTGGGCTTGAGCGGTATCGGTTCGGTTTGTCTCATTGTTATCTGGTTTTGTATGTTTTGCCTAAAAATTATGAATGATAAGTTTAGGTCAAATTTACGAATAGAATCCAAAATTTCAAATAACAACATAATTTTATGTTGAAAACTTATTACTACAACTTGCGTCAAGTTTTAAACTTGACGCAAGTTATTCGATGACGCAAGTTATTCGAGAACATAATATTAGAAGTAGAACGCATCAAGGCGTAAACAACCCCTTAATCACCTTCCCAAAATAGCACCGCGCATACTCAGGTGCATAACTCGAAGGCGGACATTCATCATAACCCCACGATTGTTTTGTCCCATTGGCAGATGTCCATTCCACATAATATAAAAACGTATCGTTGCACTGGCTTTTCCAATTTTGATTGGGTAAGTCCTTCATTTCCTTTGGAAAAGACGTTGTAAAGGCATTGGCTTTGAGAAATTTGTCATTGGGCAATAGGCTGTCTCCTTTTGTGGAAACGCTGAAAAGTTGTCCGTTTTTAATTTTATACGTGCCTTGACCTGCGCCACTGAATCCGCCAGAACTACCTATCACAAAGACATCATTGGCTTGTAATTGTAAATTGACCGATGTGTAACAATCTGCGCTCACTGTGCTTTTATGACATGAAGCACTCATTAATGTAAGAGTAACGAAAATATAGATATACTTTTTCATGTTTGAAGAATTTAATATAATGATAAATTATGACTGATAAATGATAAATATCGAATTTGCAATCACTTAAAAATCCACGTTTTGCAAATTCATCATTCATCATTAGGGGTGTACGAAGGATTTCCAAAGTACGCTGAAAAACAACACAGTCAATAGCCTTACGATGTGTCGGTAATTCATAGAATTGCCGCTATGCTACAATCTTCGTTTTGGCTATTTATTGACTGAG
>JANLQI010000024.1:0-2934 GCA_031367705.1 Saprospiraceae bacterium | reverse complement strand
GATGGTGCTGTGAACATATTCCATCCAAGCAAAATAAGTAAAATTAACACCATGCCGACCATGGCATTTTTGTTGTCCTGATTCATCAATGTTTATATTTTTATCAAATAAAGTTGCTCAATTAAGCGAAATGAACTTCGCGACTCCTAAAAGCGGCGCAAAATTACAAAGTTTGACCGTCAAAAAGGCTTTTGCCTCATCTTTTTTCTATGACGATTTAAGGAGGGATATATTTTTTGACCACAGATGAGACTGATTCGACTGGTTTTCACTGATTTCTTTTAATTCCTTAAAGGATAACAAAGAAATCAGTGAAAACCAGTCGAATCAGTCTCATCTGTGGTCAAAAAAATCATCATTTCAGCTTCGCCCAATCCACTTCGTTGAATGATGTAAAAACAGAATCGGGCATACTGCGATAAACACCCATCGGCACCATTGACCGATTGTCGCCACGACTAATAGACAACATAATATTACCCAAAGCCCGATAATCCGCCCATGGCGTACTCATGGAAGGCTTGTCATTCGTCGCTTTTGCGTAATAATCCCATTGAACAATTAAATGACTGGATGGATTGACATAAACATGGTATTTATTGTCAGGCGTATTACCGACGCTTTTAAAAGTCATTTCGACGACTTCACAATCAACGCCCAAACTGTTTTTTTCTAACCCAACATACTTCAAAGTCACGCCCGAATCCTTCAATTTGAAAGGCATCACGAGCCAATACGAATCGTTTATCCATATTCCTTTGCCCCGTTCCAAGTATTTTTTCAAAGAATCTGGCTGTGTCATTTCCTTTCCATCTTTCCAAACACGACCTGTCATGTTTTTCAAATCCAAACGAATTTTCATGTCGTTGTTGAGGAAGTCAATTCGTACTTTTTCCTTCGTTTTGTCCCACACCAAAGCGCGGCTGCCAAAAAAAGTCCACCTTATATAACGTGTCATATCCCAAGCATAACGACCGCCACAGGCTTTCATCACCTCATCAGCGATGGCAATTGCCTTGGCATCAGACCCCTCAGTATTGAAGCCTGGCATAGGCGTATTAGGCACATCTTTATTAACAAATTTTTGAGAAGACTGGCAAGCGATGAGGCTGCCAAGAAGTACTAAAATGACGAGTATTTTATTCATAATGAATTAATTATGGTTGATTTTTAAAACATTTATAGAAACGATTACCAAATTTTCTTCTTTCCGCTCAAACCCAAAACACCCAATAAACCTCGTGTCACTTCACGGATAAATGTGTTACTCACCTGTCTCACAAGAGGACTTTTCATGGCTTGTTGTACAAAAGTCGGTTCTTCTTTTTGTTTGCGACTACTGCTGCTGCTTGGTGCGGGTTGTTCTTCAACGGCTTGATTGAGTTTAGCAGTCAAAATCTCAAAAGCGGATTCTCTGTTTATGACTTCGTTGTATTTTTTTATGATTTTTGACCCCCTCAGTATTTCGTCAATTTCGCTGTCTGTCAATACGTCCATACGTGATTGTGGCGGGCGCAACATCGTGTGTACAAGGGGAGTTGGAATACCTTTTTCATTCAAAACCGTTATCAGTGCTTCACCTATACCGAGTTCTGTCAATAACGTTTCGACATCATAAAAATCAGTTAAAGGATAGTTTTGTGCCACCAAACGGATATTTTGACGGTCTTTTGCCGTAAAAGCCCTTAAGGAATGTTGCAATTTCATACCCAATTGACTCAAAACGGCATCTGGAATGTCTTGTGGATTCTGTGTACAAAAATAAATGCCTACACCTTTTGAACGAATCAGCTTAATAATGGACTCAATTTGATTGAGTAAAGCCTTTGATGCTTCATTGAAAACCAAATGTGCTTCGTCAATAAAAATGCACAATTTAGGTTGTTCCAAATCACCCGCTTCAGGGAAAGTAGCATAAATTTCAGCCAAAAGTTGTAGCATAAAGGAAGAAAACAACTTCGGACGGTCTTGAATATCGGTCAAACGGATGATGCTGATGATGCCATTGCCGTTGTTATCCAAACGGCAAAGGTCGTCAACTTCAAAACTACGTTCACCAAAAAATACCGTTGCGCCTTGTTGTTCGAGTTCGATGACACGACGTAAAATCGTTCCTGTTGTCATAGATGAAATATTGCCATAATCGGCTTTCAACTCATCTTTTCCTTCATTTGTGAAGTAATTTAAGACTTTTTTGATGTCTTCTAAATCCAAAAGCAGCAAACCATTGTCGTCGCAATATTTAAAAACAACCGACATAACAGACGATTGTGTATCGTTCAATCCTAAAATTTTAGAAAACAAAACGGGGCCAAACTCCGTCACTGTTGCCCGCAGTCTTGCCCCTTTTTCATCAGAAAGCGTCAAAAACTCAACCGTACTGCCTTTTGGGATATAAGGAATCCCAATCTTATTCGCCCTTTCGTACAATTTATCGTTTTCACCGCCTTTTGCTGCAACACCCGACAAGTCGCCTTTGATGTCCATCAACAAGACAGGTGTACCTTTTGCAGACAATTGTTCCGCCAAAATTTGTAATGTTTTTGTTTTACCTGAACCCGTTGCCCCAGCAATCAAACCGTGCCTGTTCATCATTTTCAAGGGAATCGTCACTTTTGTACCTGTTTCAACTTTGCCATCGTACATCGCACCGCCTAATTCTATGGAGTCGCCTTTAAATGTGTACCCTGCTTCAATTTGGGCTATAAAATTATCTTGTTTTGCCATTGTTACGCCTTAATTTTTAATTGAAAATGTGCATATCTATGTGCTAAATCGCTGTAATTAAAATGATTAAATAGTCTTTTTTTTGTCATTCTGAGCGCAGCGAAAGAATCTGTATGAAAATATTATTCAGATTCTTTCGCTGCGCTAATAATGACGCACTGTGTTTTTAGTGAGGCGATGATTTTAAATCATCGCTTCACTTGTCCG
>JANLQI010000012.1:0-3447 GCA_031367705.1 Saprospiraceae bacterium | reverse complement strand
GCTATTGACAAATGTGATTAAATCGAAAAAAAACTATCCAACATACTTTTAAAAGTATGTTGGATAGTTTTTTTTCGATTTAATCACATTTGTCAATAGCTGTATCAATCTTTTGACCGCCCGTTACATGATTATTAATGCCGCAGTCTTTCACTTTTTGGGTCGAATTGGCGATTACAGTATTATCGTGAGTTGCAGCAGAAGTTTTGCTTGGTGAGTATTTAGTGCTGTCCTTTGTTAAATGAATATCGAAAAGCCCGTTTCCAGAAGTTGTATTGCCTGATAATATATTGCTGTAAGAGCCATCAACAACCAAAAAACCGATGGCTTTATTGTCATTGGATTGGTTATCCGTTATTGTCCAACTATTGGTCGAATATTCTCCGCCCGTCTTATTTCCTTTTGGCAGTTTTATAGAGTTAGGTATAATATGGCATAAAACAACACCGTGATGACCTTTTTTCACTTTATTTTTAACCGCCTTACCTTTTTGGTCGCTTAGAAAAATGCCTGCAAAAGTCGTTTGAATGTCATTATTGGCAATCCATGTACCCACACCACTCAAATTAGCAATGCCTGCCATAAGACCCGGATTGAATTGCCACAAAGTTGAACCCGTTATGACGTTGCCCATAATAGACGTTTGGTCGGACTTTTCAACCATGACGGAAAACATAAAACTTTTGATGGTGCAATTCATCACCGCACTGAGGGGGGCATTTTCAAACAAAATTGCGGTGCTGCCATTGCTGTCAATGGGTTGAATTTCGAGGTTGGCAATAAGTGTCTGGGGTGCATTCAAAACATGAAGACCCGCATAAATATCCGTTACACCAGTTGTCAGATTCATCAGACTGACAAAAGAACGGATTTTCAAAACTGCACCCGTTTCGCCAATAATCGTGGCTTTTGAACTGACAACAATACCCTCCGTTTCGGTATGCAAACCTGCACGCACATACACAATGCCTCCTTCACTTGCATCGGTCAAGGCTTGAGCGAGGGCATTGTTTGAGCCAGCTTCTACAACAACCAATTTGGCGGCGATACGGGTTTTGATATTCAAATCCGTACTTTGCACCGCCTGTATTTGCAGCAAAGCATCTTGGATGTCTGCTCTAATTTGTTGCTCGTTGATATCATTTGAGTCTTTACGGCAACTGTATGCAATCATAGAAAGGGATGCTAAAAAGCAAGTATAAAGCATTAACTTTCTCATTTGAAAAATTTAAGTTGTTAACAAAAAATGTTTATCAATCAATTTATTCTTTGTTAAATCATGGCAAAATTAAAAATACCCCCTCAGTAAATTATCCCCCAAAAGGGTGATTTTGATATTTTATCACCTGTTAAATAGGCAACGAGAATACGACAACCGTTCCTTGCGGCGATGTTTGAATACGGCATTGTCCACCAATTCCTGTCATTCGTTCTTGCATATTCATCAAACCATTACTCTCGGCTGTACTACCCCTCAGTAAAACAGGGTTGAAACCCACACCATTATCTTGAATCGAAATTGTAAACAAAGCATTGTCTGTCGTAAACGAGATATTCAACTCATTGGCTTTGGCATGTTTCAACACATTATTGAGTGCTTCTTTGAAACACATCAGCAGCATTTTACGGTTTTCGCCATTTATGTCTATCTGCGGAATATCTTTTGGCAAACTTGTTCGGACAGTAATATTTGTCGGTTCAAAAAAATCATCGGCGTAGGTATCAAAATAGTTGACAACGCTTGAAAGACTGTCATGTCGTGCATTGACCGTCCATATTACTTCACGTACTTTTTTAGCAATGTCCCGTGTAAAATCCACAAGGTTGTCAATTTCCGATATCGGTTGTTTGCCCGATTTTACTTTTTGGCGAATCATTCCCGCTTTGAGGTTGAGGGCAGAAAGGTCTGAACCGATGTCGTCGTGCATATCGGCAGCGATGCGGAGTTTTTCATTAGAGAGTTGTTGGACTTCTTTTTCTTTTACTTGTAGTGAAGTATCAGTCTTTGCAAAATCACGGGCTAAGGTCAAAGACATGCCTAAGGTGATACTAAAATAGGTAAGATACAATAAGGCATCACCCATCAACGGAATCCAAGGATAGTTTATGCCAAATAAAAGAAGCGTATCAGTTGTTGGTCTTAGCACTAAACCAATGAAACAAATGATGCCTGTATAATAAATCATCAACCCGTCATTATTGCCCGCTTTAATAGTGCGTCTAAGAATAAAAAGATAATATAGATTTGGTATTGCAAAACTATACTCGTAAATACTCAACTCTAATTTCGTATTGATGTCTGTAAATTGAAATGCAAAAACACATACAAGAATACTGACTATGACCCAAAATCCGTTTGTCAATTTTTGTTTGAGATAACTGTGGATGGCTAAAACGAGTAGAAGAGAATGACTCGAAAAAGCAATACATCGAATAATTATAAGAATAGTATAGCCCGAAACAGATATAAGATCTGTTATAAGAAAATAGTCCGTCAGAAAAGCAATACCTTTAACCAACATAGCTAAGCCAAATAGCAAGTTAGCTTTCTGAATGGGTAAATAATAATAAAAGGAAAAATGTGTGAAAGCCAATCCAAAGAAAAATCCCATAAGAATTACAAAATAGACAAGCTGTTTAATGAGCGCCATTTGTGCGTCATGTGCCATTTGTGCGTCTTGTAAGCTAATAAAAATAGGGGAGTATTTTGTATAAGCAAACTTCGGGAAATAAAAATTGCCATGAGTCAACGAATATCTAATAGCAATAACATTAGCTTTGTGTTTTGAAAAAACAATAATAAAAGGTAAACCAATAGGTGTCGTAAACGTTTTTTCAATATTAGGATTTTTGCTAACGATACCGACTTTTTTCACTAATTTTTCATTAAGATAAATTTCTGAAGCACCAATCGTATAAAAAACAGGCATTAAAGGTTTATTAAGCAGCATCGAATCCACATCAATATGAATACGAAACCAACCTCTCTCTGCATTATCTAATTGTGGACTATCGAAAAATGATTGATAGGGTTTAATACTTTCCCAATTACTGTCATCAAAATCTGCTTTCGCCCATTCGGGATTATCACCTGTATGCCATATCCAATCTTTATCCAGAATGATGCCCTCAATTGTCATACTGTCAATTTTAAAAATGGGTTTTTTTTGAGCAAAAAGACTTAATGGAAATAGGAGTAAAATAAATAAGTATTTCATAATCAATGGTTTGTAAAAGGTTGTTTTTTGTCGTTTTTCAATCAAAGATAAAAAGTTAGTTTAGTCCATTTCTCACTATTTAGGGGGATTTTTAACCCCCTCAGTATTACAAATAGGTTTTTCTACAACTAAAAAGGGACTATCTGTTTAAAATCCTACTTTTGGGGGATAGAATAAAGGTTGAAAAGTGTTTTCCTTTGTGTTATTACAATTTTACCCGTAATTTACA